>NC_020504.1:4286507-4593669 GCF_000349325.1 Streptomyces davaonensis JCM 4913
GGCCGCGTACGCCTGTCCCGGCGGGACACGGAATCCCTCGGTCACCAGCTTGAAGTGGTGGATCAGGGCCTCCATGGAGGTGCCCATGATCTTCTTGATGTGGTCGAGGGAGTTGCCGAGACCGTCGGGGCCGAGGGCGAGCTGGGCGGGCCAGGCGATCTTCTTGTCGGCGACCATGACCGGTCCGGGCTGAAGCCGGTCCAGGCACTGCTCGACGATCCTGAGCGACTGGCGCATCTCTTCCAGGCGGATCAGGAAGCGGCCGTAGGAGTCGCAGGTGTCGGCGGTCGGGACCTCGAAGTCGAAGGTCTCGTAGCCGCAGTACGGCTGCGCCTTGCGCAGGTCGTGGGGCAGGCCGGTGGAGCGCAGGATCGGGCCGGTGGCGCCGAGGGCCATGCAGCCGGCCAGGTCGAGGTAGCCGACGTCCTGCATACGGGCCTTGAAGATGGGGTTCCCGGTGGCGAGCTTGTCGTACTCGGGGAGGTTCTTCTTCATCTTCTTCACGAACTCGCGGATCTGGTCCACCGCGCCGGGCGGCAGGTCCTGGGCGAGTCCGCCGGGCCGGATGTACGCATGGTTCATGCGCAGGCCCGTGACCAGCTCGTAGATGTCGAGAATCATTTCACGATCACGGAATCCGTAGATCATGATCGTGGTGGCGCCGAGCTCCATGCCGCCGGTGGCGATGCACACCAGGTGGGAGGAGAGGCGGTTCAGCTCCATCAGGAGCACCCGGATCAGGGTGGCGCGGTCGGGGATCTGGTCCTCGACTCCGAGGAGCTTCTCGACGGCGAGACAGTAGGCGGTCTCGTTGAAGAAGGACGTCAGGTAGTCCATGCGCGTCACGAACGTGGTGCCCTGTGTCCACGTGCGGAACTCGAGGTTCTTCTCGATGCCGGTGTGGAGATAGCCGATGCCGCAGCGGGCCTCGGTGACGGTCTCGCCGTCGATCTCCAGGATCAGGCGGAGCACTCCGTGAGTGGAGGGGTGCTGGGGGCCCATGTTGAGGACGATGCGCTCGTCGTCGGCGCGGGCCGCGGCCTCGACGATCTCGTCCCAGTCGCCGCCGGTGACCGTGTATACGGTGCCCTCGGTGGTCTCACGGGCGGATGCTGACTGCGTGCTCATGAGTACGACCTCCGCTGGTCCGGAGCCGGGATCTGGGCGCCCTTGTACTCGACGGGGATGCCGCCGAGGGGATAGTCCTTGCGCTGCGGATGGCCCTGCCAGTCGTCCGGCATCATGATCCGCGTCAGGGCGGGGTGGCCTTCGAAGACGATGCCGAAGAAGTCGTAGGTCTCGCGCTCGTGCCAGTCGTTGGTCGGATACACGGAGACCAGCGACGGGATGCGGCGGTCGCTGTCGGGGGCGCTGACCTCCAGCCGGATCAACCGGTTGTGGGTGATCGAGCGCAGGTGGTAGACGGCGTGCAGCTCGCGGCCCTTGTCGTTCGGGTAGTGGACGCCGCTCACTCCGGTGCACAGCTCGAAGCGCAGGGCCGGGTCGTCGCGCAGGGTGCGGGCGACGCGCGGCAGGTGCTCACGCTCGATGTGGAACGTGAGCTCGTCGCGGTCGACGACCGTCTTCTCGATGGCGTTCTCGGGGAGCAGTCCCTGCTCCTCCAGCGCGCCCTCCAGTTCGTCGGCGACCTCGTCGAACCAGCCGCCGTAGGGGCGGGCGGCCGGTCCCGGGAGGCGGACCGAGCGGACGAGGCCGCCGTAGCCGGAGGTGTCGCCGCCGTTGTTGGCGCCGAACATGCCGCGCTGGACGCGGATCTCCTCGCCGCCCTCGCCGCGCTGGCCGGGGAGGTTGGAGGCACCGAGGTCCTTCTCGGGGTTGACCCCGTTCGACCCGGCGCCCGTGCCGTTGGCGTCGCTCACCGCAGCAGCCCCTTCATCTCGATCGTGGGCAGGGCCTTGAGCGCCGCTTCCTCCGCCTCGCGGGCCGCCTCCTCGGCGTTCACGCCGAGCTTGGAGGTCTGGATCTTCTGATGGAGCTTGAGAATCGCGTCCATCAGCATCTCGGGGCGGGGCGGGCAGCCGGGCAGATAGATGTCGACCGGGACGATGTGGTCGACGCCCTGCACGATGGCGTAGTTGTTGAACATGCCGCCCGAGGAGGCGCAGACCCCCATGGAGATCACCCACTTGGGGTTCGGCATCTGGTCGTAGACCTGCCGGAGCACCGGTGCCATCTTCTGGCTGACCCGGCCGGCGACGATCATGAGGTCCGCCTGCCGCGGTGAGCCGCGGAAGACCTCCATGCCGAAGCGCGCCAGGTCGTAGCGGCCGGCGCCGGTGGTCATCATCTCGATGGCGCAGCAGGCGAGGCCGAAGGTGGCCGGGAAGACGGACGCCTTGCGCACCCAGCCCGCGGCCTGCTCGACGGTGGTCAGCAGGAAGCCGCTCGGCAGCTTTTCTTCGAGTCCCATGAGTTAAAGGCCCCTCAGTCCCATTCCAGGCCGCCGCGCCGCCATACGTACGCGTACGCGACGAAGACGGTGAGCACGAAGAGCAGCATCTCCACGAGCCCGAAGATCCCCAGGGCGTCGAAGGTGACGGCCCAGGGGTAGAGGAAGACGATCTCGATGTCGAAGACGATGAAGAGCATCGCCGTCAGGTAGTACTTGATGGGAAAGCGCCCGCCGCCGGCCGGCGTGGGGGTCGGCTCGATACCGCACTCGTAGGCCTCGAGCTTGGCCCGGTTGTACCGCTTCGGACCGATCAGCGTGGCCATGACCACGGAGAAGATCGCAAAGCCTGCCCCGAGGGCTCCCAGTACGAGGATGGGCGCATACGCGTTCACCGCTCCTCGCTCCTCTCAGTCGGCACTGACTGCTGGCGATGGTCGCCGGACTCACTTCCGCCCCACCGGCCCCATGAACTCCGCCCGTCCCGGCGAAGATCGAGAACATGTGAAGCAGGTCACAAGCCCAACTGCCTCGCATCCTATGCCCGCCGCTCTGTGATCTGCGACACGGGGTATTACACAAGCTTTGTGATCTCCACCACCTGACGAAGGATCATGAAGTCGGATGAGTGGTGATCTTCGTACGCGAGGCATCCAAGTGATCACCTGAGGTGACATTTCCGCTCGTCGTCGCAGCTCGGAGGGGTCGTCTCAATATCAAGAGAGTTCCTCTGCATGCAAATTGGTGATGGACGCGGACGCTTGATAGTGGACTCCGTTCACACGTCAGAGGGAGGTCCGGGGTGCGGTGTGGACGCGTGCACACATTCACGAGCGACTCGGGTCCGGGACGCGACCGGGTCGCGACCGGGTCATGCGCGCGGGACGCGGCCACCTCCGTAACCGTTGCGTGACCTCCGCCACATCCATGAGAGGGCCGTGAGAACCGGGCTTGGCCACCTGCCTCAACAAGTGGTAAGCGCGGGGCAATTCGGGCGAACCGATGAAAGGCCGTGATCACGGGCGGGTTGGGCTACGTCCGCAATGTCCGTTACGGCGTCAATAAAGGGCGACACACCCGGGGTTCACGAGGTCGATTGAACAACTGTGGCGCAGCACACGTTTCTTGTAGGTATGGAGGAGCCCCTGATACCGGTTGTTCTCATGTCCCACACCGCTCACATACGCAGCCACCGGAAACCCCGCCGCACCGGGTCCACGACCCTCGCGATGCGCGCCGGAGTTGCCGGTGGCGTCCTCAGCATGGCAGCGGCGGGCGCGTCGGCCACGGCGAGCGCCGCCGAGCCGGTCACGCAGACCCTCGAACTGCCCACCCTGACGGCCGACCTGGCCGCTCAGGTCGCGGAGTCCGCGGACGCCACGCAGCAGGCCGCGGCCAGCTACGAGCTCCAGGCCGAGCGCGACGCCGCAGCGGCGGCCGCCGCGAAGGAGGCCAAGGCCGACCTCGCCGAGGCCAAGGAGAAGGCGGAGGCCAAGAAGAAGGCCGCCGAGGCCGCTCGCAAGGCCGCCGCGGAGCGCGCCGCCCGCAGCGCCGAGCGGGCCACGCTCGCCACGACCAGCGCGTCCACCACCGCCTCGGCCCCGGCCAGCGGCAGTGTGGGGACGGTCATCTCCTTCCTCAAGGCCCAGCTCGGCGACGCCTACGTCATGGGCGCCACCGGCCCCAACGCGTGGGACTGCTCCTCGCTGGTGCAGGCCGCCTTCAAGCAGGTCGGCGTGGACCTGCCCCGCGTCTCGCAGGACCAGTCGATGGCCGGCACGGACGTGTCGCTGTCCAACCTCCAGGTCGGGGACATCCTGTACTGGGGCGGCAAGGGCTCGGCGTACCACGTGGGTGTGTACATCGGGAACGGTCAGTACCTGGACGCCGCCAACCCGTCCAAGGGTGTGGTCATTCAGGACCTTTCCGGCTATCCCGCTTCGGGCGCGGTGCGCGTACTCTGACGCACAGCCCATAACGGGCACAACAGTACGGATGGGGCCGCAGCCGCTCGGGGGCAGCGGCCCCGTCCGGCACCTCCGCTAGCCGAGGTCGAAGGTGTTGGGCAGACCCAGCCGGTAGCGGAGTTCGTCGACCCGCTTCAGCGGCTCCAGCTCGGGCGGGCGGTACAGGCCCGCGATCGCGCAGCGTTCGGCGCCCGAATTGTCGGCGTCCAGTACGGCGTTGGCCGCGGCGCGAGCCGCCTCATTGGCACCCTCCATGGACGCGAGGTCGATGTCGGTGCGGACGAAGTCCCCCGAGAGGAAGAAATTGGGCACCCGCGTATGGGCCGTGGGACGGTTGTAGAAGGTGCCCGTGGGGTGGATCATCAGTTGCTCGCGGTTCTGCGGGTCGGGGCCGCCCAGGCCGGTCACCGCCGGGTCCATGAACCAGCCGAGCCGGTCGGCGTCGGTGAGGGTCGTCTTCCCGGAGTCGTTCAGCGCGTCCTTCAGCTGCGCCCACAGTTCGGCGACGACCTCCTCGCGCGTGCACTCGCGAGCCGGCTTCCCGTACAGGATGCCCGGCTTGTCCCACTCGGAGATGATCGCGGAGAGACAGTCCCGGGCGCTTCCGTCGCCGTAGTCGCGCGAGAAGTCCCGTCCGGCCCAGAACTGGGCCTGGCCGACCGCCGTCACCGCCCAGGGTGAGTCCAGGCAGTTGACGTGGCCGTGCACGACCGGGGTGGGCGTGCGGAGATAGAACATCACGCCGGTCATCCAGTCCGTCCGCAGGGCGTCGCAGCGCGCGAGCTGCGGGTCAGCGGCGCGCAGGGCCGGGCCCCACGTCACGCGCGCGTGCTCCACCGGCAGCGCGCTGACGTAGTGGTCGGCGGTGACGGTGCGGTCCTGGCCGCCGTCGCGGGCCGAGACCTGGACGCCGGTCACCCGCCCGCCCGCGTAGAGCACCTCGCGGACCCTGGTGCCGAGGACGAACTCGACGCCGAGTGAGCGCAGATGCCGCTCCCAGGGGTCGATCCAGGCCTCGGTGGTGGGGGCGTTGAGCACCCGGTCGATGTCGGCGTCGCCGTCCTGGCCCCGGCCGAGCAGTCCCCACAGCAGCAGGGCCTCGATGATGACGCGGCCCACCGTGCGGGTGGAGGCCACCTCCGCGCGGGTGGCGACCAGATTGCGGGTCTGGCCGATGGCGAGGAGCGAGCGGTACTCCTCGCTCATCTCCTCCGCGCGCAGGAAGTCCCACCAGGAGGTCTTCTCCCACTCGTCCTCGCGGCGGGCGTCGCAGCTGGTGAGATGGACCAGGATCCGGTCGACGAAGTAGGCGGCCTCATGGGCGGGCAGCCGGGTGCCGAGGTCCAGGACCGACAGGAGCTGGTCGCGGATCCAGGACAGGGTGAGGGTGCCGGGGGCGGGCGGGGTGGTGGCGCGGCGCAGCGGGAAGTGCAGGTCGGGTCGGCCTCCCGCGCGGGCGAAGAGGGCCTCGGTGCCGCTGACGAGGTTGTCGTGGACGCCGTTCGCGTTGCCTGGGAAGGGGATGCGGCGCAGGGTGTCCGGGAGGTTGCGGTAGAAGCCGGGGAAGAAGCGGAAGCCGTGCTCGCCGGGGAGATCGGCGCGGCCGCCGGCCGCGGTACCGGGGACGGGCATCGAGCGGGCCTTGCCGCCGAGGGCGTCGTAGTACTCGTAGACGGTGACGGCGTACCCGCGTTCGGCGAGTTCCTGGGCCACGCTGAGACCGGCGACTCCGCCGCCGAGGACGGCGACGCGCTTCCCGGCGGGTGCGGCGGCGAACGCGGGGCCCGTGGCGCCTAACGCCAGGGCGGCTCCTCCAGTGGCCGTGAGGAAGCGTCTGCGGGTGTGGCCGGCGTTCTCCTGAGCGTTCCGGGTGTGTTCTGTTGTCATGAGTACCGGAGGGTAGGGAGGGGCTCCGAAGGTCGGAAGCCCGATTCCCGGCCAGCCACAGCATCCACACAACCAGCAACGACTCAAAGGGAGTTCAGATGCCCAGCGTCTTCCTGCAAGGCAGGCCGGTCGACTCGTACCCGCCGCTCGCGCCCGAGGCCCGGCGCGGTGCGGTGCGGCGGATCACCGAGGTCGGCGAGGAGGTGCTGCACAAGCCGTGCCGGGACGTCACCGAGTTCGGGCCGGATCTCGCGGCGCTCATCGACGACATGTTCCTGACGATGTACATCGCCGACGGCTGCGGGCTCGCGGCGAACCAGGTCGGGGTCGATCTGCGGCTGTTCGTCTACGACTGCCCGGACGACGACGGGGCCCGGCATGTCGGGCACATCGTCAACCCGGTCCTGGAGCAGCCCGACCCGGCCGGGCGCAGGCTGCTCGACGAGGGCGAGGGGTGCCTGTCGGTACCGGGCGCCGTCATGGCCGTACCGCGCCCCGACCGGGCCGTGGTGCGAGGGCTGGACAGGGACGGCGAGCCGGTCGTCGTCGAGGGCACCGGCTACTTCGCCCGCTGTCTGGCGCACGAGACCGACCACACCACCGGGCAGGTCTACCTGGACCGGCTCTCCAAGCGGGACCGCAAGGACGCGCTGCGGCAGGTGACGGACCGGCGGGAGGAGGTGTTCGCCCGCCGGGCCGCCAACATCGAGGCGCTGAACAGCTGATATGGAGGGCCTGGGTGTCAAGTGGGCATGCGGATGCCGACTCGATGTCCGGGCATCAGTCTTGGTCGTGTCGGTGTGAGGGCCGGTGGGAGACGGCGTGTGGTGAGGCGTGTCGGTCGACGCGCGGTCAGGCTGATATGCGCGGGTTGGGTACCGCATGACCGGTTGTGCGTCGGGAGTGTTCCGCGGGTCTAGGGTCGAGCGTGGCCGCGCCAGATGTGGACGTGACTGCTCATAGCTATGCCGCGGGTCCTCCTCGCGTTGCCTGTCCAGCGCCCGTCTCCCACCGGCTGTTTGTGGGCCGGCTGGTGTCAGGACGGCTCGTCCATCACGGCGAGGCTCCAGCACCACCCGGCCAGTTCGCGAGCGACGGCCACGGCGGCGATGGTGGGCCGCTTGTTGCGGGTGTCGAATCGCTTCCACCGCTGGTTGAGGCGCCGGTTGCCCCGCTCGGCCCGGTCCCGGACGGCGGGCGGCTGACCGGCCTGGCGGCGCATCAGCTCGCGGCTGGGACGGTAGCGCTTGCGGTGGTGCCAGGACGCCTCCACCAGCAGCCGGCGGGCGTGACTGTTGCCGGTCTTGGTGATCGGACCCTGCACCCGGCGCTCTCCGCTGGATGCTTCCGAGGGCACCAGCCCCAGATAGGAACTGATGGTGGCGCCGGTGAACCGGTGCCAGTCGCCGACCTCGACGGCCAGGCCGAAGGCGGTCAGCGTGCTGATCCCGCGCAGGCACCCCAGCCGCCCCACCACCGGCGCGAACGGCGAGGCGGCGGCCATCTGCTCGATGGCCCCGTCCAGCCGCCCGCGGCGGGCATGGGTGCTCAGCACGGTGTCGAAGGCTTCCTCGAAGGCCAGCCGCACGCCGAACCGGTCGAAGCAGAGCGAGCGCAGCCAACCCTCGTGCTCCTGCGTCCAGGCCGTGCCCTGCCACACCAGGCCCTGGCGCAGCAGCAGCTTGGACAGCCGGTGCCTCGCCCTCATCAGGTCCCCGCGCACGTCCTCGCGCGCTCGCACGAGATCCCGCGCGGCTTCCTCCGCCTCGGTGGGCACCCGCACGGCCGGGAGTTCCCCGATCCGCAGCAGCCTGGCCAACCTCTCGGCATCCCGCCGGTCGGTCTTGACCCGATCCCCCGGCGGCCGCTCGATCTTCGACGGGGCCACCACCACGCACCGCACACCCGCCGCTGTTAACGCCCTGGCCAGCCCGAACCCAGTCGGCCCTGCCTCATACGCCACCGCCACCGGAGCGGGCAACGACGCCACCCAGGCCAGCACCGCGTTCGTCTCCGGCGCCAGCCGCAGCGACCGGATCTCCCCGGAAACTCCATCGATCGCGGCCCCGACGACCGAACGGGCGTGAACATCCAGCCCGGCATACGTACGCTCGAACATGGCCGGCACCTCCCGCAATTGCGGCTCTACCGCCACTCAGAGTGGCGGCAACCCGCGCCAACTTGCGAGTGAGGCGCCGGTTCTCCATACGGTCTAGACGAGTAGTTCCGATTGCGGGGTTCACGGACGCAGGGAGGGTGTCCAGCATCGGGTTGTGACGACCGAGTTAGACACCCTCTTGACCGCACTGTACGTGCATGTCGATGACCATCTGAAGACCCCGCGGTGGCGTGGCCGGCCGCCCCGGCTGACCGACGCGGAACTGGTCACCCTGGCCGTGGCCCAAGCGATGCTGGGCTTCCACTGCGAGGCCCGCTGGCTGCGCTTCGCCCACGCCCACCTGCATGGCCTGTTCCCCTACCTGCCCCAGCGCCCGGCCTACAACAAGCGCCTGAGAGCCGCGCTGGGCCTGGTCAAGCGGGCCATCCGTTCCCTCGCCACCGACTGTGACCTGTGGCTGGACGATGTGTGGATCGTGGACTCGACGCCCGTCGAGTGCGCCCGCTCGCGTGAGACCGTCAAACGCTCCGACCTGGCCGGCTGGGCCAACTACGGCTATTGCCGCTCCCACTCACGCTTCTACTGGGGCCTGAAACTACACCTGGTGTGCACCCCGGCCGGCCTGCCCGTCACCTGGGCCCTGGCCGACCCCAAGATCGACGACCGGCAGGTGCTGGCCGACCTGATCGACAACGAACCACATCTGGCCGCCGCCCGGCCGGGCCTGCTGATCCTGGCGGACAAGGGCTACATCGCCGCCGAACTCGACCGCTTCCTCGCCGCCCGCGGCATCAGTCTGCTGCGGCCCTCCTACCGCAACCGCGGCATCCCACACCCGGCGGAGCCCCTGCTCAAGACGGTCCGTCAGCTGATCGAGTCGGTCAACGACACCCTCAAGGGCCAACTCGACCTGGAACAGCACGGCGGCCGGACCATCGAAGGCGTCGGCGTCCGCGTGGCTCAGCGGATCCTCGCCATGACCTGCGCGATCTGGCACAACCGGACCATCGGCGCACCCATCACCAGGTCACTGATCGCTTACGACCACTAAGCCACATCGGAACTACTCGTCTAGGCCCAATACCGGTAACTTAGGGCTTTGGTGTCCGCTTGACCCGTTTGGGTTTGGTGGCGCCAACGATGGTGACGGCCGGAACACGTGGGCGGTCTGCGACTCGGTGGGCAACGCGTTTGAGCGGCCAGCTGGCGACTTTGCGTTTGATGACGCGGGGGTTGGCCCGGCGGCGGCGCCGTGGCAGGAGGCGTTCGAGGAGTTCAGCGTGGGTGGCCTTGATGGCGCGGGCGAGCCGGCCGGGGGGAAAAGGCCGCCTGGTCGGTGACCTGGCGGCGCACGACGCGCAGTGAGCGGGTGAAGGAGATCCGGTCGGGGTCCTGGTCGACTTGTCGTGCAGCCTGGTGCATCAGGTGCCGGATGGCGTGGTGGACAAGCAGGAAGCCGTAAAGTTCCTGCTCAGCTCCGTCAGGATGCTGCGAACGCAGTACCAGGTGCGACCCGCCGAGGTGGGTCTTGATCTCGTCGAGGGTGGACTCGAACTCCCATCGCTGGGCGTAGAGGGCGGCCAGTTCGGCGGCCGGGGCCTTGTCCGGGTCGAGGATCGTGGTGATGAGCCGGTAGACGCCCTCATGTCCGGCAATGGTGTATTCCACCGCGCGTACCGGCACCCCGCGACGGGTGTGGTGGATGTCGCTGCGGTCGAAGATCTCGGTGAGATACGAGCCGTCCGGCAACTGCTCGACCACCGGCAGCACGAGGTCTTTGCGTACCCGCCACAGCAGGTCCGCCCCGGTCGCCGCTGCCTCGCGCCACAGGTCCACGCCGTAAAAGCCGCGGTCGGCCAGCAGCAGCATGCCCTGCCGCAGGGATCTCAGGACCGTCCGGGCCAGGGTCTGCTCTCCGGTGCGAAGAGCTGCGAGCGCGACGTCGAAGACGGCGTGGGTGCCGCACTCCACCAGGCCGACCATGCGCAACTGCGGGTAGCCGACGTCCTGTTCACCGCGCCCGGAGCGGGGCGGACGGCCGAACGCCTCCACGTTCGCCTTCGTGTCGGGCAGGTCAAATGTGGTGCCGTCGATCGCGGTCAGCCGCCAGTCGCGGTAGAAGGCGCCCTGAGTGCCCGGTGTCGCAACCGGACGGCACACCCGCGCGAACAACTGCCGCATCGGCGCCACCCCCAGCCGGGACCTGGCTTTCCAGATCGCCGCCGTACTCGGCACCACCCACGATGCACGCCAACGCCGCGCACCCTGCAAACCCGTGGTCAGCAGCCGGGCGACCTCCTCATAGCTCTGCCCGGAGAACAGGCACATCGCCAGCACGAAGTAGACCACCAGCCGGGCTGGCAACAGCCGGTTCCGCCGCTGCACGCGGCCCGTCTCCGCCAGCACCTCATCCACCAGCGACTGAGGAAACGCCTGCGTCAGCACCCCGACCGCGACCCGATCCGACAACCGCTCACCAGATGACTTCAGTTGACCCGCTCTTGGCACACCACAACAACGACCAGATTGCCCCTAAGTTACCGGTATGACTCTGCTGGTGATGTTGTCGGGGTCATGCGGCGGCTGCGCATAGCGCGTGAAAGTGTGTGGTGCGGCGTCGGGTTCTGGTGGTGCTGGATATCCAGTCGGAGACCCGGGTGACGTTGCAGGCCATGGCGGTGAGGACGTGCTGGACGTGGGTCTTCGCCAGGCCCCGGTAGCGGGAACGGCGCAGGCCGTGGGCTCGGACGTTCTGCGAGAGAGTGGCCTCGATGCCGGCGCGGATCGCGTAGCGGCGCTGCCATTGCTCGGTGCGCTGGTCGAGCCGGTTGCTCATCTGGATCTCGTGCAACGGCCGGGGGAGCACGGCGATGGAGCGGGGCCCGGTGGCTGAAGAGGTGCAGTGCGCGCGGTCTGGGCAGGTCCGGCAGTCCGCCTCGGCGAACCGGGCCTGCAGATAGGTGTGGTCCTTGATGTTCAGCTTGGTCCAGGACACGCTCGTGGCCCCGCGCGGGCAGATCGCCTGCTCATTGTCCCAGTCGATGGTGAAGGCCGCCTTGGCGAAGCCCGAACCGGCCTTGGCCTGGGCACTGTGGTCGGCGACAACCGGGCCCAGCAGAGTGATGCCGTGCACCCGCTGGGCCCGCTCGATACGTGCCGGAGAGATGTAGCCGGCATCGACCACATGCTCCGCGGGCAGCAACTGCCGCCCGGCGAGCTCGTCGTGGATGGTGTCGGTCAGCTCGATGTCCTGGACGGTGGAGATGGTGGTGGCGACATGGACCACCAGCCCGGGGCGTTCTTCGTCGCAGGTTTCCGTGAAATGCGTCCGGTATCCGCTCCAGGCGGTGTCCCGTTTGACGCAGTAGTGCGCATCGGTGTCATACGGGGAGTCGAACCGCAGCGAGGCGGGCGGCAGAGCATGGCCGTCCCGCCAGCGCAACAATCCCTCCACGTCCCAGAAGTAGTGGTGGACCCAGACCTGGCGCAGGATCTCCACCTGAGGAAGAAGCCGCAGGCCGGGTGGGGCGCAGGCGGCCCAGGCGGCGGTCAGGATCTTCTGTCCGTCCCGGCCGAACTCCTCGGCCCGGGCGGTCACGGCCGCCTTCCCGCCCGGCAGTTTGCCGATCTCCACCCGGCGTCCGTACCGCTTGGCCCACTCCGGCTCGATCAGCGGCGCCAGCCAGGCGGGGGCGGCCTCGGCCAGCTCCTCCAGGGCTGCTCGCAGCGTCTCCGCGACCAGCTCCAGGCGGCTGAGCGTCCGCACCGCCGCCAGCACATGGGTGGCATCGGTACGCTGCCGGCCCCCGGCCTTGAGCAGGCCGGCCTCCACCAGGCGATCCAGCATCAGCTCCAGTAACTGGTCGGCGGCGCCGTCCTGTTCGGCCAGCCGGGCCCTGAACTCGCACAGGACCGAGTGGTCGAATCCAGGATCCTCTAGCTCAAGGCCGATCGCGTATTTCCAGTCGATCCTGGTGCGGACCGCGTCCGCCGCCGCCCGGTCCGACAGGTTCTCCGCGAACTGCAGCACCGACACCAGCGCCAGCTGCCCCGGCGACAGTCCCGGCCTGCCGTCGTCGGGGTACAGGTCGGCGAACTCCTCATCCTCGAACAGGACATCCAACCGGTCCCGGATGAGCATGGCCGGGGTGCCCTTCGGACACGCCGCCCGCGCCGTTCGCACCGTCCGTACTGGGATTCGCTGGTGATCCTCCGGCCACCGCGACCACCTCCACCGACGACACCACCCCGCACGCTCCCAGCCAAGCACCGCACACAGCCAGCCGTCAGCGACTTACCAACATCACCAGCAGAGTCCCGGTATTGGGTCTAGGCCCGCCGGCTCATGCCTTCGGCGCCACCTTGCTCAGGCCGTTGATGATCCGATCCATCGCGTCGCCGCCCGTCGGGTCGGTGAGGTTGGCGAGCATCTTCAGGGTGAACTTCATGAGCAGGGGATGCGTCAGGCCGCGCTGGGTCGCGATCTTCATGACCTTCGGGTTGCCGATGAGCTTCACGAAGGCGCGGCCCAGCGCGTAGTAGCCGCCGTAGGTGTCCTTGAGCACGCGCGGGTAGCGCTGGAGGGCCAGTTCGCGGCCCGACGGGGTCGACCGCGCATGCGCCTGGACGATGACGTCGGCGGCGATCTGGCCGGATTCCATGGCGTAGGCGATGCCCTCGCCGTTGAAGGGGTTCACCAGGCCGCCGGCGTCGCCGACCAGCAGCAGGCCCTTGGTGTAGTGGGGCTGGCGGTTGAAGGCCATGGGGAGGGCGGCGCCGCGGATCGGGCCGGTCATGTGCTCGGGGGTGTAGCCCCAGTCCTCCGGCATCGAGGCGCACCAGGCCTTGAGGACCTCGCGCCAGTCCAGTTCCTTGAAGGAGTCGGAGGTGTTCAGGACGCCGAGGCCGACGTTGCAGGTGCCGTCGCCCATGCCGAAGATCCAGCCGTAGCCGGGCAGCAGCCGGTCCTCGGGGCCGCGGCGGTCCCAGAGCTCCAGCCAGGACTCCAGGTAGTCGTCGTCGTGGCGCGGGGACTCGAAGTACGTGCGTACGGCGACGCCCATCGGGCGGTCCTCGCGGCGGTGCAGGCCCATCGCCAGGGACAGGCGCGTGGAGTTGCCGTCGGCGGCGACGACGAGCGGTGCGTGGAAGGCGACCTCACGCTTCTCCTCGCCGAGCTTGGCGTGGACGCCGGTGATCCGGCCGGTGCGCTCGTCGATGATCGGGGCGCCGACGTTGCACCGCTCGTAGAGGCGGGCGCCGGCCTTCTGGGCCTGGCGGGCGAGCTGCTCGTCGAAGTCGTCGCGCTTGCGGACCAGGCCGTAGTCCGGGAAGGAGGCGAGGTCGGGCCAGTCGAGCTGGAGCCGGACACCTCCGCCGACGATCCTCAGGCCCTTGTTGCGCAGCCAGCCGGCCTCCTCGGAGATGTCGATGCCCATCGCCACGAGCTGCTTGACCGCGCGGGGGGTGAGGCCGTCACCGCAGACCTTCTCCCGCGGGAACTCGGTCTTCTCCAGCAGGAGTACGTCGAGCCCGGCCTTGGCCAGGTGGTACGCGGTAGTGGAGCCGGCTGGCCCCGCACCCACGACGATCACATCGGCGGAGTTGTCGGAGAGGAGGGGCTCGGTCACGGCGGGATCTCCCCAAGTTCGAAATCTGCGTGCCGACCGGCACAGGACATGGGCAGTCTATTCAGCAGTAGTGATCACCCGGCTGAAGGGCTGCCCCGTGAACCGAGCTCTCCCCGTAGTACGGCTGCGCGTTCCCACCGACGAGGACGCCGTCGCCTGGCACCGGCTCTTCGACGACCCGGATGTGATGGAGTTCCACGGCGGCAAGTCCGCGGGTCTGTCGGTGTACGAGGAACTCACGGCCCGCCAGCGCCGGCACGACGCCGAGCGCGGGTTCTGCCTGTGGTCCGTGCTGGACGAGTCCGGCGAGGTCATCGGCTTCACCGGCGCCCAGCCGTGGGAGCGGGACTGGGGCCCCACGGGCGAGATCGAGATCGGCTGGCGGCTCGCGCGGGCGCACTGGGGCCGGGGCGTCGTCACCGCTGCCGCGCGGCTCACGCTGGAGCGGGTGCGGGCGGCGGGAGTGCCGGGCGTGGTGGCCATGGTCGACGCCCGCAACCAGCGCTCGATCGCGGTGACCCAGCGCCTGGGCATGCGGCTCGCCGAGGTCTTCACCACTCCGACGAGCGGGCGGGCGGGGCACTGCTACCGGTTGGACCTGACAAGCGGAGCAGCGTGAACCACCTGCACTACGGACAGTAACCGACTGTCACAGAAAGACACTTAACGCTTCCGAGCGGTACCGGGTGGGGGTTACCCTGCCGGTACCGCTGGGGGTGACGTCTGTGTACAAACCGCCCAACACATCCGAAGTGCGCGTGCCACGCCTCGTCGGCCTGATGGCCGTGGACGCGCGCGTGTCGGCCGAGGCGCGCGGCGTGCTGCTCGCCTCGCCCGACCGCCCCGACCTTCAACTCGCCGTCGTGGACTACGTCGTACGGCAGTACCCCGCGCCCGGCGTCGAGGTACCGCGCGGGGCCGTGGTCACCGTGTGGTTCGACTTCGGGGAGGGAGAGGGCGGCGGGGGCGTACGGGAACCGCGGCCGTCGCGCCCCCCACACGGTGGGCTGCGCCGAGAACTCGACGAGCCTGGGGGCCACTCCTACGCCGCCTGCGTCGGCTTCAGCCCTCCCTGAGCCCGCCCCAGGCCCCCTGAACCCCGCCTCAGCTCTCCTTGAACCCCCGGTGCAGGGCGACGACCCCGCCCGTCAGGTTCCGCCAGGCCACCTTCGACCAGCCGGCCTTCTGGAGACGCTCGGCCAGCGCGGGCTGGTCGGGCCAGGCGCGGATGGACTCGGCGAGATAGACGTACGCCTCGGGGTTGGAGGACACCGCGCGGGCGACCGGCGGCAGGGCGCGCATCAGGTACTCGGTGTAGACGGTCCGGAACGGCGCCCAGGTGGGGTGGGAGAACTCGCATATCACCACGCGGCCGCCGGGCTTGGTCACCCGGTACATCTCGCGCAGGCCGGCGTCGAAGTCCTGGACGTTGCGCAGCCCGAAGGAGATCGTGACGGCGTCGAAGGTGTCGTCCTTGAACGGCAGCCTCGTCGCGTCGCCCGCCGTCAGCGGCAGCCACGGGTGCTTGCGCTTGCCGACCTGGAGCATGCCGAGCGAGAAGTCGCAGGGGACGACATAGGCGCCGGTGCGGGAGAAGGGCAGGGAGGAGGTCGCCGTACCGGCGGCCAGGTCCAGGATCTTCTGCGCGGGCCGGGCGTCGACCGCCTTGGCGACCGCCTTGCGCCACACCCGGTCCTGGCCGAGCGAGAGCACGTCGTTCGTCAGGTCGTACCGTTCCGCGACGTCGTCGAACATCGAGGCGACTTCGTGCGGCTGCTTGTTCAGGGAAGCGCGGGTCACGCGTCCATTCTTGCAGTACGCCTTCCAGGACCGGCTCAGGGGAGGTCTGTGGTCGGTCGCGCAGTTCCCCGCGCCCCTAAGAGGTTCGTTCTAGCGGCGGCGGTACACCAGTCGGCCCCCCAGCACCGTCGCCACACACGTCCCCGCGCCCTTCGCCGTGAGCGCGTTCTCGTCCGGTACGTCGAAGACCGCCAGGTCTGCCGCACCCCCGACAGTGAGCGGGCCATGGACCGTGCCGGGGAGGTCGTGGCCCTCCACGAAGGGGTTCAGGTCCGGGCCGTCCCACATCGGCGGAGCCGATCGCCACGGATCGGGCACCTCGCGCAGGCCCGACCGCGCCACCGACTGCCGTACGGCGTCCGGGAAGGGGCCGCCGACATGGGTCGTGCCGTGGGCGAGCATCCGCTGAAGGCCGCGGCGGACGCTGCCCGCCATCCGGGCGGCGTCCGGGGCGAGTTCGGCGAAGGCTGCGCCGGTGAGGGGCTCGGTGCCCAGCTCGTCCGCCTCGCGCGGGTCGGGGTGGTAGCACCGGGTCAGCAGCCACCGTCCGTGCAACTGCCGCAGCCCCGGGGTCAGTACGCCCGGCCAGCGCCGGGTGCGCGCACCCTCGTAGGACGCCGCCATGTCGTCGTACGGCCCGACGGCCGCGACGCGGTCGCCGTCGACGACGACCGCCCCGTCCGGCACCGGCTCGGCGCCGATCGGCAGCACCAGGGCCGCCGTATGGATGGTGAGCATCTAGTTGGAGGCGAGGATCTTCAGCTCGGGGTGGGCCGTGCCACCCTCGATCGCCGTGGAGGAGATGTGGGACACGACGCGCGCGTCGACCGGGTCGTTCGCCGGGTCGTCGTGCACGACGAGGTGCTCGTACGTGGTCGAGCGCTGGGCCGGGACCCGCCCCGCCGTACGGATCATGTCGATCATTTCCTGGAGGTTGGAGCGGTGCTTGGCACCGGCCGCCGAGACGACGTTCTCCTCCAGCATGATCGAGCCGAGGTCGTCGGCGCCGTAGTGCAGCGTCAGCTGGCCCGCGTCCTGGCCGGTGGTCAGCCAGGAGCCCTGGATGTGGGCGATGTTGTCCATGAAGAGCCGGGAGATCGCGATCATCCGCAGGTACTCGAAGATCGTGGCCTGTGTGCGGCCCTTCAGGTGGTTGTTCATCGGCTGGTACAGGTACGGGATGAAGGCGCGGAAGCCGCCCGTCCGGTCCTGGACCTCACGGATCATCCGCAGGTGCTCGATGCGTTCGGCGTTGGTCTCGCCGGTGCCCATCAGCATGGTGGAGGTGGACTCGACACCCAGGTTGTGGGCGGTCTCCATGATCTCCAGCCAGCGCTCGCCGGACTCCTTGAGCGGCGCGATGGCCTTGCGGGGGCGCTCGGGGAGCAGTTCCGCGCCGGCACCGGCGAAGGAGTCGAGGCCGGCCGCGTGGATCCGCTGGATCGCCTCCTCGACCGACACCCCGCTGATCCGGGCCATGTGCTCGACCTCGGACGCGCCGAGGGAGTGGATGACCAGCTGCGGGAACGCGTCCTTGATGGCCTTGAAGTGCTTCTCGTAGTACTCGACGCCGTAGTCCGGGTGATGGCCGCCCTGGAACATGATCTGGGTGCCGCCCAGTTCGACCGTCTCCGCGCACCGGCGCAGGATGTCGTCCAGGTCGCGGGTCCAGCCCTTGGCGGTGTCCTTGGGGGGCGCGTAGAAGGCGCAGAACTTGCACGCCGTCACGCAGACGTTCGTGTAGTTGATGTTGCGCTCGATGATGTACGTCGCGATGTGCTCGGTGCCCGCGTAACGGCGGCGGCGTACGGCGTCGGCGGCGGCGCCGAGCGCGTGCAGCGGGGCGTCGCGGTAGAGGTCGAGCGCCTCCTCTGGGGTGATCCGCCCACCCTCCGCGGCACGGTCGAGGACGGACTGGAGGTCGGCCTTCTCTGTCACCGGGGCGTCCCTTTCGTCAAGGGTTGTGGACGGACTGATCCAGCCTACGCCAGGCGGTTGCGCGGGCCGACGTCAGGCCGTGTAGGCCCCGATCAGCAGTCCGAGGAAGGCCCCGGCGATCAGGAAGGGCCCGAAGGGGATCGACGTCTTGCGTCCCGCCCTCCGTACAACGACCAGGGCACCGCCGTACAGCGCCCCGAGCAGGAACCCGGCAAAGGTGCCGAGCATCAGCGTGGACCAGCCGTACCAGCCGAGGACCGCGCCCGTGCCGAGGGCGAGCTTGACGTCGCCGAAGCCCATGCCGGCGGGGTTGATGAGGAAGAGGACGAGATATCCGCCGCCGAGGGCGAGGGCGCCGTAGAGGGCGGTGGTCCACTCCCCCGCGTGCTCCGGGACCAGGGCGACCACGCCGAGCAGGACGAGGGCGGCCCCCGCGAGCGGCAGGGTCAGCGGGTCCGGCAGGCGCTGGACGCGGAAGTCGACCACCGCGAGCAGTACGCCGAGGGGGGCGAGCAGCAGCCATACGCCCAGTTCGGGGCGGGTGCCGGTGGCGGCGGCGAGGGCGGCGCAGACGGCGGCGGTGGCGAGGGAGAGGGGGACGACGCCAAGGCCGTAGGACCGTGCGCAGGTGGTGCAGTGCGCGCGCCCGAGCCAGCCCCGTACCGGATGCCCCTCCGGGCAGTTGTCGCGCCAGGGCTCGCCCGCCGGGGCGGAGAAGCGGTAGGCGGCCCGGGGCAGGAACGCGCCCGCCGCCGCACCCCACAGTGCGGCGGCGAGTACGAGGAGCAGGTCGGTCATCCCGCGGCGACGGCGCCGTCGCGCCAGGTCGGCAGCAGCTCGTCGAGCAGCGCCTCGGTACGCGGCGGCAGACCGCGCGCGCCGCTGCGGGTGATGAGGTCCGCGGCCAGCGCCTGGAGGCGGGCGGTGTCGCCGGTGGCGTGGGTGGCGCGCAGCAGCTCGTGCCAGAGGCGCTCGTCGGCGGGCGCGGAGTTGAGGGCCGCGGTGAGCGCCTCGATGGCCTTCTCCGCGCGGTCCTTCTCCAGGTGGAACGCGGACAGCGCGAGCCCGATGTCCGCGACCAGCAGCGGAAGTTGGGCGTCGACGATCTCGTGGGTGAGCCAGCGGTAGCGGCCCTCTGCCCGGTCGGCGAGCAGGGGTCCGCGTACCAGCACCAGCGCGTCGGTGAGCAGCCGCCCGCGCACGGCCCGGCTGTTCACGCCCCGGCCCTGGGTGGCCTCGTGGTAGAGCGACCGCAGCACATCGAGATCGGATACGACGGACTTGGCGAGGTTGAGCCGCCCGGTGGAGTCGGTGCGCAGCCGCGGGCTGCCGTCGGGATCGGTGCCGAGCCACGCCCGCAGCCGCTCCAGCAGCGCGTCCCGCACGTCCTCGGTGACTCCGCGCGGCCACAGCGCGGAGGACAGCACCCGCGGGTGCACGCCCTCGCGGTGCAGGAGCAGCAGGGCGAGCGCCTCGTGGAGCAGCGCGCTGCGCTCGCCGTCGGGGGTGTCGAGGCCGATGATCTCGTACGGGCCGACGAGGCGGGCGTAGACCGCGGGCCGCCCCTGCTCGCTGACGTCGACGAGGAACGGCGGGGTGGTGGTCGGCCCGTCCGGGTCCTGGTCGGGGTCGGCCTGCACGAACAGCTCGACGACGGCCTGCTGTTGGGCGACGGGCAGCAGCTGTGCCTCCAACTCGAGCCCGAGCAGCGGGGCGAGCAGCTTGCCCTCACCGGTGATCTCCATCTCCCAGGCGGCGCCCGGGAGATCGCCGGTCTCGGTGCCGACAAGGTAGCCGATGCCGAGGCGGCTGGCGTCGGAGGCGAGTTCGGCGAGCTTGACGGCGTCCTCGGCGGAGGGCTGCGCGGCGAGCAGGACGAGGTGCGGGGCCCAACGGGTGTGCTGGGCGGGCCCGGTACGCCCGGTGAGCACGGAGTCCTGTCCGGCCGCGCCGAGCGCTCCGCGCCGCTGCCGGGTCTCGGCCTCCATCGTCTCGATCAGATCGTCGATGCCGTCGAGGTGGCGCAGGCGGTTGGGGGCGAGCGGGGTGAGGTCCTGGCCGAAGCCGACGAGGGTGATGGTCATGCGGTCGGACCAGCCGTTGGTCGCCAGCTCGGCGGCCACGGACGCGAACACGGCGGCCCGGTCGGCCTCGCGGCCGGCGAGGGAGACGATGCCGGGCACGGACTCCAGGTTCAGCAGCAGCCGGGAGTCGTCCATGGTGCCGAGGCTGACGAGACCGGGGTACGGGGCGGCCGTGTCGGTGTCCTCGTAGCGCTCGGCGTCGGCGCGGGCCAGCATCCAGAAGGTCTGGTCCTGGCCGAGCTGCCAGGGCGCGGGCGGCTTCCCGGCGGGCTGGGCGAGCTGGAGATGCAGATCGCCGTTGCTGAGCCAGGCGGCGTAGACGGTGGGCAGGGCCCGGGACTCCTCGGCGAGCGAGGCGGCGAGCCCGCGCAGGGAACGGTCCAGCAGGCGTACGCCCTCGGGGTCGGCGCCGACCAGGAGGGCGTCCTGCACGTTCGCGGCGTCGCCGGTCGGGGTGGGCGGCTCCATGCCGCGCCGCCCGCCGACGGATCCGAGCGCCGACTGCCACAGGGCCTGACGGCGCCTGCGACCGAGGGCGCCGAGGAGACCGGCGGCGAGGAGGGGGGCGGTGAGGAGGGCTTCGGGGAGGCCGAAGGTGTCGGACTCGGTGGAGGCGGTGGCGTGTTGCTGCTGCTCGGGGGCGGCGGGGCGCTGCTCCGGGAGGGAGACCTGGGCGGTGTCACCGGAGGAGCCTTGCTGGTGGCCGCCGCCTTGGGCGTGGTCGCCGCCTCCCTGGGCCGTGTCGCCTCCGGTCTTGGCGTAGTCGTGGATCTGCTGCTGGACCTCGGGCGAGACGTCGGGCGTCTCATCGGGCATCTCGACGAGGTCGCCGCCGCGGGCATCGCCGGGCATCTCCATGATCCAGCCGGGCCGGATGAGGCTGGCTTCGGAGAGCCGTGACCCATCGGGCTGCACGCGGTCCTTGTTGAGCTGGTAGATCTCCTTGTACCGGCGGCCGTCGCCGAGGTGCCGTTCGGCGATCTCCCAGAGGGAGTCGTGGTGACGTCCCTCGGGCGGCTGGATCCGGTAGTACTTCGTGTCCCCGTCCTTGGCGGTACCCGGGGTCGCCGCTTCCGTGTGCGACGCCTGCTCGGCGAGGGCGGCCGCGGCGGAGGCGGCCTGCTCCTGCTGCTGCGCGAACAGCCCACCGCCCGGGGTCTGCTGGGCGGCGGCGACGGTGGGGCGCTGATTGCCCTCCAGGCTCTGCCCGAGCTGGGAGAGCCCCGGGGCGAGGCTGGCGGCGGTGGCGCCGACGAGCAGCAGCGCGGCGACGAGCTGCCGGGCGAGCAACTGACTGGGCCCGGCACCGGGTACACGCCCCGGCACGCCGACCCCCGAGAGCGCGGCCTTCATCTCCACGATCACGCAAGCGGTGAACTGCGCCCAGGCGAGCCAGACGAAGAAGGTGAGGATGTCGATGAACGTCCCGACGCTCAGTTCCTTCGTGAGCCACTCCTGGGGTTCCCAGGTGGTGGGCACCGGCCACCCCAGATACATGGCCAACGACCCCGGCACCCCGACCAGCAGCACAACCAGCGCGACGAACGCGAGGAACGCCTTGACGAAGTCCCCGAACGAACGCCGGTGCACCCGCACGGGCTGCGGGGTCCGGTTCCGCGGGGTGGTCGGGCTTCCCGTCGAGCTTCTCGTCGAGCTTGAGCGTCGCGGCATGGGAGGAGTCCTGGGGTTGGGGTGTGAGGGTGTACTGAGACTACAGAGATCTTATGGACTGTCCTCGGGGCCGTCGAAGGCTGGAGCAGAAGCGCAACAGTCCGCCGACATCAGTGACCCACCACCCGTCCGAAAAGCCCGAGTTGCCCGACGCGAGGCCGAGATCCTCACATCCCCCACACAATCCCCCACCCGAGGGCTTCTCGGACGGGCCCGGCGTCGTACCGCCCACGGGCTTGTCGGTGTGCGCCGTGCCCGCGGCCCCTGCCCCTCCCTCGCGTGAACCTCAGCGAGAACGACGAGTCGACCGCAGCACATTCATAGCTGCCGCGGCTCCTGTCCATGAGGAACTCCCGCAGACCGTCGAGCAGAAGGGTCAGCGAAAGATAGATCATCATCGCTTGGTCCTGGTCTCCGCCCCGCGAGGTCGCATGCCCCTCGCTCCCCCACACATCCACATGCCCCAGATCGAAGCCGCTGAACGGCGGTTGCTCGTTCTCGGCTACGGAGAATCTGAATCGCATGGGATCTCGCCTCATCCCTCCAACATCGCTGCGGTCTCTTTGAACATCCGTGCCAGATCCGGAGCGTCCGCCCACACCTCCGGCTTGCGGGACGCGACCGCGTACAGCAGATCGCCGTCGTACCAGCCACCGCTCCCCTGACGGAGCGCGGCGTCCCGGAGGATGTCGACGGCGAGCGGCAACAGCCAGGGCAGGCCGACGTCCTGGCAGATCAGGCGGGCGAGTTCGTGGGGCTCCAGGGTGCCGATGGGGCGGCGGCGCAGCTCGTGCACGTTCTTGACCATGACGGTCGTGTCTTCCGGCGGGTCCGGCCACCGCTGCCCGTCGAGTTGCTCAAGGGAGCGGCTGTGGACGCTCATTCGTTCTCGATCCTCCCCATTGAACGAACTCGACGTCCCAGACAACCTCAGGCCGGAAGCTCCCGCAACGCACCGGCGCGCGAAGACCGAGAACAGCCCTGACCGCCGACGATGTTCATCGGCACCTTCATCTTCATGAACGACGCCGACGCCAGGCCTTCAGAACGTCCTCGGCCGCGTAGGCGATGCTGAGCCGCCATGCCCCCGACTTGCTCGAAACCCGTGACGCGATCACCCGCCACTTGAACCACAGGGGAGTTCCCGGAACGGCACGAACGTCAGCGTGTCGTCGACGGCGTTCTCGGCGCAGCCCCGGTGCCCCTCCGCCCGCAGCGCGGCGTACAGCTCCGGCGTCAACGCACCGTTGAGCCGCGCCGCGGTGCCCGCCGCGGTGAAGGCGAACCCGCGCTGAGTGGCGTTCGGCAGCCGCATCGCCCGAAGGATCCGAGGTGAGGCATCCTCCAGCGAACAGTTGAAAGCCAGCCCGATCACCGCAGTCCCCAAGGACCGTTCACCGCGCTGGAACGCCGCGTCCACCTCAACCGGGTCGTCGATACCCAACAACCCCTCCCCGGTCTCCCAGTCCCACCCCGAGTCATGTTCAGCCGCCATGCCTCCACCTTGCCCGACGTCCGTGACGCGATCACCCGCCACTCGAACCACAACGAGAACTCCAGGACCTGGCCTCTCCGCCCGGATCCGGTTCCGTCGCGATCACGTGCCGCCCCTGTCAGCAAGCCTCCGCCCAGCGGGCTCGGCGGTTCGCCTCCCTGCGGTCCGTGTCTTCCGCGGCGCGCTCGGCGTGCCAGCGGCCCACTGCGGACTGGGCCCATCAGCGACGCCGACGCAGGGTGTTCCAGGCATTCCCGACCGTCTCCCCGGACCGCAGCCACCAGCTCTCCAGCTTGTTCCGGGTTCTTGTCACCATCTTCCGGCGCTTGAACCACGGCGGCAGCTGCCGGAACGGGACGAACGTCAGCGTGTCCCTGATGGCGTGCTCGGCAAAGCCGCCGGGGCCCTCCTCGCGCAGCGCGGCGTACAGTTCTGGCGTCAGCGCGCCGTTGAGCCGCGCCGCGGCGCCCGCCGCGGTGAAGGCGAAGCCCCGCTGCCCGGGGTCCGGCAACTGCATCGCCCGCACGATGCGCGGGGACGCCTCCTCCAGCGAGCAGTTGAAGGCCAGTCCGATCACGGCCGTACCGAGATACGGCTCGCCGCGTTCGAACGCGGCATCCACTTCGACGGGGTCGTCCATGCCCAGCAGACCCTCGCCGGTCGCCCAGCCCCACTTGGACTCCACAACCACGCTTCCTCTGTTTCCTGAACCCTTAAGACCGGCTCAATGCCATTCCTCAGGGTTGAGCGCGGCCCCGACGAATCCGTCCCCCGAAGTGATCGTCAGGTCCTGCAGGCTCTCCCTGAGTTCAATGCGTTTCGCGTCGAGTTCACGGAACTCGAAAACGAAGTGCTCGGCGATGGCAGGCCTGTCCTGAGGGAATCCATCCAGGTCGACCGCCGAGTTCGCCCGGTCCGCTCCCTGGCAGAGGACTGACAGTGATGATTGCTGTGGCTCCGCCCGAGGGTCTGACTCAAGGACTGACTGGCGCTTCGGCTGTCCTTGGCGTGAATCGTCGGCCTTCCGGGCGGAGCCGCTATGCGCGTGGCCGGTCGGGCGTCTGTGACTTCATAGGAGCCCGGCCAAAGGTCCCATCACTGTCTTGTCCGTCTGCCCGACCGGCGCGTGCTCTCCCTCACGCGTCGTACGGAAGGACAGCAGGCTCCAGCATGGCAGCAGACGAGATAGCGGTCATCGGCGGCATTGACACCCACACCGACCTGCACCAGGCCGCAGTGATCGACACCGTGGGCCGGCACCTGGCCACCCGGGCGTTCGAGACCACCCCGGACGGCTACCGGCAGATGCTGGAGTGGCTGTGCTCGCACGGTGAACTCCTTGTGGTGGGCCTAGAAGGTACCGGTGCCTACGGAGCAGAAGCCGCCCGCTTCCTTACTGCGAACGGCGTCACGGTCATCGAGGTCGACCGCCCCGATCGCAAAGCGAGGCGGGACAACGGCAAGTCCGATCCCGTCGACGCCTACGCCGCCGCGACCGCCGTGCTGTCGGGCCGGGCCTCGGGCATCCCGAAGACCCGCGACGGGATCGTGGAGGCCATCCGCACCCTGCGGGTGGCCCGCAGCTCGGCGGTCAAGGCCCGCACCCAGGCCATCAACCAGATCCGCACGCTGATCGTCACCGCCCCTGCCACGGTGCGCGAGAGGCTGCGCGGCCTGGCCACCGGCGAACTGGTCGACACCCTTGCTCGTTCCCGCCCGGCAGGTGACCTTGCCGATCCGGTCTGCGCGGCGAAGATCACGCTGCGACGGCTCGCTCGCCGCTACCAGCTGCTCTGCGAGGAGATCGCCGAGGCGGATGCGGACCTTGGGCCGCTGGTCACCCGGGCGGCACCGCGCCTGATCGCTCTGCCCGGCGTCGGCCCGGAGACCGCAGGCCAGCTGCTGACCAGCGCGGGCGACAACCCCGACCGCCTGAAGTCGGAGGCGTCCTTCGCGCACTTGTGCGGAGCCGCTCCAATCCCGGCCTCCTCGGGACGCACCAACCGGCACCGACTCAACCGCGGCGGCGACCGCCAGGCCAACAGGGCGCTGCACACCATCGTGCTGGTCCGGATGCGCTACGACCAGCGGACCAGGGACTACGTCGCCAAACGCACTACCGAAGGCATGACCAAGAAGGACATCATCCGCTGCCTGAAACGGTTCGTCGCCCGTGAGGTCTACAAGCACCTGCCCCACCCACGGATCACAACCGAACACCTCATCCAGACCACTTGACGATCTATAGGAGCTTCACGAACAGGGGGAAGTGTTCCGTCTCCAGCAGTCGATCGGCCTCTTCGACGACAACGGCGATTCCCACGCCCCCGGTCACCGCGCCGCACAGGTCGTCCAGGCAGTCCACCATCGCGTCCCAGTTCCGCCCGAAGTAACCGGGGAACTGAAGCGCTTGGGCGAATGCCGTATAGATGCGCTGCTCGGTCATCAGCTCATGGGAGTCGAGGCGGTGGACGTGGCCACCGTTCGCCTCAAGACTTGCCAGCTGCCGACGAACCTCGGCGTCTCCCTGAGGGACGAAGACGACCCAGGGCTCCGAAGTCCCCGTGATGTCGAAACCGGTCATTCCTGGATCACCCTGCGAATTCACCGACGTAGTAGAAGGTTCCGTACTGGTCTGGCATGTAATACGCGGGACCGGGGCCGTTCTTGGGAGTCAGCAGCCGCTCCGCGCCTCTGATTTTCCTCAGGGCCTATGAGGTGACCACCTGGGCGGTAAGCCTAGGAACGCTCGATGAACCGGTTGTCTCCGGGGGCCGTGCTGATTTGCCTGACCCTCGTTGTTCGAGGACAAGCGGGGGAAGAAGGGCGATGGAGGGGGAGCAAGAAGGGGTGAGGCCGAGGCCGGGCGACACCCGGTTCAGCCCACCTCGTTCTCCGCCACCGCCTGCCCACGCACGATCACGTCACCGCCGTAGAACATCCCCGTGAAGACCGGGGAGTAGGTCAGCTGGACCTCGACCTGCACCTGGTCCACGGCCGCCACCACGCAGTGCGTCGCCGCGATGTCCGGCCCGGACATGTCCATCTCGCGCGCGAACGCCTTCACCCGCGCGTCGCAGTTCTCGAAGTTGATCGGCGCGGGGCCGCCCTCGTTGTCGTAGAGGGCCTCGCGGTCGATGTCCTGGGCGGCGTAACGGGCCGCCTGCTCCGCGATGTCGGCCGCCCGCTCCCGCTTGGAGATGGACAGGCCGCCGTCGATCACGAAGGCGGAGAGGGACAGGAAGACGAGCGCGAAAATGATCACCGCGCCTGCGCCCGAACCTCGGTCGTCCATGCGGTCGCGCAGGCCCGCAAGCCACAGCCGCACGCTCTTCACGCCGACCTCCGGAACGGGTCCAGCGGGGAGCTGAAGGTCGCGTCCATGGTCGGGTCGATGTCCAGGCCCAGCATGGCCAGACCGCGGACCCGGCAGCTGACCTGCACCGAGAACAGCGGGTCCACCTCGGGGTCGAAGCCCGTGCTCGTCTGCGTCACCGTCACCGGGCCCGAGCACACGTCCGCCAGGTTCGCGGCCGCTGCCTTGCGGGCCTCGGCCATCGCCGTGCCGTGGTCCTTCTGGATGGAGCCCGCGCGGGCCGCGTCACGTGCCGCGCCGTCCAAAGCGCCCCGGCCGTCGACCAGTTGGCCGAAGGCGACCAGGACCAGGATGAACAGCATCATCACCGGGGCGAGGATCACGACCTCGACCGTGGACAGGCCCCGGTCGTCACTCGTTGCCAAGTCCCGCAGGGACTTCATCAGTTCTCCCCCTCCGGCACGAACCGCTCCACCGGCCCCGCCGACTGCGCGTGCACCGTGAAGTCCAGGCCGGGGAAGACCGACGGCACCTTCGCCGTGATCTCCACGCCCACCGTGTTCTGCTCCGGCTGGAGCATCGTCACGTTCGGCGAGAGCACCAACGCCGGGCCCAGTTGGTCGATGTAGCTGTTCACGACCGTACGGGCCTCGCCGCGCCAGCCGCCCGGCTCGGCGTCCGCCGTGGCACGGGCCTTGCGGGCGCCGGCCTGCGCCGCGGCCTGGGCCACATGATCGGCGAAGAAGTACAGCGCGAACTGCACCGTCGCGAAGATCATGAAGAACAGCACGGGGGTCAGCAGCACGAACTCGATCGCGGTCATGCCGGAGTCACCGCGGAACAGGATCTCCTCCCGTCTACGGCGTATCCATCTCCGCATACGTCGCTGCACCCCCGTACCAGTACCCGTACTCGTACCCGAACTCAGCAGGTGCCGCTCTGGTTGGCCCCGTTGATGCAGTTCTCCACCTTCTCGGCACCGCCCTCGAGCGCGCGGTTGATGATCGCGGCGACCACGCCGACGATCGCCACGACGACCGCGGAGATGATGACCCACTCCACCGCCGAGGCACCGCGGTCCAGTTCGCCGGAGCGGGCGCGCTGCACGCGGCCCTGGAGGAAGGTGACGAGGAAGTCCACCGCCGGGATCCCCGTACGGAAGTTCCGTTCGGTCATGGTCAGTTGTCCTTTCAGAGGGTTGGTCGGCGTCAGACCTGGAACACACGCATGGCGGCCGGATAGATCAGGAACACCAGGAAGCCGGCACAGAGCAGCAGCTGCGCCACGAGCATCGACTGCGACTTCTCGCCCGCGCTGCCCTCGATCTCGGCGAGTTCGCGGTGCCGCATGGTCTCGGCGCGGGAGGCGAGGGACTCGCGGACCTTCGCACCGTCGTCCGCGACCAGGGCGAGGGAGGCGGAGAGGTCCTTCAGCTCCTCCACGCCCAGCTCCTCGCCGAGCGAACCCAGCGCCTGCCACTGGCTGATGCCGGTGATACGGGCGTCGGCGAGGGCGTTGCGGATGCGCTGGTTGGCCCAGCCGTCCGACACCTCCGCCGCCGCCATCAGCGCCTCCGGCAGACCGCGTCCGCCGGCCAGGCTCATCGACACCAGGTCCAGGTAGGCGCCGATCACGCGTCGCAGGTCGCGCCGCTTCTCGGCCGCGTCCCGCCGTACCTCCACATCCGGGAGGAAGAAGAAGAGGACCGCGAACAGCAGGGCGAGCCAGACCGGGATGATCGGGCTGCTGCCGAAGCCGAGGGTCCAGACGACCGCGAACAGGAACGGGCCGAAGAACAGGCCCGCCACGCCGAGCAGCGCCTTCGTCGCCAGGAAGTTCTCCCAGCTGCGCTCCAGGACGGCGAGGTCGGCCCGCAGCGAGCGCTGCTCCCACCCTTGCTGAAGGTAGAACTCGGCGACGCGGCGGCCGACTTCGGCCCGCGTCGAGCCGAGACGGCCCTTGCTCTGAGTGGGCCGGGCGGATTCGTACGCCGCCCCGCGTGCCCGCATCGCGTCGATCCGCGCCACCTGCGAGACCGCGCTGCGCTTGGTCGGCATCAGGGCGCGGACCAGGGCGTAGACGCCCAGTCCGAAGACCGCGCCCACGACGATCGGCATCGTCACTTCGCTCACCGTCGTCCCCCTTCCTCCGACTGGAACGGCGACTGCTGCGGCGCGCCAAGCACGGCGCCAGGTGCGGCGCCAGGTGCGGTCTGCACACCGGCCTGCACACCGGCCGCCGCGGGCGTCCTCGGCCGTACGAACTGCACCGACGACTCGTCGCGCACCAGGAACCGTTCGGGCGTCTCGATGGTCGACAGCTTGCGCAGCCACAGGAAGCCGAGCGCGAACAGGCCGCAGACACAGGCGAGTACGAGCTGGCCGACCGGATCGCCGTACGGCTCGACGAACTCCCGGTTGAAGATGGAGAGTCCGAGGACGAAGGCCACCGACACCGCGACGACGATCTGCACCGAGCGCCGTGTGGAGGCCCGCTGGGCCATCACGCGCTGACGCATGTCGACCTCCTCACGGGCCGACTTGGCGAGCGCGCCGAGCACCTGGCGCAGGCCGGGGCCGCGCAGCCGGGCGTTGAGGATGAGCGCGGCGACGATGATGTCGGCGGACGCGTCGTCGATCTCGTCCGCGAGCTGCTGGAGCGCCTCGGGCAGCGGGGTGCGCGAGCGCAACCGGTCGACCAGGGCGTCCAGATGGGGCCGCAGTACCGGGGCCGCGGCCCGCGCGGACGCCGGGATCGCCTGTTCCAGACCGACCGCGCCGGCGATCGTGTCGCGCAGCGACTCCGTCCAGGAGGCGAGCGCCTCCACCCGCTTCATCGCGGCCCGCTCCTCGGCGGCACCGCCGAACAGCCGGTCCCAGAAGAAGACGAGGATGCCCGCCGCGATCCCGAGCACCGCCCACCGCGTGAGCAGCAGCACCACAAGGCCTACGCCCGCGGCGAGCGACCCGCGCTGACCGGCGAACCGGATCAGTTCGTTGGCCCGCTCGCTGGCCTTCTGCTTCTCGTGGTCGGGCTTGGCGGGCAGTCCGCGTACGGCGATCAGCAGCAGCGCGAGTCCGCCGCCGACGGCGACACCGCAGGCGAGCGCGTACAGGACGGTCGTGGAGAACAGGCCGCCCATGGAGCCGAGTTCACTCATGTGCTCACCCCCAAGTTCCGGCGGGCCGGTAGCCGTGCGCCATGAGTTCCTCCAGGCAGGCGAGCGGCGCGTGCGGTACGACCCGGCCGTCGGGCGCCTCGGCGAACACCTCGCTGGACAGCACGCGGCCGTCGACGCCGTTGACCTCGCGGATGGAGGTGACCATGCGCTGGAGCCGGCCGCCGCTCTGGTAGTCGTTGCGCCGCTGGATGAAGGCGACGAAGTTCACCGCGCCCGCGATCAGCATCTGGCTGGCCTCGATGGGCAGTCGCTCGGTCGCCTGAAGCGCGTAGGTGGAAATACGGTTGAAGACCTCGCTGGAGCTGTTGGCGTGGATCGTGGACAGCGAGCCGTCGTTGCCCTGCGACATCGCGTTGAGCATGGTCACGATCTCGTCGCCGAGCACCTCACCGACGATGACGCGCGAGGGGTTCATACGGAGGCTGCGGCGTACCAGCTCCGCCATGCTGATGGCGCCCTGTCCCTCGGAGTTGGGCAGCCGCTCCTCGAACGCCACGACGTTCGGGTGGAGTTCGGGGAAGGTGTCGAGCCCGAGCTCCAGCGCACGCTCGACGGTGATGAGCCGCTCGTGCCCCGGGATCTCATTGGCGAGGGCCCGAAGCAGCGTCGTCTTACCGGCGTTGGTGGCTCCCGCGATCATGATGTTCTTGCGGGCGCGGACCGCGCAGGCGAGGAAGTGGCCGACCTCGGGGGTCAGCGTGCCGTTGCCTACGAGGTCGGAGATGAAGACCTTGCCCATGCGCGCGCGACGGATGGACAGCGCGGGCCGCCGGGCGACGTCCATGACGGCCGACAGACGCGAACCGTCGGGCAGCCGCAGGTCGAGCTGGGGGTTGGCGGAGTCGAAGGGCCGGGACGACAGACCGGAGTAGGCGCCGAGGACCTGAATGAGCTCGATGAGCTCTTCATCGGTCTCCGCGACCGGGTCCCCCTTCACCTCCCGCCCATCGGAGTAGCCCACGAAGACCTGATCGCACCCGTTGATGTCGATGTTCTCGACCTCGGGGTTGTCGAGGAGCGGCTGGAGGCGGCCGACGCCGAAGAGCGCGGCGTGCACGGCGGCCGCGTACTGCTCCTCGGTCTCCGCGTCGAGGGGAGTGCGCCCGGCGTTGATCTCGGTGCGGGCGTACTCCTCCAATATCTGCGCGATGACGGCACGGGCGTACTGCCGCTCGTCCTCGCTGGACATCGGGGTGACACCGCTGACCTGGTCAAGGCGGCGCTGCTCGGCGATCCGGTCACCGGCCTCCTGCCGGAACCGCTTGACCAGCTGATGGTCGACAGCGCTCATCCGGGCTGGCCGTTCATCTGGGCCTGATGGGCCCAAGCGGCGCCGTACTGCTGGTAGATGTCGGCCGCGACCTTGCGGGCCGAGCGGATCAGCAGCGACTTGTCGAGGCGTCCGCGCTTGCGTCCGGCGAGCTGGTCGGCGCCGGTGGGGTCGTCGGCGATGGTTCCGATGACGCGGGCGCCGGTCTGGGCGTGCACCAGCATGTCGTTGACCTGGCCCGCGATCTTCGGGGCGTCGCCCGGGTCGGCGACCAGGACGACCCCGATCAGCGGCGTGCCGAGGCTCGCGGCGCCGCGCGCACCGCCGTGCAGCTTGGTGGCGAGGGCGGCGGCCCGGTCCCGGACGCGGGCGATGGCCTCGGGTTCGGTACGGCTGATGAGGAGCACGAGGGCGGCGTGCGGGAAGAGTTCGACTGCCGGGGTGTCTCCGCTGATGCGGCCGCAGTCGGCGATGACGTCGGCGGGCGCGTTCGGGGAGTCGGCGAGGGTGGAGAAGGCGTGCCCGAGGGTGGGCCAGAGCCCGGTGAGCCCGGCGGCTTGCTCGGCGATACCGAGTCCGACGAGGACCTCGAGTCCCCCGCTCAACGGCTGGACGTGGTCCCAGAGTTGATCGGGCACGAGGCCGCGCCGCGCGGTGGCGGCTATGGACAGCATGCCGGTGTTGGGGTTGAGCGGCCCGCCGTGCGCGGCGGCACTGCGGTAGACCAGGTCTCCGCCCGCCGGGTCGGTCTCGGCGAGCAGGACGCGGCGCGGCCAGACCGCCGAGAGGGCGACGGCCGCGGTGGTGACGCCGGGGGAACCCTTGTCGGCGGCGAGAGCGATGAGCGCCATGGGGTGTGTGCCGCCTTCTAGTTGCTGCCGGGGACGCGCACGATGGCCACTTCGCCGTTGGACGCGGCCTGGGCGAGGGGCGCGGCCTCGTCGGTGTCGACGGTCACGGTGATCGTGAAGTTGGTGCTGCCGACGAGGTCTTCGCCCTTGTCGCCCGGCACGGAGGAGATGGTGGCCTGGTCGACGATGACACTGCTGCCGCCGGCCGCGGACGAGCCGCCATTGGCGTCCGCGTCGTCGGAGTCGGAGCTGGAGCCGGAGGTCGCGCCGACGCGGTAGGCGGCGACGACATCGCCGACCTTCAGCCCGGTCGGGTACTGGCCGGCCTTGAGCGAGAGACCGACGGTGGCCTTGCCCTGGGCGGGACCGGCCTCCTCGCCGAACATCTCACCGACGGCGACGGCTCCGGCGGGGATGGTGTTGACGGCCTTGAGCTTCTTGAGGTCGTCCAGCAGGGACCACTTGACGTAGTGGATGCTCTCGTCCTCGGCGACCATGACGGAGGTCACGTTGTCGTCGGTGACGGACCCACCGGCGGGGATCTCCTCGGTGACCTTGACGACCTCGACCCGGTCACCGGCCTGGAGCACGAGCATCGTCGCGCCCAGCGCACCCACGAGGATGAGCAGCACCGCCAACGCGGCCAGCGCGGGTTTGCGCTCGCGAGGAGGAGTGGGAAGCCGGTCGCCGACCGACGGCTGAGCCGGAGCCGCGGAACGTCCCGCGCCCGCCCCCGTACGCTCCTGGATCTTCACGCAACCGCTCCCCGTACACCCAAGAAATTGTCTGCCAAGACTGCCAAATACTTTGCAATTCCGGACACTTCACCCCCCTTCCTGCCTCATCTTCGCGTCTTGCGCGGATAGTCAGCAGCTGGGGTGAGTGTCAAGCCATCGCACCGTATCAGCCGCCCATAAGCCCCTCAAGGCGCGTCCGGCCCCGTGCGGAGCGGGGACCGTACTGTTACGCGTCCGCAACTGGAAGCCCAGGTAACTCAGTTGTGGACCCGCCCGTGAGCTGCGGTTTCCTGTGCGGGAGCGAAGGGCTTACCGACCTCCGCCGGCCCATCCCTCACGCGTCAACCATGAGTCCTGCACGATTCACTCACGAGCGGGGCAGGCACCCATGCCATGATCACCGATTGCCGATCGGGGATCGCCGAGCCGAAGACGGACGAACGGACGAACGGACGAAGGGTTACGGACTGACCGCCATGGCAGATACGACGACGAACCTCCTCCCGGTGAACGGTGCGACGCTGTCCGCGGACCCACGCGTCCTGGAAGCCGCCCGCACGTCCGGCGCCCGGCACGGGATGGACTACACGGATGACAAGGCCGTGACCGCACTGCTGGCGGAGCGGCAGCGGGCGATGGGGGCGACACAGCGCGGCTGGCTGGCGTGGATCGGCGGACTGACTCTCACGGCGGGCGTGATCCTGCCGTTCACGGTGACGGCACTGCCCGAGCGCAGCGCGAAGCAGGCGCTGCTGGTGACGGGTGTACTCCTCATAGTGGGCGTGACCTCGCTGACCGCACTCTGCGTCCGCTGGAAGCGGGAACTCACACACCCGGCCCTGAACGGCTACCGCGAACTCCTGGGCGTGGCCCGCGCCCACGGCATACCCCTTACACACGTACCGGCGTGGTTGGAGGGCCGGACGTCGGGCGGAAGCGGGAAGGGTTGGGCACCGATACCGAAGTACCCGAGTGCGCCCCCGCTCCCGATAGCCACGCACGACGCCGCCCCCAGCCCTACCCAATCCACCCCGACCCCGCCGAAACCGGCGGGGGTCGCCGAGTACGAACAGATGGCGGACACGGGCGGCTGGCACGACGAAACCGGCTGCCTGCTCCTCCTCGTGGCCCTGATCGGCGCGGGCTGGGCCTGGGCCGAGAAGGTCCCCGTCGCCTACGGCCTCCTCGCCCTAATCCCCCTCGCCATCGCGATCTGGCTGGCAGGCAGCCGCCAGGGCAACAAGAAGCAGGCCCTGCGCGAGGAGGCGAAGGCATACGTCCAGGCGCTGACGGCGGCCCAGGCGGCGGGGGCGAGGATGCCGGAACTGTCGCCGGAGCTGAAGAAGCTGCTCGACGAGTAGAGAACTGCCGTCCGCGATGTGCGCACAGAGAGCTGGACTTGAGTCCGTTTCACACTATCGGGCGAGACAGCGGCATATGCCGAACCTCCGTGAGGCATCTCGCCTAGCTTCGCCCACATGGTCAGCTCATCCCACGAGGCGATGCACCACATCTACCAGGAGGACCCGGGGGTCTTCGCCCGGACCTTCCGGACCCTCGATCTCCCGTTCCCGGATCCGGTCGCCGTCTCTCTGATGCCGACGGATCTCACTGAGCTGAGACCCACGGAACGACGGGTGGACACACTCCTGAAGATCGACACCGCATCGGGCGACAGCCATCTGCTGATCGTCGAGGCGCAGGGAAAGAAGGATCAGCGGAAGCCATCGAGTTGGGCGTACTACGTCGCACACCTCCAGGAGAAGTACGGCGTCCCGCCCGTCCTCCTCGTAATGTGCCAGGATCTCGGCACGGCCGCCTGGGCCGCGAAGCCCTTCACGGTCGGACCTCCGCAGTGGCCCACTCTGACTCTGCGCCCCCTCGTCCTCGGCCCACACAACGTGCCGATCATCACGGACCCGTCCGCCGCGGCCCGGGACATTCCTCTCGCCACACTCAGCGCCATCACACACGCCAAGAATCCAAACGCCCCTGCCATACTGAAAGCTCTGGCCGTCGCCCTGAAGACCGTCGATGAGGAGACGGCGAGGATCTTCGCCGAGCTCACCGAACTCGGCCTCGGCGACGTCCTGGCCGCCGAAACCTGGAGGCAACTGATGTCCGTCGACCTCTCCTTCTTTCGCTCCGAGACCTCGCAGCGCTTGCGTGCCGAGAGCCGCGCCGAGGACATCTTGCTGATCCTCGACACACGCGGCGTTGAGGTCCCGGAAAGCGTGCGGGACAGAATCACCACCTGCACAGACCTGGACGAGCTTCGCGTCTGGCTCACCCGCGCCCTGACGGTGGACTCCGTCGACGACCTGTTCACGGAAGCGGAAACGGAAGCCGAAGCCTGAGGCACCGCCCCGCACGCCTCCCCCCCATAAGGCTCCGTTTCGCAGCAGTGAAGGGATGAGTAGAGTTCCCCGGTGAACTGCGGGCCAGGTACGGGGGAGGCGACAGTGGGCGCGTGGGAACTTTTGGTGCGGGTACGGGGGTTCCTCGTACTCGGCGTCCTGACGGCCCTGTTCGCGACATTTGCCGCAGCGACGCCCGCCGGTGCCGCGGAGGACGACACCCAGGCCGCCTACCTGGCCGCTCGTCTCCGCGAGAACCCGGTGTACGTCACGGACCAACTCCCGCGTGAGGTACCGAAGTCGATGACGCGGGACTTCGCGAGGGTGGCGAAGAGGACCGGAGTCCCGACGTACGTCCTCGTCCTGCCCGGCCAGGCGGCGAGCGGCGACGCCCTGCTCGGCGCGGTGCACGACCGGCTCGGAGAGGACGGGCTGTTCGTGGTCGTCGACGAGTCGTCGGTCTCGTACGCCATGGCATTCGGCGTCAGCGCACCCGCCGAGGACGCCCTCTCAGTCTGCCTGTACGAACTCCCCTACGACGCGGGCCCGTTGCGCAAGTTCGAGCTCTTCGCCGAGGTCGTCGCTCAGGGCAGCGAGAAGGCGGCGGCACGGGCGGACGCGGCGCGGGACAAGTACGCGGACGACGAGCCCGCGGAGATGTATATCGGCCCGTCCGATCGGGAGAACCAGTCGATCCTCACGGGGGTCCTGGTCACCGCCGTACCCCTGCTGATCCTGCTCCTGGTCCCCGGGGCACGGCGTTGGCGGGGGAAGCTCCGAGGCCGCGTCCCGGCCCGTAACAAGAGCACCGATCGCCGGCTCCCACGCTGGGTCACCCCCGCCGTGGCCCTGGCCGCAGCCGTAGCCGTCCCCTTCGCCGCGAGCGCGACCTTCGACCAGACGACGTCCAGCCCCTCCCCCCGCCCCAGGGCGATCGACCTCAACGCCCGCCTGGACCGGGTCGCGGAGGGCCTGGCCAAGGACCCGGTGTACACGGACCCGGAGAGCCCCCGAGTCCTGAGCACCACCCAACTCACCACTCTCCACAGCCGTATCGAGAAGTTCGAGCGGTCAGAGGGCGGCGGCCCGGTGTACGTGTCCGTCGTCCCACAACTCTTCGAGGACGAGTCGGAGGGCGACGAGGAGAACTTCGCCTACGCGCTCCACGACAAGCTCGGCAAGGACGGCGTGTACATCGTCGCCGACCCCCTCGACGGCTACATCGAGGTCTTCAACCACGGCCTGCGACTGGACAGTCTGGACCTCCTCTTCGACCTCCCGGAGTCGATCTCGTACGGCGACGACGAGGCGGACGAAGCCGAGGATCACCTGCTCGGCGACCGCCTCGACGCCCTGATGACCTTCCTCGACAAGTCCCCGCGCACGGACGAGCCGGAGACCTCCGGCGACCCGTACCCGGTCACCAACGCCATCACCGAGGACGACCTGCCCTCACTCTTCGGCGACGACTTCTGGCCGGGCCTCTTCCTGGGCCTGCTCGCGGGTGGTCTGGTGTACGGCCTGCTGGCGGGCGCAGTCGCCATCATCGCCGCAGTGCTACGGCGCCGCCGCCCCGAGCCGCTGTCAACGGAGTCACTGCCGGAGGTGTCACCGACGGAACCGTCGATGTCGTATCTCCGCGACACGGCAATGGTCGAACTTCGCACGCTGAAGGCGGACTTCGAGTCCGCGGAGCCAACACCGGGCCGAACGGACACGCGCCCCGGGGACTGCCTGGACGCGGCGCTGCTCCTGCTGGACGGCGACGCCAACCGCCTCGACGCCGCGGATGCGGCCACCCTGGTCGCGATCACTGTGCTCTCCCGCGCGGGACGTGCCGCCCTCGCCGGGAAGGCGTACAACCGCTGCTGCGCGGTGAACCCCCTGCACGGCCCCGCGGTAACCCGCCACCACGCACGGGTCACCGCCGAAGGCAGACAACGGCGCCTGCTCCACGTATGTGGCCTGTGCCGAGACACGGCGATCGCGGCACCTACCACCCTCCACACCCGAGTACTGACCCTGCCGGGTTCGAGCCCACGCGCGCGTTACGAGGATTCTGAGCTGCTAAACGTGATCCCTGAGGGCATCCGCCGCCTGATCGAGAAGGTGAGGGAGTCGGCGCATGTCGGGTAGGCGAGCGATTGCGGCCGAACTGACGGCGTGCGTGCTTGCCCCACCCTCTGCACGGCCGCGCGGCATGCCACACGAACTGGCGCCGCCTGGGCCGCGTCAAGGCAACCCGGGTTGCCACCTGCCCCGCGTGCGCAACGGCTCTCCGCGCCTTCCGAGCGCCGGAGTCCCTGACGGACGTGACGCCGGACGGCCACGTGGTCCCGTACTTCGAGGTTCCGGCGGAGCAGAGTATGTGGGCGGCAACGGGATACGGGGGTCGCTGCTGGAAGATGGGATGGCCAATCGGGTGGGGCGGGGGACTTTACGCGCGGTGCACACGGCTAGAACACGCGGCCATGACGCACCTGAGTCCCCAGCCCCAAGTCAACGGTTGAGGTCCATCACCCCGCCCCCGAGCCCGCGATACTCCTCGGCCACGACCGTGGCCACCAACGCTCCTCGGGAAGCATCAGGTTCGGCCGTGCGGCATGCACAGCGGCTGCGATGCCGAAGGCGCTACCGCAACGGCACAGTTCGGCGATGGTCACAGCCATCCCATAGTCGTCATCGACCACGCGGAGCACGTCGACCAGCATCTCGGCGGACTCCTCATCGGTCACGTAATGCCCGAACCGCTCGGCCAGCAGTTCACGAGTGCGTTCGGCCCGCGCCTTGATCTGCTCGGGAGTGAGGGTCTGTGCGGCTATCTGAGGGCCCGAAAACTGGTCCCACGGGCCTCAGCAATGTATACGCCCTGCACACTTCCTGCCGCCCTCCTCGCACGGCACCGCAGTAGCAAAACGGAATCCCGCTTCAACAGCGGCCCCGGACGCGGCAGTCAACACGTTCGGCGCTGCCGCCTGATTGAACACTTTCCGGTCACACAACACCGGCACAACCGCCCCTCTCATCCCGAATTGCCCTGATTCTCTGAAGAGTTCGCGGTGGCGAAACCGGGAACCCCACCGATAGCGTCAGTGCTCTTGACTGAACCTCTGTCTCACGGGGAGCCCCACTGTGAAGCGCCGCACCTTGCCCACCGCTGCCGCACTCGCCGCGACGGCAGCACTGCTGCTGACCGCCTGCGGCAGCGGGGATGACGAGCCCAGCGACAACGACAAGATCGCGGGCGCCGACCAGCAGTCCTCGAAGCCGGAACAGTCGACGGACCCCTCGGGAGCCCCGGCGGAGGACAAGCCGGACGGCGTGGACGTGTCCCTGCCTAAGGACGTGAACCTGGTCTTCGACTGGGACAAGCCGGAGGACAAGAACGAGGCGGCTGCGATGGAGGATGCGGCGAACTTCCTCCGCGCCATCTACCGGGGTGTCGACAAGCAGACAACCAAGGACGCAGCCCTGACTGCCTACGCCACTGGCGATGGCCTCCACTACGGGGAAGTCCAGATCAACGAGTGGATCAAGGGCGGCTGGACCGCTACCGGCACTCGCCGCCACTACGACAGCACCACTCGTTCCGCCTCGAATGGCAACTCCGTGGAAGTCGCGTTCTGCGCGGACACCGGGAAGTTCTACGGCAAAGAGGTCAAGACAGGGAAGGTCCTGAAGTCCAAGCCCAGCATCAAGGACTTCAACTACTACAAGGTCATCATGGTCAAGCTCCCCACGAGCGACGACCTGTGGCAGGCCTCCAAGGTCTTCGTCGAGACGGAGGCGGCGAAGTGCCAGTGAACACATCACGGCGAACTGTCGCCAACTCCATCGCCGCCGCCACTCTGGCCCTCAGCGCACTCGTCCTCATGACGCCCAACGCCGCGGCGGAACCTGTGGATACAGGTAAGGGCGATGGAACGCAAGAAACGAGCGGCGGAGGCGACAAGAACGGCATCTACGCCGCCGCACAGATCACATACTCCGGCTCGGTCGCCAAGAACGGCAGCACCGGCAACGTAACCTCCTCTGACGTCAACTGGACGCCCCCACCTTGCTGGTACGCCCCGTACCTCGGCGCCAAGGACTTCAAGAAGGAGATGTCCAAGGACATCGAGGGCCAGATGAGTGCCCCCGGCATGGGCGGCCACGCAGGCGCGGCGCTGAGCGAGTTGCAGCGTCACTACGAGGACGAGTACGGCTGGACCGACACCCCCGGCTACAAGGACTACAACGTCGAGAACGACGGCGAGGGGATGTTCTGGGCAGCCGTCGAGAACCCCAACGAGCCGGACGTACTGAAGCGGAGTTCCTGCAACGACCTCCCGTTCTGGGTCGACAACGGCGAGGCCCCGCCACCTCAGTACGAGGAGGCGATCACCCCGGAGATACTCGCCGCGCTGGCCTACCAGCACATGCAACTTCCCGACACCAAGGTCACGCTCGCTCCCGAGGCCGTCACGAAGGTCAACCTGCCGACGTGGGCCTGGCTCGACAAGGCCGTCTTCGACGAGGTCCAGGCGACCGCGGCCATCAACGCCCCCGGCTTCAACCTCCAGGCCACAACAACCGCCAAGCCAGTCGCCCTGAAGCTGGAGCCGGGCACACCGGACGCCGAGACCTACCCGGCATCCGGCGAGTGCGCCATCAACGAGGACGGCTCCATCGGTGAGCCCTACGCCAAGGGCAAGGCCGACCAGACCCCACCCTGCGGCCTCAAATACCTCCGCTCCTCAGGCGACGGCACCTTCAACCTCCAGGCCACGATCACCTGGGAAATCACCTGGGCAGGAACCGGCGGCGCCGGCGGCGACCTCCCCAACGGCACCTTCGGCAACGACCAGGCCGTCACGGTCCAGGAGATCCAGTCCATCAACCGCTGACCATTCCCACCGTAAGCGTCTGGCGCCTCGGAAACACGAGGCGCCACCCGGTTACAGGAGTGAGAGACATGGCAAACGACGGTGCCAAGCCAAAGGTGGACAATCCCGAGCGCGAGCGGCTGGTGAAGTTGAAGCAGCAGCTGGAGAAGGAACGCTCCGATCTGGTCGGCGCTCTGAAGAGGGCAGCTACGGACATCGGGAAAGGCGGCAGGGACTCCGCGAAGGCATGGGTTGGCAAGAACGCCGACAAATGGCACAACGACGTGTCCGGTCACCGCAAAACAGTGCGCTCCCGCATCGACAAGGTACTCGAGGATATTCAGCGCGAAATCGACAGCATGCCCGCGAAGGTCACCCCTGAGGAAGCCAGTTCGATGAACCGCAACAGACGCATGTACTGACACGGCGAAGACACGGCGGCAGCTCCGATACGAGGGGAACGGGGAACGGCATGCGCCCGGACGACGGGGGAAGCAGCGGGGGCGTCTTCTCGGGGATCGACTCCGCCAGACTCAAAGGCACGATCGACTCCGTGCAGCGGGACCAGGAGAGGCTCGAGCAGAGCGCCTCCTACTACAAGACGGAGCTCGCCTGGTACGGCGTGGGCGCTGAGGATCTCGGCGCCGTTCTGCGTGTGGCGCGCTGGGCGCGGGACGAACTCCCGATGCTCAAGCGGCGCTACCACTTGGCCCAGAACCTGGAGAACGCCCCGTACCCCGGCTTCAAGGGCATGGTCCAGATCAACGAGGCCGCGGTCAGTCGTGCCGCCAACGCTGCGGCGACCAAGGCCGCCAAGAGGGCCACGGAACTCGCGAAGCAGAACCCCGAGGACCTCACCCCGGAGGAGTTCGACGAGCTGAACGCCCTCTTCGCCGAGAACTACGACGAGTACCCCTTCGCCGAGAAGGTGATCGGAGCCCTCGGGGCAAGAAAGACGCTCCAGCTGTGGGACGAGATGAGCAACCTCGGCAACTCTCCCGGCTACGGCCGGACCTCGGGCTTCAAACGCGGCGACGAACTCGACGAGATGCAGAAGAACTTAAGTCTCACAGTAGCCGCGGCCACCAACTCCGACTCCTCGGAGATGAAGCAATGGAAGAAGGACATGGTCGCGCTCGGCGACGACCCGATCAGAGAGCCGGGTCCCGCGCCGCACGGCGACTCCGGGGGTCCCGACGGCTTCATCGTCATGAGCAACCTCATGCGCTACGGCGACTACGACGACAAGTTCCTCGTGGACTACGGTGACGCGCTCATCAAGGAGGACAAGCGCGTCATGGCGAACGCCGACGGCCTCTACGGCTCCGGCTGGGGAACTGGCGACACTGTCAACCACCTTGGCAACGACGCGGGCAACGACCCCCTCACCGGCTACATGAAGGCCCTCGCCAACAGCCCTGCCGCGGCGACCCAGTTCTTCACCGCCAAGCAGAAGGGCGACGACGGCAAGGCAGAGACGAACTTCAAGTACCTCTTCGAAGCCCGCAAATGGCCCAACGACAGCATGCCCGGCAAGGAGAGCGTGACGGGTCGGAATTCGATGGGCCATGCCCTTGAAGCAGCGACCACTGGCCACAGACCCGGCGAAGCGGCCACCGTTGAGGACTTGAAACACTCCACGGAGCAGGCCGGCCTGTTCGCTGCCCTCGTGAAGTCGGTGTCCCCGCACCAGGAACGACTACGCGAACACGAGCACCTCTCGGACAGCTTCGCAAACATCTCGGCCGATTACATGCCGGATCTGCATCGCGGTCTGGATCCAGACTCCATGTACCGGAACAAGCTCTACCCGACTCCAGGAGCCGCTGCTCAGATCCACAAGTACGACGCGGCACGATTCCTGCATGCCGTATCCCGTAACAAGGAGGGATACGACAGGCTCAACGTCTCCCAGCATGTGTACGCTGCCGCGCTAATGGAGGTGCAAGCCCAGCACCCCAATGCCTATCCCCAACCGACCGACGCCACGATCGACAAAATCGCCTACGAAACTGGCCTCTTTCAAGGCGTTATCGGTGATGGCCAGCATTTCCAAGCCGACAAGGACAACGCGGACGCGGCGGCACGCGGAGACGCATGGAAGCAGCATGCCAGCACATGGGGCGGCTCCCTGGTCGGCAGCGCGACAGCCATTGCGACAGCACCATTCACCGGTCCCGGCGGTGTCATCGCAGGCGGCCTGGCCGGCACGGCCGCAAGCGAGGTCTTCAACGGCCTCCTCGACGGCTTCGGCGGCGACGAGGAGCAGAAGAAGCAGGTATACCAAAACGTAAAGCGCATGGACGAGATCGAGCACTCAGCCATCTTGACGACCCAGGAGTCCGTCAAGGCCGCAACCGGAGACGCGGCGGCCGCATCCAGGGCTGGCGACGCAGCAGGCAGGGGTTTCGGCAACGCCTATGACCTACTAGACCGCAGCAGAACTGCCGAGTAGCCATATTGTCCGTTCGAAATCGACTAAGGGATCGATCATGCCGGAATCAGCCAGCCGCAGAATTTCCCAGAAATATCTAGCGTTTGGGGTTGTGGCAGCAGCTGTTATCTCTCTACTCGCCGCCTACCTTCTAGGGGCTTTCGAGAAGCGTGGCAAAATCAACGCCAACGACATCTGTCGCAACGTTCCCAATCGGCAAGAGACTGCCATGGTATTCAACTCGATACTGCCCCAATCTGCCCAGTATCACTTCCGTGAAACGTGGCATCCGGAAACGGACTGGAGTTTCAAGAGCAACTGCTCCACCAGAGGAGAAGGCGACAAGGCACTGTTCTCCCTGACGGCTGAAATGGGCTCCGCCCGGCCTTGGCAGCAGTGGGCGGAGACGGAGATCCCTCCAAATGACGGAGGAAAGATCACCTACTTCGACGCCGGCCTCAAGGGCATCTCCAACGCGGAGGTGGCTGCGATCTGGCTTCCCTGTTACGCCCACGAGGAGACGAGCAAGCAGCCCTGGAGCATGTCCGTATTCGCGGACGCCCTTAAACCTCTAGAGGCCTCGGACGAAGAAGCGCGCCAGACCCTCATCGACCTGGCCACATCCTTCGCCCGCCAGGCCCACGAAGACGCAAAATGCGACCTCCCCTCCAAGCTCCCAAGTTCGACAGCGATTAGGTGATCGAACTTGACGGAACCGACCCGCCACCGGCGCATCCGGCAACCCTTCATCTACGGAGGTACGGCTGCGCTCGCCGCCGCTGGTCTGCTCACCGCCTATCTCCTCGGGGCGTTTGAGAAACGCGGGCACATCGACGCCGATGACATCTGCCGCAACGTGCCCAACCGGAAGGCGACTGCCCAGATCTTCAACTCCGAGCTGGCTCGATCAGCCCGGTACGACTTCACTGAGAACTGGCGTCCGGACCCGGACTGGAGCTTCATAAGCCGCTGTACCGCTCATGGAGACGACGACCGCGCTCTCTTCACCCTGCACGCCAAAGCAGGACCGGATAAATCCTGGCAGCAGTGGGCCAAGACGCATATCCCACCGAATGACGGAGGCGAGATCACCTACTTTGATGCGGGCGTCAAGGGCCTTTCCAATGCAGAAATCGCTGCGCTCTGGATGCCTTGCTATACCCACGAGAAGACGAGCAACTCGCAGTACAACATGACCGTCTACGCCTTCGCGATCGACCCCCTCGAGGCCTCGGACAAGGAAGCACGCCAAACCCTCATCGACCTGGCCATATCCTTCGCCCGCAAGGCCCACAAGGACGCCAAATGCGACCTCCCGTCCAAGCTCCCGAACTGAAGGCCGGATCTCACCCCTCCAAGCTCCCTGCCTCCGTTCAAGCAGCCTCCGCCGATGCCCCGCGGTACGCCAAGTCACTGGCCACGGGTCGACGCGCCGGTGGGCGGCCTGCGTGCCGCCGGCCAGGGCGCTCCTCGGCGGTGGTTGGGGTGTTCTCATGGGCATGGGCAGTGTCGTGATCCGCACCTCGCGGGGGTAACAACTCTCCATCGCCACCCGTGACCGCACGGCTTTCCTCTCCACTCTGCTGCCGGTTACGGCTGCCCAGCGTCAGAGCCGGTAGGCCTTGCCTCACCGGTTCAGGGGCTCAGAGTGAGGACAAACCGTCCAAGAACCTCCCCGGAGCCGAGATCAGCGCGCCGCGAAACGAGAGGTTCCGTGTGTACACGCCCTCGAAGAGGATCGCGAGGCTGATGTCGACGGAGTCCACGGCTGCGTGAGCTGTTCCCGAGATGCTCTGAGGATCTGACGCACTGGAACGAGTCATGACGATCCGGGACTCCGGGCGTTCCAGCACGTGATGCCGTCGGTTCCCTTCCTCCCGGTACCGGTACTCCCGCCCCACGGCCCAGATCTTCAGCGCCCGGCCGCCTCTGCTCATCCGCAAGGTCTTCCGGGCGAAGGACGCGTGCTGCCCCGCGACGTTCAACTTTCCCTCAGCCAATCGGGGGCGTCCGCCATACCGAATGCTCTTGAACGAGGACATCGGAATGTTCTCGCCGGTCACCATGGCGCCCATGGTCTCCCTGGGTTCGCGCACGCCTACGACTTCCAAAGCGGGCACGATCAGCTCGACTTGGCCCAACTGCCCCACAGCGCCGCGCCAAAAGGTCACGTGGGCCTGTTCCCGCGACGTGACCGTGTTCGTGTGGCGCTGAAGCTCGAACGAAAATTGGGACATTCTCCGACCCTAACCTCTTCCGTCACAAAGGATCAACCAAAAGGATCAATCAAAGGGATTGAGCGCACTGCCCAATGCCTTCACACCGTCGGCGAGTTTCCCGGCTCCCTCGCTGATCTTCTTTCCAGCCCAGGCCCCGGCATCAGCGACCTTGCCGGGGAACTTCTTGACGGTGTCCCAGTTGTCGACGATGGTCGCGACACCATAGACGGCGCCCGTGACGACCGCCGCGCCGATCGTGATCGGGTTGGGAGCGATCATCGCTGCCGTGAGCGAGGCGTTGAAGGCCACGCCGGAAGCCTTCGCCACATAACCGGCCTTGTCCCGCTTGAAGGCCTCGACCGGGTTCCCTTCCTGTACGAGGTCGACGGCACCGATCACCGTGGAGACGGCGCTGCCGCCGACACCGGCCGCACGCCACCAGCCGGCCGTACGCATCGCCGTCCCGGCCCCTGAGGCGAACGCACTCAGTCGGCTCGCGCCGGTCGCCCTGCTCAGAGCACTGGCGTTCTTGCCGACCTTGAGCAGGTTCGCCTCCCAGGCCCACTGCCTTCCTGAGAGGGCGGCGAGACCGTCCTTGCCGGTCAGTGCGTCGAGGATCGGCGCAGGAGTGCGGGACCCGATGCTCGCGGCCAAGGATTTGATACTTGCGGGAATGAACCTGGACGACGACTGCCCCTTCAGGAGCTGTGCCAGCGTGGTCCCGGGCGCCTTCAGGAATTCGACGCTGCCGGGAGTCTTGAGGCTCTTGAAGTGCTTGATCAGCTGAAGTGTGCCCATCGCCGTCATCTTGAAGGCGCCCGGAACCGTGGAGGCCATCGCAGTGATGTCGATGTAGTCCCCGACGACTTCCCCGAGGTTCTTGTCACCCGTGACCTTGGCGACGGCATCACCCTTGATCCGCTCGATCCAGTCGGAGAGCGTCTCGCCCTTCTGCCGCTCCAGCCATTTGGTGTCGAATTTGTCGCCGTTCGCGACGGAGGCGTTCGCGATCAGCATCGCGTCGGGCGGAAGATCCACGCCCTTCAACTCCTCCGCGGTGAAACCCGCGTACAGCGCGGCCGCCTTGGGATCCCCCTTGTCGGCTCGCAGAATGGCCGCACGCCGACGAAGGTCGATCGCCGTGTCAGAGGTCCAGCTCTGCATGGGCTTGAGAGGGCCAAGCTTGTCCGACACACCAAGGCGGGACGCCCGGGTGAAGGCCTCGTCCAACTTGTCCCGCAGATTGCCCCTGCCGTCGAAGAGTTTGGCGAGGTGCTCCATGTCCTCCGGATTGGCCATGCGCTTGGAACTGTCGCTCATTTTTTCCCCGTTGTCATGTGCTGCGCTGCGTACGAGAACAAAAGCGGCTTCAGGAAGCCGGCTGAGCCTGCCCCGTGGAGACGAGCTGCGCTCCGTCGGGCAGCAGATCGGTGATCATCTGCCAGAGCTCCTTGGCCGAGGTGCGCCGCACCCTCAGCTCGCTGTTCTCGTCCACCTGACCCTCGACGGTGGGCTCCGCGGGCAGTTCCCGCAGCCAGTAGCCCTCGATCCCGCAGTCCCAGACCGCGAGCGCCGACACCGCAAGTCCGTTGCTCAGCGTCTTCTGCGTCTCGTCGCCCTTCCAGACCACGGTCATGCGCCACATGCAGTTCAGCTGGGACAGCACCTCCGCCATCCGCACGGGTGCGCCCGCCGCGTCGGCCACGGCCGGGGGCTCCAACTGCCCCGCTTCCATGCGGGCGATCACACCGTCGAACGCGCCCATGGTCGACGTGATCACCTCGTCGTGGTCGCCCCCGTCCGCGAAGTCCCGGTGCAGGTCCACCATCCTGGCCAGGGCCCACACCAGCGTCTCGGGCTCCGCGGGCACGTACTCCGACTCGGCCTCACCGGGCCAGTTCTCGTGCGTGAAGATGAAGTCGTCGCCGACGACGGCTCCGCTCTGCGTGACACCGCCGGGACCGGTCACCTCTACGCGGGCGATGACATGCGGCTCCATGAGTGTGGCGACGAGAGGGTAGAGATCGGCCACGATCTTGTCATCGTCCTCAAGGATTCCCCCTTCCCTCAACTCAGCCCGTGCCTGCGCCAGTTCGTCGGGAATCTGCCCTTCTTCCACGAGCAGCCCCAGCACGCTGACATGAGCGTCCGCCAGCCGCACCCGACGCCGGGCCCCATCTACAGAAGGCATTCTTCTTCCCCCTAAGGACTACATATCGTTGAAACGGTTGAGGATACGTCCCGGCAGCGAAATGAGCGCCCCGGCCACCGACAGGTTCCGGGTGTACACGCCCTCAAGGACGATCGCGATCCTCCAGCTGGACCGACTCATGTGCACCGCGGCTCCAGGAGGCGCCAGCCCATGGCGCCGCTTGCCGCCTCGATGGGCATGTGTGTACGTACGCCCCTTGACCCGAATCCGCAGAGCGCGCGTCCCGGCCGAGCGACCAGACGCAATGTCCCCCACCCACGAAAGCACCTCTCCACGAGGTCCTTTGACGGACGCCGCGCGCTGAAGCTCGAAAGCGAGCCCACTCATACAGCTGACGCTCCGTTCGTCCGCCAAGTGGCAAGGGAATAAGGGACCATGCCCCCGAAATCGGGGCACGGCCGCACCGGCCGGTGCACTGCGCCATCGTAAAGGGGACGCAATCCCGTCGGACGATGACCCATACCGGCCCTGCCTCCCTTCCGACAGCCTCAGGAAATACGGAAATTCACCACATTTGAGTTCACGAAGGGGCATGTGACGACCACGTGGCGGTCAAGGAGATTCCGTTCACGAACCGTGTGCCCCGCACCCCCCTCGTATGCTTCACACCAGCAATGGCATTGAGCGCAGGTCCACGCGCGGAACAGAGCGGGCAACGGGGAGGAAGCGGCACATGGCGCCGACGGACGGTGAGGATGCCGCCGCGTTGAAGAAGCGGGCGGAGAAGCTGCGTGGGTGTGCACGGGAGGCCCGGTCCATAGCGCGGCGGCTCGGACCGTATCTGGATGATGCCGTCAAGAAGGCAACCCCGCGCGCGGCGGCCTTCCGTACCGGTGGTGACAAGGGCGCGATCTGGCAGGGGCCGTTCGCCGACGAGTGCACGGCCACGCTCCAGCAGCGGCAGGGCACGCTGAACGGCATGGCCACCGCCCTTCTCGCCGATGCCACACGCTGGGAGAACCAGGCCGACGAACTCGACCGGCAGGCCAAGGAGAAGGACAAGGCCAAGGCCGGAACGGGCGGTAACTGATGGTGTTCCGGGGCTTCGACGCGGTCAGACTGACGGCACTCGCCAAGGATCTGGACACGCTCGCCGGGCAGTCCGGGCGGCTGCACTCCGACCTGGCCGCCCTGCTGACCAGCGCCCAGCAGAATCTGCCGAGCGGGCAGCGCGCGTCGCACAACGCCGACCTCCAGGATCTCGTCGGTGACGTGATTCCGATGCCGGGGATCTTCGGCGGGCGCCGGCGCCTGCCCGGTTCGCTCGGCTCGGAGCTGGGTGACATGCAGGCGTCGATGAAGCGGCGTATCAAGCAGCTGGAGGGGCTTGAGGAGCTGGCGGAGCGGGGCTACCCGGTCACCGACGGCAGTGTCTTCCTCGACGAGAAGGCACCCGAGGCGAAGAAGATCGACGACGCGCTCAAGCATCTCCAGGAGCTTCAGGGCAAGGACTTCGGGACCAACGGCAACCGCGACGACCTGGAGAAGATCTCCGGGGAGCTCGACGGGCTGACGGCGGCCGAACTGGACGCGCTCATCGCCAAGGCCTCCCCCAAGGACCTCGCCTTCTACAACCAGCTGCTCACCGACACCGACGACTCCAACTGGAACCCCTTCGACGAGAACGGGCTGCCGGAGGACCAGCGGCGCGACTCGTTCAGCCGGATGCTGTCGAGGATCAGCCCGGAGAACATCGAGAAGTTCGCGAAGGCCTTCCCCGAGGTGCAGCCGACCATCACCAACACCGGTGCATGGGAGGAGGGCGGCAACAACCAGAACGGCCAGACCAACAACGGCATCCACTGGGCACCACCGTCGGACCCCCTCTTCCAGAACGGCGCCTCGGCGGACGACGTCAACCAGCGCCAGTTCGGCGACTGCTGGTATGTCGCCTCGCTGGCGGGCCTGGCGCAGAAGAACCCCAAGTTCATCGAGGAAGGCATCAAGCAGAACCCGAACGGCACGGTCAGCGTCCGCGTCTGGGACAAGGACGGCAACCACCAGTGGGTGACCGTGACCGCCGACCTGCCGACCGACCAGAACGGCAATCCCATCAGCTCGTACGGCAACGGCGAGTCCTGGCCGGCGTACTACGAGAAGGCCTTCGCGATGGTCTACTCGGACGACGGCGACGGCGAGCGCGGCTACGGCGGCATCGAGGGCGACGACCCCAAGAAGTCCGCCCCGTATCTGACCGGCCAGGAGGGCGAGGACCTCACCACCGGCGGTTTCCTGGGCATTGGTGAGCACGAGGACAAGGACCTGGACTCGCTGCGGGAGGCGTACGAGTCGGGGAAGGTCGTCACCGTCGCCACGCCGAACGACGAGAGCCTCGACAAGGACCATCCGAAGGAATGGGGCAACGTCTACCACAGCAACCACGCGTACTACGTCCGTGGCTTCACCGACGACGGCAAGGTCATCCTCGGCAACCCGTGGGGGGTTTCGGGATATCCGCCGATCACGGTGTCGCAGGAGCAGTTCAACAAGTACTTCGGGTCAGCCGAGGCCTTCAATGCCCCGTGATGCCCAGGTCCACAACGCCCAGCAGGTGAATGACGTGCCCGAGCCCGAGTCCGCGAGCGATCGTCCGCAGGTGAAGTACCCCTTCGAGTTCGACGGGCGCTGGGTGCTCCGCTACCACATCCCGTACACCGTCGAGCACGACGGTCACACCCATCAGATCCTCGCGACCATCTTCGCCCAGCCGTCCGTGCACGGGCGGATCCAGGTCGGCCGTGAGGGGCAGCCGGTGGCGGAGTACGACGATCTCACCCCGGGTGACATCGTGGAGATCACCGGAGACACGTGGCGGGTCGCGGAGGTCGAGTACCGGACCCGCGTCGTACTGGAGCGCGTGTCCGTCAGCGAGAAGGAGAAGAGCGGTGAGAGCGGTGCTCAGGCCGACGAGCAATCCGAGTAAGTACGGTGTCGCAGGGGTCCTCGCCGCCCTGCTCCCCCTGTTCGCGCTGACCGGCTGCGGCTCGTCCTCCGACGAGACCGGCGGGGACGACCCGACTCCGCCCCCGACCACACAGGCGGCGCCCAAGGACAAGGGACCGCTGTGCGTGGGCGAGGCCGCCGCCGACGCCGTACATGTGCTGCGCGGCGGGGGCTTCCGGCTGCCGGGCGGTGGAGGCGTGCAGTACGCCGAGGCGACGGCCGACGGTACGACCCGTACGGCGACCCTGCGCGATGGTGCGAAGTACGAGGACGGCCAGAAGGAGCAGACTGTCGAGCCCGGCCAGGAGATCACCGTCTCCGGCCACGACTACACGGTCAGCCAGATCTGCTCCTACCGCGTCGTCCTGGACCCCCAGGACGACGCGGCCAAGTCCGCCCTCGCGGCAGCCCCCGCGTCCCTCGACTCGAAGGGCGGCGAGGCCGACGACGGACTCTGCTTCACCACCGCCCCGTCCGTCCTGGCCGCGGCCTCCAAGGGGTTCCCGGCGAAGGGGGAGGCCCTGTCGCTCGTCAACAACAGCGGTGTGTCGACCTTCCCCACGGGCCTGTCGCTCACGGTCTCCGTGGACGCGGCCACGCGGACAGCCGGAATCGGCGGCAACTGCGCGGCGATCCCGGTGGCCATGTACCAGGACGTCCGCGTCGGCGACACCGTCGAGTTCGCACACGTCCTGTTCAAGGTCGCGGAGCTGACGGGCGACGCCGTACGCCTGACGCGGACGAGCGACTGAGCTCGCGCTACTCCGCGCGGTCGGAGAAGCGTTGCATGAGGGCGAACGGGGACGACGCGATGGCGCCGCCCAGCGTGAGGGCATCGGTGTCCACCTGTTCCAGGACGAGGGCGACCGCCAGATCCACCACGTCGACGGGACCGGTGGCCGTGCCCACGCTGGGCGCCCCGTCGGCTCCCGGGACGAACTGGCCGGACTCCATGGCGATTTTGACGCCCGCGCGCTCCAGCACCCGCGGCTTGCCCAGGCCCTCCACTGAGTAGACGTACTCCCGCCCCTCGTGGGCGATGTGCAGCGCCCGGTCCTCCTTGCGCACGGCACGTGAGTTGAACCGCAGTTCCGCTTTCTTGCCGTCAAGGGTCAGCTCGGCCTTGAACAGCGAGGGCCTCCCTGACCTGCGCTTGCCCCGGAAGACCGTCTCCGGGAAGGCCGGACCGCTCAGCCGAGCGGTGTCCATTCCCTTGTCACCGGGCCGGTACAGCGGGCTGCGCTCCACGGTGACCGCACCGAAGTGCCCCACCTCGCCCTTGAGTCCGGCCCTCGGCAATTCCCTCTTCGGCTTGACGCTGTAGGGCGTCAGCTCGAACTTCAGGGATTCACTGCTCGTTTCCATGGCAACAGCCGCTCATTTCTTCTGCGCTAGTCGAACGGGTTGAGTGCGCTGCCCAGCGCCTTGGCTCCGTCGGCGATGCCCTCGCCGATGTCGCTCGCCTTGTCGCCCACCCAGTCGGCGGCCTCGCTCGCGCCCTTGGTGATGTCGTCCCAGTGTTCTACGACCTTCAGGCCGCCGTAGACGATGCCGGTTCCTACGGCGAGACCGATCGTGACCGGGTTGGGCGCGATCATCGCGGCGGTCAGGGACGCGTTGAACCCGACCTCCGCGTAGTTGGCCAGGTAGCCGGCCTTGCTCTTCTTCCACTCGGCCGCGTGGTCCATGGTGGCGATGTTGGCTATGGAGAACGCCGTGGCACCCGCCGATCCGACGATGCCGGCCCCGCGCCACAGCCCCGCGGTCTTCGCGGCCGCGCCGAACCCGCCGGCCTTCCCCACGGTCCAGAGACTGGCCTGTCCCGCCCGGGTGACCGCCTGCCCGGAGTGTGTCAGCCCGCCGTACATACGGGCCACGTCGTCCGACCCGGCGAAGAAGTTGATGGCCTGGTTGGGGGTGAAGCCGAGCAACTTGGAGTTCATGAAGCCACGTTGGCGCAGCGCGTCCCAGCCGCCGCCCCAGCGGTCGCCCAGGAACCCGGAACTGAAGGGCACATTGGCGACTCGCTGGTACGTCTGGCTGCGGGAGGCCATGTTGCCGAGCTGCCCGGGGAGCCAGCTTCCGGGGGCGGTCAGCGAGCGAATGGGCGGGTTGTAGCTGCCGAGCTTGGTGCCCGCCCAGCGCAGAATGGGGTTGCTGCCGGCCGCGGTCCAGCGTGCGGCGAGGGCGTCCTTCATCGGCCCGAGCTTGCCGGTCTTCACGGCATTGCCCAGCAGTACCTTCGTCCCCGAGAAGCCGCTCGCCACCGTGACCTGGGTCGCGGCGGCGACATTGAACGCCTCGGAGCCGAACTTGATCATCTCGGTGAGGGTCTCTTCGTGGGGTTCCAGACCGGGGATCTTCGAGAGCGCGTGTGCCTCGAGCCGTGCGATCCAGTCACCGAGCTTCTCCCCGGGCTGCCGTGCCAGGTCCTTGGCGTTCGGGTCGTCGCTCGCCGCCACCGAATTGGCCAGCAGGAACGTCTCCGGCTTGATCCCCTCGCCCTTGTACTGCTCCAGGTCCTTCGTCGTGAACCCCGCCCACAGCAGCCCGGCCGTCGGGTCACCGTTCTCCAGGCGCAGGATGACAGCGCGCTTGCGCAGATCCGTCGCCTGCTCGCCGGTCCAGCTCCGCATCGGCTTCAGGGCCGCCAGCTGCCCGCTCACTCCCAGTCGGGAAGCTCGGGTGAACGCCTCGTCGAGACCGTCCACCACACCGCCGCGCCCGTCGAGGAGTTTCGCCAATTGCTCCAGTTCCTCGGGATTTGCCCCCCGAAACGCCATTCCTGCCCCCGTCCGTCAAGAGCCGGCTCATCCTTCGCCGTTAGCGGCACAGGATAGGCTCTCGGGGCGAACGGTGTCTGCCGTGACAAGAGCCGATCGACGACACATTCGGCAAACAAGCAAACACCCGCGGGGACAGACCTCAGGCGTCGTCGATCAAAAGGTCTTCCCGATCCGGCAACAAGTCGGCGAGCTTCTTCCAGACCTTCCCCGAGGTGGACCGGGCCAGCACCAGCGGACTGTCCGGACCGACCTGTCCGGCGACGATCGGCTCCTCGGGCTGCTCACGGATCCAGTAACCCAGCGGCCCGCAGTCCCATACGGCGAGGGCGCGCACCATGGTGGCCTGCCGGCCGTCATGCCTGCCGTCCCAGGCGGTCGTGATGCGCCAGGTGGCGTTGAGGGCGAGGACCAGCTCCAGGAACCGGCCGAGGGCGGGTTCGGTGAGGTCCGCGTCCGCTTCGACGAGAGCCTTGCGTACGACGTCACGCGTCGCGTCGTCACTCTGACCGGGCTCGTCCAGGGCGACGAACGCGGCGTCCAGAGCCGCCATCGTGGTAGCGATTCGCTCCTCGGAAGCATCGCCGTCGGACCGTTCGTCCCGGTGCAGATTGACCTTCCGGGCAAGCTCCCAGACAAGGGTTCTGGGCTCGATGGAGACGTACTCCGACTCCTCCTCCCCCGGCCATGCGTCATGCGAGAACACCGATTCCTGGCCCACCACGACGCCGTGGTCGACCGGGCCGTGCTGACCGGTGATCTCCACCTGGATCATGACCAACGGGTTGGCGAGGGTACCGAGGAGATCCCGCAGCAGCGGTGCGAGTTCGCCTTCCTCACCCACCAGACCGATGCGCTGAAGCTCCGCCAGCGACTCCCCCAGTTCCTCGGGAGGTGTCTCGCCGTCGAGGAGATGGCCGAATACGGCGATATGGCGGTCCGCCAGGCGGAAGCGTGCGCGGGAGCTGTCGTACGAAGGCACTGGTCTGGGATCCTCCCGCAAGCGGCGCTGTTGCGCTCGGCCAACTAGCTGTTACCGCTGTCTACTTCTTGTCCTGGAGGTCCTTGGCGGACTGTGAGCACTGCTGTGCCTCGTCCCGCAGGGCCTTGGCGACAGTGCCGCACTTCGTCTGCCAGGTCTTCAGCTTGCCGCGTACGTTGTCCGCGTTCGGGCCGGACCAGGTCTTCATGCCGGTGGTGCTGTGGTTCTTCGCGGCGTCGACCAGTTGGTCTATGTGGTCGGCGAGCGATCTCAAGTTGCTGGCCCGCTGATTGAGTTCCTGTATATCCGGATTTGCCATAGCAGTCTCCCCCGCTGTCTCCAGTTCCTCAGCATACTGCCGAGCCCCGTGCGGCCTACGAGGCCTCTGCTCCAGCCGAGCCCGGATGAACACGAGTTGTTCACCGTAAGACCCCGTTCCCTCCGGCGCTGGACGGGAACTACGGATGGTGCTGTAGCGTCCACTGTTGCAAACGGATAGTCCGCTTGCCTACCAACTACACGGGGAGGATCGCCATGGATCGCGGTGCAGATCTCACACGGCTCCGGGATTTGTCCAAGTTGTTCGGCCGCAAGGCCAACGACCTCCAGGCCCTCATCAAGGCCTTGGAGTCGGCTACTTCCGAGAGCTCCAGCTACTGGAAGGGCCCCAAGGCCGACCGCTTCCGGGACGACTGGCGCGAGGTGAAGCCCACCTTCGACAAGTGGGTCGACACCCTGAACGACGCCAGCAAGTCGGCGAACACCAGCGCCGACAACATCGAGCGCGCCACCTGATCCCAGGCGAACCGCGGGCTTGCCACCACGCAGCGGGGCACCGGCCGGGACCGTGACAACGGTCTGGCTCCGGTGCCCCGTTGCCGTATGGACCGTTTTCAGCGCTCAGGCGCCCTGCTGATATGTGCGCGCCTCAGCAGCCGGCACTTTCTCCGGCTCCTGGCGGATGGCCGCGTCGATCATCGGCAACAACTTGTCGACCTGCGCGCGGAGTTTCCGGTGTCGACCGTCCAACTCCCGGTGCCAGGCTCGGGCGTTCTTACCCACCCATACTCTTTCGCCACCGATGGCTTCGGCCGGCCCCTTGAGCGCTTTCCTCAAGTGCTCCACCTCTTTGGCGAGATCACTGCGCAGTCTTTCCAGATCCGCCTTGCGCGGATTGACAACCTTGGACTCAGGATCCGTCACGAGCGGTCACCGTACCAGTGGGGTTTTGAGGTCGGTGTCGACCACATTGCTCGCACCCGCACCGCCTCTAGCCTGAACTGATGGACACTCCGGAATTCCTTGCGCTCCCCACCATGACCGAGGTGGCTCAGACTCCTGGTGGTTCCCCGCCCAAGGGCAGCACGGTCGAGGCGGCACTCGTCCCCGTCGCCGACGACAACGGTGGGGAGCGGCTCGTCGCGCTCGCCTTCACCTCGGTCGCGCTGCTGGTCGAGGCGATGGGCGAGGAGCAGCCTTGGGTGATCATCCCTACGAGTGAATTGGAGGGCGCTCTGGCAAAGTCGGGAGCGCGGGCGGTCATGATCGATCCGCAGCTCGCGGAGGGATCCGCACGTGGTTGACCCCAATTTCTCCGGCATCAACCCGGACAACCTTCTGCGGACCATCAAAGACCTTGATTCCGGCAGCAAAACGCTGCACGGCGCGAAGTCCGGCTACTTGAGCAGATTCCAGAAGTACGGGCTCGACACGAGCAATCTGACCGAGATCGGCAAGATCGCCTGCTGGGTCGACGACGAGTTACCCATGCTCCGTCGCCGCCAAGCACTCGCGGTGGCCATGGAATTGGACCCGAAGGGTATTCAGAAACCCGGTTCCATGGTGCAGCTTCGCGAACCGGTCGCGACGGTGGGTGAGGCTCGGCGGGATGGGAAGAATCTCGCCGATGAAGCCGAAAGGACGGCGAAACTCGATCCGAGCCAAGCCGGTGCCGCGTTCCACCGGATCGCTGGGCAACTGGCCCTCCACAAAGGCGATCCTGACTTCACCTCGGCCTTCTACGCGAGGATGAGCCCGGAGCTGGCCAAGAATCTTCAGATGCTGATCGCCGCGGCCGACGCGCCTACGGCCGAGAACGACGCGAAGGTTTTCGGCTCCGCTTTCACCACCGCGATCAACGCCTACGCCCCCGCGCCAGGGTTCGAGAAGACCGCCGCCCTGTTCCACGGCGAGTTCGCGAAGGACGAACCCACCGCCGTGTTCAATCGGGCCCTCATGCAGTCAGACGATCCTGAGCTGTGGGATCTCGCCTGGGATCACACAAGGATCGCGGCGCGGAAACTGCTCGATCCCGCGGACACCTGGTCCGACAGCGCGGGCCTATTGGCCGGCGTCATCGGCATGCAGGCCAAGTACGCGGGAAAGTTCTGGGAGGAGTCGCAGAAATTCAGCGCCCGAGCGGCCCAGCTGCACCATCAGCGCCTCAACGCGATGACCCCACAGGAGGGACGGGCTTTCAAGAAGGCCACCCGTCGGGCCGCGAAGGCTTCCGCCAGATCCGCGCGAGAAGCGGAACGCATTCTCGCAAGGTTCGGCATGGGCTCCTTCTCCCGCCTCATGGAAGCCTCCATCGCCGACGGCGGCAGCTGGCTGATCGGCAAGGTCCCCGGCCTCAGACCACCCAGCACGACGACGCTCTTCGGACGGGTCCTGGGGGCGGGCGGGAAGCTGCCGTTGGTCGGTACGGTGCTGACCTTGGGTGCCACCATGTGGGACATCGAGCACGGTACGGAGGCAGATGTCGCCGTCGCGGCGAATGCCGGCGGTATGGCTGCTGGGACTTTCGGGACATGGGGCGGCATGGCATTGGTTTCGGTTGCCGGTGGCCCGGTCGGCTGGGGAATCGCGGCAGGTGTCGTGCTGGGCTTCGGCACCGGCTACGCCATCTCGTACGTGATCAAGACAAAAACCGGGCAGAAGGCCGTCAACTCGATTACAGAGGCAGCGAAGAGCGTCGGCGGCAGGTTCGGTGATGCTGCGTCGAGTATGAAGAATACGGTGGGCGGATGGTTCTCATGAGGTGGACCGAGGATGGCTAAAAAGCAGCGCAAGCGGAACAGAGAGCGCGAATATGTGATTCCGCCTCACATCGAGGAGCACCGCCAAAGGTCTGCCAGGATGCGCGGATGGAAGCCGCACCCGCCGCTGCCGCAACGCCGTGTCGTTCTCGGAGGCTTCGGCCTGTTCCTGATTTGTGCGGGATTCTCCCTCGCGCTCTGGCTTCCTGCGCATTTTTTGGCTCAAGACTTGCGATCTCAAGGGGTAACCGCCGCTGCAAGAGTCATTGGCGTCGACGACAACCCCGCGCACGTAAAGGTTCGCTTCGTCCAAGGACCCAAATCAGGTACCGAAGTCGACCTGTGGGACTACGCCGGAATGTACCCCGACGTCAATGTAGGCGACCCGATGCTCGTCACCTACGATCCGAAGGATCCCCAACGCAGTCTGGCCCGCAACTGGGTATCGAATCCGCCTGCCAACCTGCCTGCATATGGCACTTCGGCCTTGGCTCTTCTGGCTCTGGGCTTGACCGTGATCGTGATCGTCCGCCGCCGCAAGATCCTCCGCATGCGCGAAGCCCCAACCCCCGAAGCTGTCAGCCTCACCAAGTCCTGATCAACAACCCGGGGCCCAGCCCGCCAGGCCGGGCCCCGCGGTCGTCAGCCGTTCATGACTGCCTGTACCGGCATGAACGACCCGCCCGAGACAAACAGCCCGCTGCCCGCCGGGCCGCCGCCGCTGTTTGCTGGGAGGCGGATTCCGAACAGTTCGCCGTCCGAGGGGGTTTGGGGGGTCAGGAGGAGGCCGTTGCGGGACTTGCGGGCCTCTACGGCGAAGCCTCGGTACTGACCGGACAGGCTGTCCGTCGTGCCGGCGGCGATGACGCCGAGGCCGCCGTCGGCGCCCTTGCGGATGACCGTTTCGAGGGCCTCGTCGAGGTTCGTGTCGTACAACAGCTCCGCGTCGTCGACGATCACGACATACGTGCCGTCGGACACGCCCTCGACCAGGTCCTCCAAGTCGTCCCCTCGACTGTCCGCGTTCAGGACGCCGAGTACGCCTTCCCGTCCTTCCAGGTCGCGCAGCGGCGAGCGGCGGGGCGTCACCAGGACCACCGGTGTGCCGGCCCGCAGCAGGGACTCCGTCGCCGCCAGCAGAAGCGTGGAGCGGCCGGACTTCGGCGGGCCCGCGATGACGAAGCCGGGGCCGTTCTCCTCCAGGTCGATGCCGAGGGGCTGGAGTTCGTCGCCGCCGACACAGATCAGGGACCACAGGCGGGACGGTGCCGTGAAGTCGGGGTCCAGGGCCAGTGCCTCGGACGCGGTGATGCGCTGCGGGAGGGCGTCCACGCGCAGCGGGCGGCGGGCCACCGGGATACGGGGGTAGCGGGTGCGCGCCTCCTCGGCGATGTCGCGCAGCGCCCGCACCTGGGCCTGGCCCGCCGGGTCCTCGGCCAGGAGTCCGATCTGGGTCGAGTCGACGCCCGTGTCGGTGATGCGCAGCGCACGGCCGGGCGGCATGTTCTTGGGGACCTCGCGGGCCTGGAGGCCTGCCGTGGAGTAGTCGTTGGGGTCGGCGAAGCGCAGCACCATGCGGTCACGGAAGGCGGAGGAGACATGGCCGCTGAGACCGCTGCGGTCCGCTGTCATGACAACCTTCAGGCCGACCGCCGAACCTTCACGGAAGATTCGCTGGGCCGCGTCCAGCAACTGCCCGTAGTTGTAGCTCTCGAACGTCGACGAGAAGCCCTCCCAGCTGTCCAGGAGGAGCACCATCCACGGCAGTCTGTCCTCCGGTGCCGCCGTCGCCCGCTGCTCGGCCGCGCTCGACGCGCCCTCCATGGCGAGGAGTTGCTGCCGACGGGCGATCTCGGCCTGGAGGCGTTCGATGAGCCGGCGGACCCGGTCGGGCTCGTCGCGGGTGACGATGGCGCCGACGTGCGGCAGCCGCATCAGCGGGAGCAGCGCGTTCGAGCCGCAGTCGATGCCGTAGACGTGCACGTCGTGCGGGGAGGTCGCGCGGGCCAGGGAGCCGCCCAGCGTGCGCAGCGCCGTCGAGCGGCCCGAGCGGGCGCCGCCGAGCAGCAGGGTGTGCTCACCGTGCACGAGGTCCAGCGCGAGCGGCGTACGGCTCTGCTTGGCCGGCTGGTCGATCAGGCCGTACGGGACCGGCGCCACGTCGGCGCCCTCGGGCGCGGATGCGTACGCCTCCAGCTCCTCCAGCGTCACCTGCTCCGCCAGTGGCGGCAGCCACGGGCTGCGCTGCGGTCCGAAGCCCATGCGCGTCGCCCCGTCGGCCACGGCGTCGACCAGGACGGCCAGGTCGGTGACCATGGTGCCGTCGTCCTCGGCCTCCTGCCGCTTGGGCAGCGGGCGGGCGTAGGCGTTCCACGGCAGGGGGATCAGGGTCGCCTTCGGGCCCGTCTGGCCGGTCGCCGGGCGGCGGCCACCGATCCGGGCCGACTGCACGCCGACCAGGGACTGGGCGCCGGAACGGACGTACATGCGGCCGGGGGTGGACTTGGCGATGGCGCCCGAGTCGGCGGCGTCGATGACGTCCATGGACTCGGAGGCGTCCGTGACGCGCAGGGCGATCCTCAGGTTGGTGTTCGCCCTGATGTCGGCGCTCACCACACCCGCCGGACGCTGGGTGGCCAGCACCAGGTGGACGCCGAGCGAGCGGCCTCGGCGGGCGATGTCGACCAGGCCCGCGATGAAGTCGGGGAGTTCGGCGACAAGCGACGCGAACTCGTCGATGACGAGGACGAGTCGGGGCATCGGCTCCAGCTCGGGGCGGAGCTTGCGGGTGTCGTTGTAGTCCTCGATGTCCTTCGCGGCCGCGTCGAAGAGGATCTTCTCCCGGCGGTGCAGCTCGGCCGCCAGCGAGGCGAGGGCGCGTTCGGTCAGATGGGCGTCGAGGTCGCTGACCATGCCGACCGTGTGGGGCAGCCGGGCGCAGTCCATGAAGGCGCTGCCGCCCTTGTAGTCGATGAGGACGTAGTTGAGGGCGTCCGGGCGGTTGGCCACCGCGAGCGACGCGATGATCGTCTGGAGCAGCTCCGACTTACCGGCACCGGTGGTGCCGGCGACCAGCGCGTGCGGGCCGTCCCTGCGGATGTCCAGGACGAACGGGCCGTCCGCGGCGATGCCGATCGGGGCGGCGGTCGTGGAGCCGCCGGCCTGCCAGATCCGCTCCACGTCGACGCCGGACGGGTTCGCCATGTTCAGCAGGTTCAGCAGCCGGGCCGAGGTCGGCAGCGCGGCGTCGGCGTCGTCGCGGCTGACGTCGCGCACGGGCGCCAGGGAGCGGGCGAGGAGTTCGCACAGCTCGTAGGTGACCTGGTCGGCGAGGATGTCGCCGACGCCCTCCATGCCGTAGCCGCGGACGCGGACGTGGTGCGGGGAGTCGTGGGACCAGGCGACGACGGCCTTGCACTCCTCGGGCAGGAGGCGCTCGTCCTCGTCGATGCAGAGGGCGATGATGCCGTACTGCGGGCCCTCGGTGAGGAGTTGGGGGACGCCGGGCACTCGGCGCAGCAGGCGCGCTCCGTCCAGGATGAGCAGGATGTTGGCGTCCGGGTACAGCTGGCCCATCATGTTCTGCTGTTCCCGGGCCGCCTTGCGCCGGGCCAGTTCGTTCAGCAGCTCGTTGACCCGGCGGGTGATGCCCTCGGCGTCGAAGCCGACGAGGGCCACGCAGTCCTGGCCCTGGTCGGGGTTGGTGTGGGGCAGCCAGTGAACCCAGTGCCATTCGGCGCCCGCCTGCGGGGTGGCCGCCAGGGACACCAGGGAGAGGTCGCGGGGGCTGTGCAGCACCGCCGCCTGGACGGCGGCCCAGCGGGCCGTGGCCAGGGCGCGGGCACGCTCACCGGCGACACCGACGACACCGAGCCGGGTGAAGGGGAGGGTGACCGGAACGTCCGGCAGGACGGGGGGTTCCGGACGGTCCTCGTCGTACCCCGTGCCGCCGCGCCCCATGACGAGCTCGACGTCGGACTCGAGGCCGCCCACGCCGACCCTGAGCAGCATCGCGTCCGGGTCGGTGAGGCGGCGCTCCCAAAGGCGGCGGCGCGGGCCGGTCGCGAAGAGCAGGAGCTCGGCCGGGTCGGGGGCGTCCACGCGACGGGCGCGCTGCTCCTCCTTGCCGAGGACGACGAGTTCGGCCTCGTGTTCCGCGAGATCCTTCTTGTACTGCTTCGCCGAGGTCTTGTCCTTCTTCTTGCCCTCGCGGTTCTCACTGAGCCACTGCGCGGCCATCATCATGGGGCTCATCAGGCAGAACAGCAGCATGTAGATCTGCTTGGTGAGGAAGTACATGCCCAGGCCGAAGAGCATCGGCATGAACGCCAGGATGAACTGGAACCTGGCCTTGTCGCCCTTGGTGGGCGGCACGGGGACGACCAGCCGCCGCCGGGGCCGCAGCGGGTTCAGGCGCGGGGGGCGGTTGTAGGCGAGGCCGCCCTCGCCCATCAGGGACAGATGCGCGTCGGGCTCGGTGACCTGATCGAGGACGAGCAGCGAGTCGCCGACGCGTACGACGCCGCCGAGCGGCCAGGACGCGCCATCCTCCACCGGCTCGTCGTCCAGCAGGACCTCGGTGCCCGCCTCGGGGCTGAGCTTGGTGTCGCCCTTGATGTCGATCGTCACTCGGAGCGCGATCTCCGGCAGTGAAGGGTCCGCGACGGCCAGCGAGCAGCTTTGCCCCGCCCCTACGGTGGCGGCGCCGACGCCCAGCCGGACGACCCGGCCGGAGGCGGGACCGCCCGCCACCCTGAGCTCGTACACGCCGACCGGCTCGCCCTTGCGCAGCAGCGGGCCGATCGAGTCGTCGACCGACACGCGTACGCCGTCCCGCAGGACAGTGGCCGCGGGAGCCGCCGGATCACAGAGCACGCCGTCCGCCCACAAGGACGGCGTTCCGGTCAGCGCCACTCCTTGACCGGGCTGCGCGCCCGGCATGGCTACGACGTTGTGGGGAAGGGCGGTCCGGTGCCCTTCAGCCGTTATGAGTGCCTGCGCAACGTCGCCGGCCGTCGCGGTGTCGTCCGTGTCGACCACCACGTCCTGCGGCTTACCGCCTTCGCCCACGACCGTGACCAGCATCCGCATGGTCGCCATCCTCCCCGTCGGCCCTGCGGCCGGATCTGTTGCGTCAGTGAACGGAGACTACTCAGCAGACACAGTAGTAATGGCCGCTGCGGTGACGGCCACGGGGCTAATCGATCCTCGACAGCCGGGACGTCGGGTTCCCCGACTCCTCGCTGTCCGAGGCGTAGTCGAGGTCATCGCCCACCGGAGTGAGGGTGACCGTCGTGGTCGCCGGGTTGCAGCCCTTGTGGTTGGACTTGGCGCCCACGGAGGTCGCCACGAGCCGCTTGGCGGACACGGACTTCAGAGTCAGTACGTCATTGCAGACGCCGCCGAGGACGTCCGTCTGGCGGAGGGTGCCCAGCTTCTCGCCCGCCTCCGCCTCCTTGACGGTGAGGCGGAAGGTACCGAGGGGAAGCTTGCCATCCAGGGCGACCCCTTGGCCCTCCCAGGTGCCGAGGTAGGGGGCGAGGGTGCCCGCGGGGGTGGCGGCGGAGTCGCTGGGCTCCTGGGAGTAGGACGCTTCGGGTTCTGTCGAACCGGCCTGGTCGGACGCCGAGTTGTCCGGCAGCAGGTCGAATACGAACGTCGAGCCCACCGTCACCGCCGCCAACGCGCCGGCCACCGCCAGCGCCACCGTGCAGCTCATCCGACGGCCCCGCCCACCGGCCCCCGGCACCGAGGTCGCTGCCACGGACACAGACAGCTTGCCGGGCGGCCGAGTGTCCTCCGGTACGGCATCACGCGGCTCGGGAACAACGGGGACGGGAACGTGGACAGGGACCGGTGGCGGCATGACCGGCGGCGGCCCGAAGTCCCCGACAGGAGCCACAGAACCCGTGGCCGCCATCGATGGACTGCTGAACCCCACCGGCCCCGAAGGCTGATCCCCGCCCGCGGCCTCCAGGTTCAGCACCTGCACCGCGCTACGGCTCACCCGCTCCACCAACGCCCCGGGCAGCCACCCCTGAGCCACCAACCCCGCCGCCCCCTGCGGAGCCAGCCTCCGGGCCAGCTCACCCGGAGTGGGCCGGTCGGCAGGCGTCTTGTTCAGGCACGCCTTCACCACCTCCCGCAACTCGCCCTCCAGCGAGCCGAGTTCGGGCTCCTCATGCACCACCTTGTAGAGGAGGGCCGCCGAGGAGTCACCGGGGAAGGGCTGCTCCCCCGTCGCCGCGTACGCCAGCACCGCGCCCAGGGAGAAGACGTCCGCCGCGCCGGTGACGCCCTTGCCGAGGATCTGCTCGGGGGACATGTAGCCGGGCGAGCCGATCGAGACGCCGGTGGAGGTGAGCGACGCCGTGCCGTCCGTGGCGCGGGCGATGCCGAAGTCGATCAGGAGCGGGCCGTCGAGGGTCAGCAGGACGTTGGACGGCTTGACGTCCCGGTGCACAAGCCCCAGTTCGTGCACCGCCGTCAGCGCCTCGGCGAGCCCGGCCCCGAGCACTCGTACCGTGTGCTCGGGCAGCGCGCCGGAGTCGGTCACCGCTGCCGTCAGGGACGGCCCCGCCGCGTACGCCGTCGCGACCCACGGCACCGACGCCTCCGGGTCGGCGTCCAGGACGGGTGCCGTCCACGCGCCGCCGACCCGGCGCGCGGCCTCGACCTCACGCCGGAAGCGGGCCCGGAACTCCTCGTCGAGCGCGAAGTGCGGATGCACGATCTTGACGGCGACCGTGCGGCCACCGGCGCTACGGCCCAGGTAGACCCGGCCCATGCCACCGGAGCCGAGCCGGCCGAGCAGCCGGTACGGCCCCACGGTGGTCGGCTCGTCGACTCCGAGCGGCTGCATGACGCCCTCCCCCGTAGACACAGAAGCCCGTAGACACAGAAGCCCCCGTAAGACTCCCCAGCAGACTACGACTTCACGGCTGAAGCAGATCCACCTTCACATCCGCCGCAAACCCCGTAGTCGGCCCCACCCTCCGCGCGAACTCCGCCACCGCCGCCAACTGCGGAGCCCCGAAGCGGAAGTCGAGGGTTGTGAAGTAGCGCTCCAGGACGTGCTCGTCGAAGGCCTCCCAGCGGGACGCCTGTTCGGCGACCTTGCCGACCTCCTCCAGGGAGAGGTTGCGGGAGGCGAGGAAGGCCTCGTGGACCTTGCGGGTGATCAGGGGCTCGCGCTCCAGGTAGTCCCGGCGGGCTGCCCACACGGCGAAGACGAACGGCAGGCCCGTCCACTCCTTCCACAGGGCGCCGAGGTCATGGACCTCCAGGCCGTAGCGCGGGCCGTCCAGCAGGTTCGCCCGCAGTGCCGCGTCGCCGATCAGTACGGCCGCGTCCGCCTCCTGCATCATCAGGCTGAGGTCGGGCGGGCAGGTGTAGTAGTCGGGGCGCACGCCGTAGCGGTCGGACAGGAGGAGTTGGGCCAGGCGGACCGAGGTGCGCGAGGTGGAGCCCAGGGCGACGCGGGCGCCGTCCAGCTTCTCCAGCGGGACCTGCGAGACGATCACGCACGACATCACCGGTCCGTCGCAGCCGACCGCGATGTCGGGGAAGGCGACCAGGTCGTCGGCGTTCTTGAGGAACTCGACCAGGGTGATGGGCCCGATGTCGAGGTCTCCCTGCACCAGCTGCTCGCTGAGCTTCTCCGGGGTGTCCTTGGTCAGCTCGAAGTCGAGGAGCGTGCCCGTTCTCGCGAGCCCCCAGTACAGGGGCAGGCAGTTCAGGAACTGGATGTGGCCGACGCGCGGCCGGGTGCGAGAATTGTCCACATCGCGAGGCTAGACCCTTTGAGGTACGCTCCAGAATCCGGCCCCGACGTCAACCCATTTTCGGGATCTTCAAACGTCCGGGTGACGTGATCTTGACCTCTATTGCTTTCGGCTGCCCGCGTGCTAGGCTCGCCGCAAGTTGCAGTTTGGTTTCCCTTGCAGTACAGAGCCTGCGGAGCATGTAACCGCGGGCTCTAGTCGTTTTCAGACGTATGCAGTGCGGCATTTGCTCTCACACTTGCAGGTTCTGGAGCAGGGCAACCCTTTGGGCCCAAGGAGGGCTTATGGCTACCGGAACCGTGAAGTGGTTCAACGCCGAAAAGGGCTTTGGCTTCATCGCCCAGGAGGGCGGCGGCCCCGACGTCTTCGTCCACTACTCCGCGATCAACGCGAGCGGCTTCCGTTCGCTGGAGGAGAACCAGCAGGTCTCCTTCGACGTGACCCAGGGCCCGAAGGGCCCGCAGGCGGAGAACGTCACCCCCGTCTGAGGCGATCCTCGTCTCTGATCCGGACCTGAGAGCAGTACCCAAGGAGCCCCGCGCCGCAAGGTGCCGGGGCTCCTGCCTTTTTGCCGCGATATACCTACACGTGCTGCATGACCAGCACGAACGTCGTCCCGGGCGCCAGCGCCTCGTACGAGTGCGGCACATCCGCGCGGTACGACATGTAGTCGCCCGGCGCGAGTTCGACCTCCTCGCCCGCCGGACCGGCCTTCACCCGCCCCGTGCTCACGATCAGATGCTCCACCGAACCCGGAATGTGCGGCTCCGACTCCCGGGCGGCGCCGGGCTCGGCCCGCAGGTGGTAGATGTCCCGGCGAGCCCCGGGCGGACTGGCGGAGAGCAGGGTGGCCGCGTACTCGGCCTTCTCCGACGCCACGGTCGGCCCCTGACCTGCGCGGATCACCTGTACGGCCGGTGTCGGCGGCTCCACCAGCGCGCTGAACGGCACGCCCAGGGCGACACCGAGCGCCCAGAGCGTCTCCACGCTCGGGTTTCCGCTCGCCGCCTCCAGCTGGGAGAGCGTGGACTTGGCGATTCCGGCGCGTTTGGCCAGCTCGGAGAGGGAGAGGCCGGTGCGGGCGCGTTCCCTGCGCAGAGAGGAGGCGATCCAGTCGAGGGGGAGCCGGGGCGGGGTGTCGGCCATGTCGTTCGCTCCATCGGTACGATCGTTCGCCTTGACGGACGAGGGGTCTGCTGTCCATCGTAGAGAACATGCGTACGGCAGAGCGAACAGCGCGGGTGTCCCGTGAGCTGGCCCGGGATGCGTCCCTGGTCTGGGTCGCGAGCGGGGTGGTGGGGGTTTCCTTCGGGGCGATCGCGGTGGGCGGGGGGTTGCCCGTCTGGGTGCCCGTCGTGATGTCGGTGCTCGTGTACGCGGGATCGGCGCAGTTCAGCGCCGTGGGAGTACTGCTCGCCGGGGGCGGTCCGTTGGCCGCTGCCGCGACCGGGCTGCTGCTCAACACCCGTACCGCCGCCTTCAGCCTGGCCGTGGCGGACATCCTCGGTTCCGGCGGCCGGCTGTCCCGGCTGCTCGGCGCCCATCTGGTGACGGACGAGACGGTGGCGTTCGCGCTGGCCCAGGCGGACGCGGAACGGCGGCGGGCCGCGTTCTGGGTTTCCGGGGTCGGGCTGTTCGTGGTGTGGAACGTCGGGGTCCTGGCGGGCGCGCTCGCGGGCACGGCCCTCGGCGATACGGCGGTCTACGGACTGGACGCGGCCTTCCCCGCGGTCCTGGTCGCGCTGGTCCTGCCGACCCTGCGCGAGGACGCGGCCGTGCGCAGGTGCGCGGTGGTCGGGGCGGCGGTCGCGCTGGCCGTGTCGTCGGTGGTCCCGGCGGGGGTGCCGGTGCTGCTCGCGCTGGCGGGGCTGCTGTTCTACGGCCGTAAAGCGGGTGCGGCATGAGCGCGACCGTCGCCATGATCCTGGCGCTGGCCGTCGGGACCTACGCCTTCCGGCTGGTCGGGCCCGTGCTGCACGGCCGGGTGGAGCTGTCCTCCCGGGTGCGGGAGCTGCTGTCCGCCGGGGCGGTGGTGCTGCTGGCGGCGCTGCTGGCGACGGGGGCCCTGACGGAGGGCGGCGGGTTCGCGGGCTGGGCCCGCCCGGCCGGGGTACTCGTCGGAGGCGTACTGGCGTGGCGGAAGGCGCCGTTCGTGGTGGTGGTCCTGGGCGCGGCAGGGGTCGCGGCGGGCTTGCGGTGGCTGGGAGTGCCGTAAAGCCATCCCAGCCCTCCCGATGAGAGCCCTCCCAGTGTCCTCCCGATGAGTTTCGGGCGGGGCACGGGTCTCCACTCACGGGCGTCGATGCGACGCTGCCCGCATACGAGACCGAGACCGCTCGGAGGACGTCATGACGACCACCCCGCTCCCCGGCCGTCCGCCCATCGTGGATCTGGACGCCTGGCGCACCGCCCGGGACGAGCTGCTGGTCCGCGAGAAGGCGCACACCCACGAGGGGGATGCCATCGCGGCGGCCCGGCGCCGGCTGCCGATGGTGGAGTTCGACGGGAAGACGGAGGTGGTCGGGGCCGACGGGCCCGTGCCGTTCCTGGACCTCTTCCAGGGGCGGGACGAACTCGTCGTGTACCAGCACATGTGGTACGACGGCGCCCCGCCCCAGGGGCAGTGCGAAGGCTGCACCACCACCGCCTGGCACCTGAAGGACGCCGTGTACCTCAACGCCCGCGGTGTCTCCTTCGCCTTCCTGACCACGGGCCCGTGGGAGGAGGTGGCCGCCTTCGTCGAGTTCATGGGCTACACCCAGCCCTGGTACTCGGTGCGGGACACGCCCCCGCCGGTCGGCGGCGAGATGGGCTACCTCTCCTCCTTCCTCCGCGACGGCGACCGCACCTTCCTCACCTACTCCACGACGGGCCGCGGCACCGAGCGGGCCAACAGCGCCCTGGGCCTGCTCGACATGACGCCCTACGGCCGCGGCGAGGCATGGGAGGACAAGCCGGAGGGCTGGCCCGAGGGCGACGTCCCGTGCTGGTTCTGGCGCTCGGACGCGGACGGGAACGCCACCTGGGGCCCGACCAGCCGCCCCGCACCGCAGTGGACCCGCCCCGGCGCGACCCCCGTGGAGACCCTCGGCAGGAAGGGCGGCTGGCACTGACCGTGGCCTGTGATCACAGGGTTCCCGCCAGGTGCTTCGCCGCTATGTAGCCGAACGTCATCGCCGGGCCGATGGTCGAGCCCGCGCCCGCGTAGCTGTGGCCCATGACCGCCGCGCTGGCGTTGCCCGCCGCGTACAGGCCCGGGATCGGGGTGCCGTCGGGGCGCAGGACCCGGGCCTGGGGGTCGGTGCGCAGGCCGCCCTTGGTCCCCAGGTCGCCCGGGACGATCCGGAAGGCGTGGTACGGCGGGAGCCAGAGCGGGGCCAGGCAGGAGTTCGGGAGGATCGCCGGGTCCGTGTAGTAGTGGTCATAGGCGCTGTCGCCGCGGTGGTGGTCCGTGTCCTTTCCTTGCAGGGCCTGGGAGTTGAAGCGGTCCACCGTCGCGCGGAGGGCGGCCGGTGCCACGCCGATCGAGCGCGCCAGGGCGTCCCAGGTCCACGCCTTGTGGGCCGCGCCCGAGCTGTACCAGGAGTCCGGGAAGGGCAGCGTCGGGGCCACGTCCCGGAAGAGGTAGCGGTTGCGGTAGTTCTGGTCCACGATCAGCCAGGCCGGGATCGCGGGGTTCGTCGGGTTCTGGTCGTACATGGTGTGGACGACATCGCTGTACGGCGCCGCCTCGTTCACGAACCGCGCGCCCGCCGCGTTGACCAACAGTCCGCCGGGCAGGGTGCGTTCGGCGAGACAGAAGTACGGTTGGCCCGGGAGCGGTATCGCCGGGCCCCACCAGGCGTCGTCCATCAACTCCAGGGCTCCGCCCGCCTGTTCACCTGCCCGGATCCCGTCGCCGGTGTTCTCCTTCGCGCCGACGGTCCAGTCCGTGCCGATGGGCTGACGCTGGTACTGGGCACGCATCGCCGCGTTGTGCTCGAAGCCGCCGGAGCCGATGATCACGCCCTTGCGGGCGCGGACCAGGGCCGGGTCGGAGCCGGCGCGGGTGACGACGGCGCCGGTGACGACGCCGTTCTCGATGTGGAGGTCGGTCAGAGGGGTGTTGAGCCACACCGGGACGCCGGCCGACGCCAGCCCCGCCCGCAGCCCCGCCGCCAGGGACTGGCCCATGGTCAACGGCTTCTGCCCCAGCGCCGCCGCCTTCGTGCCCCGGGCGAGACAAGTGGCGGCCACGGCGGCGCCCTTGACGTTCACGGCCGCCAGCGCCAGCCACTTGTAGTCGGCGCTGAAGACCACCATCCCGGCGGGGACGGGCATGTACGGCGGGTTCAGGCGGGCCAGTTCGGCGCCGAGGATGTTGCCGTCGAGCTGGTCGGGTTCGACGGACCGGCCGCCCGGGAGACCCCCCGGCAGCTCGGGGTAGTAGTCGCTGTAGCCCTCCATCCAGCGGAAGCGGAGGGGGCTGTGGGCCATGACGTACGACAGCATGGCGGGGCCGTGCGCGAGGAAGGCGGACTGGCGGGCCGCGGAGACATCGGGGCCGACCACCGCGGCGAGGTAGGCGGCGGCCTTGGCCGGGGTGTCCGGTACGCCCGCCGCGATGAGCACGGAGTTGTTGGGGATCCAGATCCCGGCGCCGGAACGGGCGGCCGAGCCGCCGAAGGTCGGCGCCTTTTCGAGGACCACGCAGGTCAGGCCCTGGCGAGCGGCCGTGAGTGCGGCCGTCATCCCGGCCGCACCGGCGCCGACGACCACGACGTCGTACGTGCCGAGGAGGGGTAAGTCGGCGGCGGAGGCGTGCTGTTGGCTCAGTGCGAGGGCCGCTGTCGTGGCGGCGGCGGTGGTGAGGACCCGTCTGCGGGTGGGCGCGTCGTTCGTCGTCATGGCATGGCGCTCCTGCGTCCCGAAACTTGAATTCCTGACGATGTGTCAGAAGTGGGAATGTCGCGCGACGCTCTTGTGAAGTCAAGCGAGATCTCGGCCCACACCGTCTTTCCCACGTCCCGCTCCGCGACGCCCCACGTCCGCGCCAGCAGCGTCACGAGGATCAGACCTCGGCCTCCTTCGCCCTCCGCGTCCGTCACGTACCGCAGTTTTCGGTCTCCTCGCGCATCGCTCACCTCGATACGCAGCGTGTCCTCCGGGAGCAGGAGCAGCCGCAGCTCGAAGGCGCGGCCGGGGACGCGGCCGTGGATGACGGCGTTGGCCGCCAGTTCCGCGACCAGGTGTCGCGCCGTCTCGCTGACCTCGCTGTCCGGGGGATACCCCCAGACCGCGAGCTGCTGGACGGCCAGGTGCCGGGCCAGGCGGGCGCCATGTGGGGTGGCACTGATGCGCTGGGCCAGTTCAGCTGTGGGGGTGGTGATTTCGGCGTTCACGTCACCGAGAGTGGCGGGTTCTCTCTACCCTGACCAGGAGTAACCGGACGACTCTGGGTATCTGTACGACCACGTTGAGTCCGGCGTCTGGCATGTCGGACGGAGGGGTGCGGAAGTGAGCGACCAGGACGGCACGACGGGTCTCTTCATCGCCATCGGCAAGCAAGTGAAGCTCCTGCGCGAGCGGAAAGGGCTGACGCAGAAGGAGTTCGGGGTGAAGGCGGGGTACAGCCCCGACGCGATCTCGGCGATGGAACGAGGCGTACGAAGCCCACAGCCCGAAATGCTGGAGAAGGCCGAGGAGTTCCTGGACGCCGGGGGGCTGTTCAGGGAGGTCATCCCTGAGGTCAGGGAGGCGATCGCGACGGGGCGGACGCGGCATCCGGAGTGGTACCGGGACTACGCAGGGATGGAGGCGAAGGCAGTTGAGCTGCACTTCTATGCCAGCCACGCGATGCAAGGGCTCCTCCAGACCGAGGATCACGCCCGGACCGTGTTCGCGAAACGGCGGCCGCTTCTCGACGAGGAGATGATCGAGAAGCGGGTCACGGACCGACTCTCCCGGCAGCAGATCTTCGAGCGTGTACCGGCCCCGATTGTCAGCTACGTCCTCGAAGAAGTGATCCTGGACCGGCCGACCGGCGGACGGCGCATCCACGCGGATCAGCTTCGGCGCCTGCTGCACGTCGGACAGATGAGGAACGTCGAGATTCAGGTGATGCCGACCGCCCAAGAGGAACACCCCAACATGGACGGCGCGTTCAACCTGGTGACACCCAAGGGGTACGGGCAGGTGGCCTACACGGAGATTCAGGGGTATCCCCACCTGATCACCGATCCGGAAGAGGTCCGGAAGATCGCAGACCGCTATGGGATCATGCGAGCCATGGCACTGCGCCCCGCAGAGTCCCGGAAGTTGATCGAGAAAAAGCTGGAGGAGCTATGAGCAACGAGCGTCTCACCTGGTTCAAGTCCAGCTACAGCGGCGGCGAGGGCGGTGACTGTGTGGAGGTAGCCATAGCCCCCTCCACCATCCACCTCCGTGACTCCAAGAACCCCACGGGCCCTCAGCTCACCCTCGCCCCCGCCACCTGGTCCGCCTTCCTCGCCTCGGGCTACTGCGGGAACGCCGCCACGATGCCCAGCTCCTGAGCGCCGGTCGCCGTAATCCCCGTACCGGTGCCCGGCAACAGCACGCTCGGGCTGTAGTAGTCGGCTGACACCAGGACGTCCTTGTCGCCGTCCCGGTCGATGTCGCGGATGCGGACCATCTGGCCGAAGTTCTCCCACTGGCGCGGGTCCCCGGGGACGCCTGCCGTGGTGCGGGAGAACCACTGGGAGTTCGCGCCGGTGAGGCCGGACGATCCGCCGCGCAGGACGTGGAGGCCGCCCGCGTCGTCCAGTGCGCTGACCGTCTCGTAGGGGACGCCGACCGCCAGGTCGGGATAGCCGTCACCGTTGGTGTCACCGGCGGAGAGAGCGGTACCGAAGTACTCCCTCGGCGACGCGGCCGTGGCCACGCCCGAAGTGGACTGCGAGATGCGGTACTTCGTGCCGGGGCCCGTGCTGCCGCCGCGCCAGACGACGACCGAACCGGCCTTGCCGTTGTACATGCGGTCCCCGACCGCGAGGTCGCCGTAGCCGTCCTTGTTGAAGTCGGCGACGACGCCGGTCGGGGCGTAGTCCGGCGAAGAGCTGTTGTAGACGGTGATCTTGCCGGGCTGGATCGTGGAGCCACCGCGGATGAACCAGGCGTCCTGGGTCTGCTTGCCGTCGTGAACGCCCTGGCCCAGGAGGAACAGGTCCGTCGCGCCGTCCTTGGTGACCTTGCCCGCGACCAGGCCGGCCGGTTCGAGCAGCTGGTTCGGGACGTGCTTGGTGACCGTGCCCGTCGTACCGGACTTGGAGAAGCCGCCGCGGTAGACGCGTACCGCCTCGATGCCGTCGGCGACCGCGAGGTCGGTCTTGCCGTCGCCGTTGAAGTCACCGGCCTCGATCTGCTTGCCGAAGCCGCGGTGGGAACTCGCGGTGATCTTCAGCCGGATGGCGCCCGTGCCGGTGAGGCCGGACGACGACCCCCACAGGATGGTCACCGCGCCGGAGCTGACCTTGCCGTCCACCTTCTCGGTGAAGTCGGCCACGGCGAGGTCGGCGTAGCCGTCGCGGTTGAAGTCGGCGGGTGCGAGGTCCTCACCGAACGCGTCGCCGTAGCCGTCGGAGTCACCGGCCGCGCCGGGGACGCCCGACGTGGACTGGCTGAAGGTCTTCGTGGTGGTGCCGGGCCCCTTGGCGGTGCCGTACGTGACGACGAACTCGCCGCCGCCGATGGAGGTCGCGGCGAAGTCGCGGTAGCCGTCGCCGTTGAAGTCGTCGGCGTACTTCGCCGGGGCGGTTACCGCGTTCGCGGTGCTCACCGACAGGGTGAGCAGTCCGCCGGTGAGGGAGGCGGCCGTCGCCGTGGCGAGCGCCAGGCGGACGGTGCTGCGCGTGAACATGGGTCTCCTGCGGTGATCAAGATTTGGCGAGGAGGAGACTCACGGCCGCTGTTGATGGTTGTACAGCTCCTCGATCTCGAACGCGAAGTCCTTCATGACCGCCGCCCGGCGCAGCTTCATGGAGGGGGTCAGATGCCCGGCCATCTCGGTGAAGTCGGTCGGGAGGATCGCGAAGCGGCGGATGGACTCGGGACGCGAGACCAGCTTGTTGGCCTCGTCCAGCGCGCGCTGGATGATGGCCCGCAACTCCTCGTCGTTGACCAGGAGTTCGGCCGGGACGGGGTGGCGGCCGTTCATGCGGCGCCAGTGGGTGATGCCGTCCATGTCGAGGGTGATGAGGGCGGTGACGTAGGGGCGGCGGTCGCCGAGGACCATGGCCTGGGAGATCAAGGGGTGGGAGCGGAGCCAGTTCTCCAGCGGGGCCGGGGCCACGCTCTTGCCGCCCGCCGTGATGAGCAGCTCCTTCTTGCGGCCGGTGATGGTCAGATAGCCCTCGTCGTCCAGTTCGCCGATGTCGCCGGTGGCGAGCCAGCCGTCGACGGCCGCCGGGACGACGCCCCCGGCCGCCGGGTCCCAGTAGCCGCGCAGCACCTGCTCGCCGGAGATCAGGATCTCGCCGTCCGCCGCGATCCTGACCCGGGTGCCGGGAAGCGGCCAACCCACCGTGCCCAGACGGGGTTTGAGGGGCGGGGTGACGGTGGCGGCGGCCGTCGTCTCGGTCAGGCCGTAACCCTCGTAGATCTCGATGCCCGCGCCGGCGTAGAACGCGGCGAGCCGTCGGCCGAGCGGTGAGCCGCCGCAGATGGCGTGCCGGACCCTGCCGCCCATGGCGTTGCGGATGCGGCGGTAGACGAGCGGGTCGTAGAAGGCGCGGGCCATGGCCAGGGCGCGGCCGGGTCCTGATCCGGTGCCGTGCTGCTTGGCCTCCATGGCCTCGCCGTAGCGTCCGGCGACGGCGGCGGCGCGGTCGAACATGGTGAGCCGGCCGCCCTCCTCGGCCTTGGCGCGGGCGGCGTTGTAGACCTTCTCCAGCATGTAGGGGATGGCGAGCAGGCAAGTCGGACGGAAGGCGGCGAGGTCGGCCATCAGGTCCTCGGCCTGGAGGCTGGGCGCATGCCCGAGCCGCACCCTCGCCCGGACGCAGGCCACCGCCACCATCCGCCCGAAGACGTGCGACATCGGCAGGAAGAGGAGGACCGAGACCTCCTCGTTCGACCTCGACTTGAAGACGGGGTAGAGGAGTTCGATGGCGTTGTCGACCTCGGCGAAGAAGTTGCCGTGGGAGAGCGCGCAGCCCTTGGGGCGGCCGGTGGTGCCGGAGGTGTAGATCAGCGTGGCCAGGGTGGTCGGGCCGAGCATGCCCCGGCGGACGTCGACCTCCTGGTCGGGTATCGCCGCCCCGGCCTCCGCGAGCCGCTCCACATGCCCCTTCTCCATCACCCACAGGTGCTTGAGGTCGGGGATGCGCTCCAACTCGGGGCCGAGGGCGGCGGCCTGCCCGACGGTCTCGGTGACCAGGGCGACCGCGCCGGAGTCCTGAAGGATCCAACGGGTCTGGAAGAGCGAGGAGGTCGGATAGACCGGGACGGTCACCAGACCCGCGGCCCAGGCGGCGAAGTCGAGCAGCGTCCACTCGTACGTCGTCCGCGCCATGACCGCGATCCGGTCGCCCGGCGCCAGTCCCTCGGCGATCAGTCCCTTGGCCACGGCGAGCACCTGCTCGGCGAAGCGCGTCGCCGTCACGTCAGTCCAGCCGCCGTCCTCGGTCTTACGGCTGAGCAGCACCTTGTCCGGCACCGCGAGGGCGTTCTCGAAGGGCAGCTCGGCCAGCGAGCCGTGCGAGACGGGCGGGGCGAAGGGCGGTACGTAGGCCTCCCGGACGACTCCGTCGAGGCGCCGGGTCTCCGGCTCCACGAGGGTGGGGGCGGGAGCGTCGTCGAAGGCTGCGGACGCGGCGAAGGACGGCAGTGGCGTGGACACGGGGCGGCTCCTGGCACGGCAATCTCGGACGGCTCCCCATGTACGGAAAGGGGTTACCGCCGGTTAGGAAGGGGATCGTACGGGGCTGACGTGTGGAGGCTGTGCGGTTTCGGGGAGGGCCGGGGGGTGGGGCTGTGCAACCTCGGGGGTTACGTGAGGGTCACTCAGGTTCGCGCAGCACACATTGCGTTACCTACGGTAACCTTACTCCGAAGTAAGCAACTGGAGGAGTAGGGAGACGCCCCCATGACGGTCCTGACCTTCAAACGACCCCGCCCCGACGCGGACTTCCCCCGTACCCCGCTGGTCCTCCCCCACCTCCGGATCGACCCGGCCCGCCTCGCCGCGTACGAGAGGGTGTGCGGATTCCCGACCGGCGAGGACGCGCTGCCACTCACCTACCCGCACGTCCTGGGCTTCCCACTCGCCCTGCGCCTGATGAGCAGGCGGGCCTTTCCGCTCCCGCTGCTGGGCCTGGTCCACACGTCGATCGAGATCACGGGGCACAAGCCGCTGACTTCGACCGCCGACGCATACGAACTCTCCGTGCGCGTCGACGGGTTGGCGGCGCACCGGCGGGGGACGGAGGCGGGGGTGGTGACGGAACTCAGGGCCGGTGGGGAGGTCGTATGGGAGTCGCGCAGTACTTATCTCGCGCGGCATCGGACGGACGCGCAGGCCGAACCGAGGGCTTCGGCGCCCCTTCCACCCCTGCCCGTCGTCGCCGAGTGGCGGCTCGGCGGGGATGTGGGGCGGCGGTACGCGGTCGTCTCCGGTGACCGCAACCCCATCCACCTCCACCCGCTCACCGCCCGGCCGTTCGGCTTCCGGCGCGCCATCGCCCACGGCATGTGGACGGCGGCGCGGTGCGTGGCGGCGTACGGGGTGCCTGCGACGGCGCGGGTCACGGCGGAGTTCCGGGCGCCGGTACTGCTGCCGGGGACGGTGAGCTACGGCTCGGAGCCGGGGCGGTTCGAGCTGCGTGGGGAGGACGGGCGCATGCACCTCACCGGGACGGTCAGCTGACCGGCGGTATCCAGGGGTCGCTGTTCATCAGGTTGCCCAGGCCCGCCCAGGCGAAGTTCATCAGGGTCGCGGCGGCCTGGCGGGCGGTGACGTCCGGGGTGGCGTTGGCCCAGTCGGCGAGGGACTCGGCGGCGCCTACCAGGGCCTCGGCGAGGCCGGCGATCTCGTGCTCGGGGAAGTCGGGGTCGCGGTGGGCGGCGCGGGCGGCGGCGAGGATCAGCTGGGTGACGAACGCGACGATCTCCTCGCGCATGGCGGTCACCTCGGCGGCGAACGCGTCGCCGTGGGTGCGGGCCTGGAGGTGCAGTACGGCCCAGCCGTCCGGGTGTTGCGCGGTGTGCGTGAAGAACGCCCGCAGACCGTCCCAGAGTTGGCGGTCGGCGGGCGTGTCCGGCTGTACCCCGGAGCGCACGGCGGCGGTGAGCGCGTGGGCCTCGCGGCGGATGCAGGCGGTGAAGAGGTCTTCCTTGGAGTTCAGGTACAGATAGACCAACGGCTTGGAGACGCCGGCGAGTTCGGCGATCTCGTCCATCGAGGCGGCCATGTACCCACGCCGCCCGAAGGTCCGCACCGCGGCGTCCAGCATCTGCTGCTCACGGACGGCGCGCGGCATCCGTTTGGTCTTGACTGCACCCATGGGGGCAAGACTAGGACGTCTGCCCCTGCGCCCGGGTGGCGTCGTCGGCCACGTCCTCCTGGGTGCGGTTCGCCTCCAGGTTGGCCTTGACCCGGTCTACGCGCTCGACGATCTGGACGGAGGCGCGGTCGCGTTCCTTGCGCAGGACGACGAAGCTGATCGGGGCGGAGATCAGCAGGGCGAGCAGGATGACCCACATGCCGTTGGAGTCGCCGAGACCGCGCGGCATGACACCGGAGTAGACGAGGCCCCAGACGACCACGAGGCAGCCCGCGAAGATCCCGAGGCGCATCAGCGTGTAGCGGAGCATCTCAATCCAGTCTTCCGATTCCAAAAGGGGCAGCATCCAGTGAAGCATGCCCACGGCACGATCTTGGGGGCGGGGCTCAGTCGAGCGGCAGCAGCATGATCACGTCGTCGCGGAGGTCGTCCGGGGCGACGCGGATGGCGTCCGGGATGCGGCCGACCTCCTTGTAGCCGCAGGAGCCGTAGAAACGCTCCAGGCCCTGGCCGCCGCGGCAGGTGAGCCGTATCGCGCCTATGCCGTCGAAGGTGCGGGCCGCCTGGGCGGCGGCGTCGAGGAGGTCGCGGCCGTATCCCTTGCCCTGGTGGCTGGGGTGCACCATCACCGTGTACAGCCAGACCCAGTGCTTCATGAGCCGGTGCGTGTTGAAGGTGAGGAACGCGGTGGCGGCGACGTGGCCGTCGGTGTCGTGGCCTACGAGGAGCCTGGTCCTGCCCTCGGCCATCGCGACGAGGTGTTTCACCAGCTCGGGGCGTATCGCGTCCCGCGACACCGGCGGCACGAAACCTACCGAGCCGCCGGCGTTGGACACGTCCGCCCACAGGTCGAGGACACCGTCACGGAGGGCGGGGTCCACGGCGGGGTCGAGAGTGAAGGTAAGGGCCATTAGTGCATCGTAGCCATTACGACAGTCACAGCCGCATCGGCTGGGGGGACTCCCTGCGCGCCGGGTCCGCGCCCTCGTACTCCCTGATGATCTCGTACCGCGTGTTCCGTTCCACCGGGCGGAAGCCCGCGTCGCGGATCCGGTCCAGTAGGTCCTCGCGGGTGAGTTTGTTCGGGGTGCCGTAGTTGTCGGCGTCGTGGGTGATCTTGTATTCCACCACCGAGCCGTCCATGTCGTCTGCGCCGTGCTGGAGGGCCAGTTGGGCGGTCTGGACGCCGTGCATGACCCAGAAGACCTTCACGTGCGGGACGTTGTCGAACAACAACCTCGACACCGCGAACGTCTTCAACGCCTCCGCGCCCGTCGCCATCTGCGTGCGCGCCTGGAGGCGGTTGCGGACCTTGCCGTCCTTCATGTCGACGAAGTCGTGCTGGTAGCGCAGGGGGATGAAGACCTGGAAGCCGTTCGTCTCGTCCTGGAGTTCGCGCAGGCGCAGGACGTGGTCGACCCGGTGCTTCGGCTCCTCGATGTGGCCGTACAGCATCGTGCTCGGCGTCTTGAGGCCCTTCTCGTGCGCCAGGCGATGGATGCGGGACCAGTCCTCCCAGTGCGTGCGGTGGTCCACGATGTGCCGGCGGACCTCCCAGTCGAAGATCTCCGCGCCACCGCCGGTCAGGGATTCCAGGCCCGCGTCGATCAACTCGTCCAGGATCTCCGACGCCGACAGACCGGAGATCGTCTCGAAGTGGTGGATCTCCGTCGCCGTGAACGCCTTCAGGGAGACGTTCGGCAGCGCCGCCTTCAGCTCCCGCAGCGACCGCGGGTAGTAGCGCCACGGCAGGTTCGGGTGCAGGCCGTTGACGATGTGGAGTTCCGTGAGGTTCTCCGACTCCATCGACTTGGCGAGCTTCACCGCCTCCTCGATCCGCATCGTGTACGCGTCCTTCTCCCCCGGCTTGCGCTGGAAGGAGCAGTACGCGCAGGACGCCGTACAGACGTTGGTCATGTTGAGGTGGCGGTTGACGTTGAAGTGGACGACGTCGCCGTTCTTGCGCGTGCGCACCTCGTGCGCGAGGCCGCCGAGCCACGCCAGGTCGTCCGACTCGTACAGCGCGATGCCGTCCTCGCGGGTCAGCCGTTCACCAGCCCTGACCTTCTCCTCCAGCTCGCGCTTGAGCCCGACGTCCATGCCCACACCTTTCGTCACGACCACGACCACCCCACCGTACGGCTAGACCTCTTCGGGCAGTTCCCCGACCCGGTTCTCCCACTTCGTGGAGAGCACGATCGTCGTACGGGTCCGGGAGACGCCCTTCGTGCCGCTCAGCCGGCGGATGATCCGCTCCAGGCCGTCCACGTCGTTCGCCCGCACCTTGAGCATGTAGGAGTCGTCACCGGCGATGAACCAGCAGTCCTCGATCTCGCTGAGGTCCTTCATCCGGGCCGCGACGTCCTCGTGGTCGGCGGCGTCGGAGAGCGAGATGCCGATCAGGGCGGTGACGCCGAGGCCGAGGGAGGCCGCGTCGACGGTGGCGCGGTAGCCGGTGATGACACCGGCCGCCTCCAGCCGGTTGATGCGGTCGGTGACACTGGGTCCCGACAGGCCGACGAGGCGCCCAAGCTCCGCGTAGGAGGCCCGGCCGTTCTCCCTCAGGGCCTGGATGAGCTGCCTGTCCACCGCGTCCATGCGATTCGAAGCCTTCCGCTGAAAATTCTCGAAGTGATACTTGCTCAACCGATGTTCGTACGGGTTCCGCCGCCGAGGTCGCCCTTCCAGCGGCGGTAGAGCCGGTGCTCGACGCCCGCCGCGTCCAGTACGCGTCCGGCGACGAAGTCCACCAGGTCCTGGATGTGGGTGGCGCCCGCGTAGAAGGCGGGCGAGGCGGGTACGACGGTCGCGCCCGCGTCGTCGAGGGTGACGAGATGCCGCAGCGTCTGGCCGTTCAAGGGGGTCTCCCGTACGGCGACGACCAGCTTCCGTCCCTCTTTCAGTGTCACGCTCGCGGCCCGCTGGAGCAGGTCCTTGGAGAGCCCGAGGGCGACCCCGGCGACGGCGGCGGTGGAGGCGGGCACGATCAGCATGCCCTTCGTCCGGTACGAGCCGGACGACGGCCCGGCCGCGAGATCCCCGGCGTTCCAGTGCCGTACCCCCGCGATGTCCGTGTCGAAGGTGCCCGGCTTTCCGTCCGCGCCGCGGGACAGCCATTCCCGCAGGTCGGCCTCCCAGTGCGCGTCCCGGAAGGAGATCCCGGTCTCGTCGAGCAGCGTGAGCCGAGAGGCCCGGCTGACCACGAGATCGACGCTCTCCCCGGCATCCAGCAGCGCCCGCAGCACGGCGGCCGCATACGGCGTACCGGAAGCTCCGGACACCCCCACGATCCAAGGCACGCGCTGCGTTTCTCCTGCGTTCACATCTTGAGCGTACCGGGGTGGTGAACCGTCAGACGGTCAGGCCCCGTACCAGCAGGTCCAGCAGCGCGCACACGAACAGGGCGATGCCGATGAAGCCGTTGACGCTGAAGAACGCCCTGTTCAGGCGGGAGAGGTCATGGGGGCGGACGATGTTGTGCTCGTAGACGAAGGCCCCGGCGACGATCATCAGGCCGATCCAGAGGAAGGCGCCGGCCTCGGTGGCCACCGCGTACCAGATGAAGAGGGTCATCGTGACGACGTGGCAGGCCCGCGCCGCCCAGATCGACGCCGGGATGCCGAAGCGGGCCGGGACCGACAGCACACCGACCTCGCGGTCCGTCTCCACGTCCTGGCAGGCGTAGATCAGGTCGAAGCCGCCGATCCAGATGCCGACCGCCAGGCCCAGGATGACCGCCTCCCAGGACCACTCGCCGGTGATCGCCAGCCAGCCGCCGATCGGGCCGATGGCCTGGGCCAGACCCAGGATGGCCTGCGGGAAGTTCGTGAACCGCTTGCCGTAGGGGTAGACCACCATCGGGACCACGGCCACCGGCGCGAGGGCCAGGCAGAGCGGGTTCAGCAGCGCCGCCGAGCCCAGGAAGATCACGACCGCGATCAGGGCACCGGTCCAGGCGTGCTTCACCGACATCGCGCCGGTCACCAGCTCGCGGTGAGCCGTCCGGGGGTTCCGGGCGTCGATCTCGCGGTCGATGATCCGGTTGACCGCCATCGCGAAGGTGCGCAGGCCCACCATGCAGATCGTCACCAGCAGCAGCCGGCCCCAGTGGATGTTCCTGTCCAGCTGGAACATCGCCGTGAGCGCGGCGATGTAGGCGAAGGGCAGCGCGAAGATCGAGTGCTCGATCATCACCAGGCGCAGGAATGCCTTCGTGCGTCCCGGTTGCGGGAGCGCTGCTGACGCGCTGCTCACAGGCCGTACTCCTTCCAGCGGCGGTCGACCTTCGCCGCCGTCTCCGGGTCCGACTCCACCATGTCCGGCCAGCCGCCGTCGCGGGTGTAGCCCTCCTCGGGCCACTTCTTCGTCGCGTCGATGCCCGCCTTGCCGCCCCAGAACTGCTGGTAGGAGGCGTGGTCGAGGTGGTCGACGGGGCCTTCGACGACCGACAGGTCACGGGCGTAGTCCGTGTTGCCCAACGCCCGCCAGGCGACCTCGTGCAGATCGTGGACGTCGCAGTCGGAGTCGACGACCACGATCAGTTTGGTCAGGGACATCATGTGTGCCCCCCAGATCGCGTGCATCACCTTCTGCGCGTGCTTCGGGTACTTCTTGTCGATCGACACGATCGCGCAGTTGTGGAAGCCGCCCGCCTCGGGGAGGTGGTAGTCCACGATGTCCGGGACGATGATCTTCAGGAGGGGGAGGAAGAAACGCTCCGTGGCGCGGCCCAGCGGGCCGTCCTCCGTGGGGGGCCTGCCCACCACGATCGACTGGAGCAGCGGGCGCTTGCGCATCGTCACGCAGTCGATGGTCAGCGCGGGGAACGGCTCCTGCGGGGTGTAGAAGCCGGTGTGGTCGCCGAAGGGGCCCTCCGGCAGCATCTTCCCCGGCTCCAGCCAGCCCTCGATCACCACCTCCGCCTGCGCCGGGACCTGGAGCGGGACCGTCTTGCAGTCGACCATCTCGATCCGCTTGCCCGCGAGGAACCCGGCGAAGAGGTACTCGTCGATGTCACCGGGGAGCGGGGCGGTGGAGGCGTAGGAGACGGCGGGCGGGCAGCCGAAGGCGATGGCGACCGGAAGCCGCTCGCCCCTGCGCGCCGCGACCTGGTAGTGGTTGCGGCTGTCCTTGTGGATCTGCCAGTGCATGCCGATGGTGCGCCTGTCGTGGCGCTGGAGCCGGTACAGGCCGAGGTTGCGGACGCCGGACTCCGGGTCCTTGGTGTGGGTCAGCCCCAGGTTGAAGAAGGAGCCGCCGTCCTTGGGCCAGGTGAACAGGGCCGGGAGCTGCTCCAGGTCGACGTCGTCGCCGTGCAGCACCACCTCCTGCACCGGCGCGTCCTTGACCTTCTTCGGCGGTACGTGGGTCATCGCGCCGAGCTTGCCGAAGGCCTCCCGGACCCCGACGAACCCGTGCGGCAGCTCGGGCTTGAGCAGCCCGCCGATCTTCTCGCTGATCTCGCCGTACGACTTCAGGCCGAGCGCCTTCAGGAGCCGTCGGTCGGTGCCGAAGACGTTCATCGCGAGGGGCATCGAGGAGCCCTTCACGTTCTCGAAGAGCAGTGCCGGGCCGCCCGCTTTCTGCACCCGGTCGACGATCTCCCCGACCTCCAGATACGGATCGACCTCCGCCTTGACGCGCTTGAGGTCGCCTTCGCGTTCCAGTGCCCTGAGCAGGGAACGAAGATCGTCGTAAGCCATGCGGTCAAGTATCCCCGAGCGGCTACCCTGACCCTGTACCTGGGGGCTGTGTACGCGGCCCCGACCACGATCCCGCTGGAGGGCCCCATGCTCCGGGTGCTGATGTTCCTCGTACCGCTGGCCCTCAGCATCTATGCCTTCATCGACTGCATCAGCACCAAGGACGAGGACATCCGGCACATGCCGAAGCCGCTGTGGGCGATCCTCGTGCTGCTGTTCCCGGTCGTCGGGTCGATCTCGTGGCTGATCGCGGGCAAGAAGCGGAGCCCGGCGGCGGAGGGCTGGTCCGGGGTGCGGAACAGCCGGGGCGGTCAGCGGTGGGTGGCGCCGGACGACAACCCCGAGTTCCTCAAGTCGCTGGACGACGAGGACAAGAACAACAAGCGGGACGAACCCTGACATGGAGCTGCGGCTGCTCGTCACCTTCGAGAAGGTCGCGACCGTTCTGAGCTTCACCAGGGCGGCGGCCGAGCTGGCGTACGCGCAGTCCAGTGTCACCAGTCAGATCCGGGCTCTTGAGTCCTCGCTCGGCACGGAGCTGTTCGACCGGCTCGGCGGGCACATCCGGCTGACGGAGGCGGGTGAGCGGCTGCTGCCGTACGCGCGGCAGCTCATCGAGCTGGCCGAGGAGGCGCGGGCGGCGGTGACGGGGGCGGAGGAGCCGACGGGTTCGCTGGTGGTCGGCACGATGGAGTCCCTGACGTCCTACCGACTGCCCCCACTGTTGGAGCTGTTCCACCACCGCTATCCGAAGGTGCGGCTCGCGCTGCGCACCACCATCGGCGACGAGACCCGGCAGGCGCTGCGGCAGGGGACGTACGATCTCGGCTTCCTGATGGAGGAGGAGACGGCGCATCCGGGCCTGGAGAGCGAGGTGCTGGCGGTGGAGCCGCTGGCGCTGGTGGCGGGACGGGAGATGGACGTCAGCTCCACGGCCGACCTCCTGCGGCACCCGCTGCTCGCCACCGAACCGGGTTGCGCGTACCGGGACTTGTTCGAGCGGGAGCTCAAGTCGGTGTCGTCGTCCGTGGAGTTCATGGAGTTCGGCACCATCGAGGCGACCAAGCGGGCGGCGGCGGCCGGTCTCGGGATCGCGTTGCTGCCCGAGGTGACGGTCGCCGCCGAACTCGCGGAGGGCTCGCTCGTACGGCTGGACTGGGAGCCGCCGTTCACGCTTCGGACGCAACTGGCGTGGCGGTCCGGGAAGCGGCTTCCGGCGCACGCTCGGCTGTTCGTGGAGCAGGCGCGGAAGCTGATCGCCGAGCAAGGGTGACCTTCAGGCTCGCCGTCACGATCAGCGGGACGCCGAGCGCCTGGACGAGGCCGATGTGGTGGCCGTACACCGCCCAGTCGACGACCATCGCGACCGCCGGGTAGACGAAGGCGAGCACGGCGATCTTCGCGGTGGGGAGCTGGGCGTACGCGGCGTACATCAGGACGTACATCAGCCCGGTGTGGATGACCCCGAGCCCCACCAGCCAGCCCCAGTCGGCGCCGGTGCCGCGCATCGCGCCGAAGTCGGCGAAGGGGAGCAGCAGGGGGATGCCGACGAGGACCTGGACGAGCGCGATGAGATGCGGACGGACGCCGGTGATGCGCTTGGTGACGACGGTGGACAGCCCGTAGAGAAGCGCGGCCAGGAGAGCCTGCCCGAGTCCGGTGAGATAGGCGCCCCCGCTGCCGAAGTCGCCGGGCGTGACCCCCGAGACGAGAACCAGCCCCGCGAAGGCGACCCCGATCCAGGCGGCCTTGGCGCCGGTGATCCGCTCGCGGAACAGGAGCGCGCCGAGGAGCACGACGTAGAACGGCTGGGTGTGGTAAACGACCGTCGCGACGGAGATGGACGTGTTCTCGTACGACTGGAAGAGCAGCACCCAGTTGAAGACGATGAACACCCCGCCCAGGACGGCGAGTCCGAGGGTGCGGGGAGTGAACCCGTGATCGCGGAGCCAGCCTCGGGCGAGGACGTACCCGCCCAGGGCGAGCGCACCGAACAGCACGCGGAAGAAGACGACGTTGAAGGGCGAGGCGCCCGACTCCACGACGAAGACGCCGAGGGTGCCGGAGAGCACCATCGCGATGGTCAGCTGGGCCGTGCCCGTGTTCTCGGATCTCATGCCCTGGACGCTACGAGCGGGCGTAGTCGCAGGTCCACGCGCTGCTGGGGCGTACTGCCGATGGCCCCATCGGCGCTGCCGATCAGTCCAGGTGGGCCTGTTCGACGTGGACGACCCTGATGTGCCGCTCGTCGCCGAAGGTGTCGTGCAGGACGGGCTCGGCGGTGTCGGGGTCGTCGACGCCGACGCTCACCCAGCCCCGTGCGTCCACGCCGACCTCACGGAGCTGGAAGGTGCCGTCCCAGCGGTTCATGTCCTCGCTGATCCGGCCGGCGAGGGCGTCGAGATCAGCGCGGCTCGTGTCGGTGTCGTGGATCCGTACGGTGACCCCCTTCTCGGCGGCGTCGCAGACCGCGTCGTCGAAGGAGGCGGAGGGGATGCGGTAGAGGTCGGCGGCGTTGTCGTCCTCGTCGACGGAGAGTCCGGTGAAGGAGTGGGCGAAACGGTTCTGGCCGAGCCGGTCGATGTCGTCGAGAAGGCGGTACAGGGGGGTGTCGTCGGGGTTGTCGACGGCGGTCGTGGCGGGCTTGGTGCCGACGCACTTGGACGTCTTCGGCTGGGCGGCCACGGTGCCGCGGCTGCCGTCGTCGTCGGCGTGCCCGGTCTCCAGTGCGTCGATCCACAGCCCGACGCCGGTGACGACACCCGCGGTGGCGACGGCCGCGGCGCCGATCCGGACGCGGTTCCTCTTCATGTCACTCCTGTTCCGGTGCCAGTCGGGGGAGCTTGTCGATCTCGGGCGGCAGCTCACCGCCCTCTCGGACGGCGACGAGGATGACGTCGTCGGGGGCGTCTCCTACGGCGATGGCGATGGCGGGGTCCAGGCCCTGGACGGCGTAGGCCGTGATCCGGTGGGCGGGCTCGCCGTCGTCGCCGTGACCCGGGGTGTCGTCGCACGGGGGCTGGGTGGCCGTGCCGAGCTTCTCGCCCAGGCGGTAGTCGATGTTGGCCACGTCCGAGTAGTGGCGGTTGTCGTAGTCGATGACGTAGGCGCAGGAGGCTGCCGCCTCCCCGGTGTCGTCGCTCGTCTCCGCGCATCCGACGGCGCCCAGCGCCAGTGCGGTGATTCCCGCCATCAGCAGTGCCAGTCTCATCGGTCCCCTTCCGCACGCTTCCCAGGACTCCGACGTGACGGGCACCGGATTCGTTCGGTCCTGGATCGGTCAGGTCAGGACGCGGGGATGATGTCGCCCTTCTCGTCGAGGGTGTGGGTGCGCCAGTACACGTCCCACTTGTCGTCGACGTGCTCCGGCACCTTGCCCTCCGGGTAGCGGACGTAGCCGTCCATGGGCTCCTCGTCGTCCGGCATGCACCCGGAGCCGGTGCTGTTCACCTGGAGGACGGGGTACTCACCGTCGCGACAGATGCTCTCCCGGAAGTCCAGGCCGGAGCATCCGGTGAGCACCGCGGCCGCCGCCGCGAGGACCAGGGCGGCTGCCAGGGTCCGGGACCTGCGGGGCTTGGGCACGATCGTCTCCTGTGGGGTGTGGTGGATCCGGCTCTGTCCACCTTCGCGGTACGCGGCCCGCCGGGCCTGAGCACGCGTACTCAGACCGGGTTGCGCCTTTCACGCGTTGCCCCGGTGTCGCCGGGCCAGCAGAGTGGGCGGTATGGATCAGGCACAGGCACGGAGCCGGCTCGCTGTCGCCGTCGCGGAGGCTCGGGCGGGACTTGGGGAAGGTGGCATTCCGATCGGGGCCGCGCTCTACGGGGCCGATGGGGTGCTGCTCGGGCGTGGGCACAATCGGCGGGTTCAGGACGGGGATCCGTCGATGCACGCGGAGACGGCCGCGTTCCGGGCGGCGGGGCGGCAGCGGTCGTATCGGGGTACGACGATGGTGACGACGCTGTCGCCCTGCTGGTACTGCTCCGGACTGGTCCGGCAGTTCGGGATCTCGCGGGTCGTCATCGGTGAGGCGGTGACCTTCAGCGGTGGGCATGAGTGGCTGGCGGAGCACGGCGTGGAGATCGTGCTGCTCGACGATCCTGAGTGCGTCGAGCTGATGCGTGACTTCATCAAGGACCAACCCGAGTTGTGGAACGAGGACATCGGTGAATGACTCCCGCATCCCTGTCATCGATCTGGCGCCCTGGGTCGACGGCGACCCCGACGTCCGCGCCGGCATCGCCCGTACCGTCGACGAGGCCCTCCAGACGGCCGGGTTCCTGCTCGTCACCGGGCATGGGGTCGAGGCGTCGCTGCGGGCTCGTGTCCGGGACGCCGCCCGGGACTTCTTCCGGCTGCCCGACGGCGTGAAGCAGACCTATGCCGCCAAGGTCGGCGGGCGGGGATGGCTCGGGCCCGGGGCCGAGGCCAACGGGTACTCGGAGGGGACCGAGACCCCGCCAGACCTCAAGGAGTCGCTGACCTTCGCCACGCACGAGCCCTTCGACGACCCGGTCGTCAACGCCGAGTGGTACGCGCCCAATGTCTGGCCCGCGGAAGTGCCCGAGCTGCGGACGCTGTGCGAGGAGTACCTAGCTCAAATGGCCTCCCTGGAGAAGGAGTTGCTCTCCCTCCTCGGCGACGCCCTCGGGCTCGAACCCGACTTCTTCTCCCGGCACATGGACCATCCGACGTACGGCTTCAACATCAACTGGTACCCGGGGACCGAGGTGATGGGCGAACCACAGCCTGGGCAGTTCCGGATCGGGCCGCACACCGACTTCGGGACGGTGACCATCCTGGACCGGCAGGCCGGAAAGGGCGGCCTTCAGGTGTACACGGACGAGGGGGGCTGGGAGGACGCGCCGTTCGATCCGGACGCCCTCACCATCAACATCGGTGATCTGCTGGCCCGTTGGACCGGTGACCGCTGGCGTTCGGGGCGGCATCGTGTCCTCCCGCCGCCTGCCGACGCGCCCACCGAGGAACTGATCTCCCTCGTCTACTTCGGCGAATGCACCCCGGGGACACGGGTGGAGTCCGTGCCCGCGCCGGTCGGGCGGGTGGCGTACGAGCCGGTCGACTCGCATGTGTATCTGCGGGCGAAGCTGGACTCGATCACCGTCGACTGACGGGCGGGGCTACTGCATCACCTGGAGGTGCGGGTGGTCGAAGGAGTCCGGGCAGACGTAGATCTGCATCGTGTACCCACGGCCGATGTTGACCATCGTCGGCTCGTGGGACTGCGGATACAGCGGGCGCTCGTCCTCCGGAGGCTCCTCCGCGGGACACCAACTCCCTGTGCCGCCGTCCCATTCGGAGCTGTCGACGGTCAGCAGGGGCCGCATGGTGGCGCCGCACTCCTCGCAGGTCATCGGCCAGGGGTCGCAGAAGCTCCAGTTGCCGTATCCGCCGACCTTCCAGCCGGGGGCTACGGCGAGGTCGTACTGGTAGTCGTACGCTCTGCCCTCCTCCCAGGCGTGGATGCGCTTGGCGAGGTCGTCGTCGAGTTCGTGCGGGGCCGGGTACTCGACCACCCCCGGCTCCGGGTGCAGGAGGCAGGGCTCGGGGAAGGATTCGCCCTCGCTCACCACCGGCGGCCACCGGGTCTCGCCGGGCGAGCGCACCTCCGCGGCGGTCCGCCAGCGCAGTTGGACACCTGGCATGCAGAACTCGCCGTGCTCGAAGGAGCACCACAGCACCTGGAGCAGGTCCGTGCCGTGCGGCCGGGGCAGGGACGGGACGTCGCGGGCGTAGAGCTGGAGGACGGGCAGGAGGGGGACCTCGCCGTCCAGGGGCTTGCGTACGCCGGTGTAGCCGAGGCCGTCGACGAAGGCGCGCTCCTCGGGCGTGAGGAAGTCCGTTCCGGGGGTGCGGGGGCGGGCCCAGCCCTCGGTCAGGATGCGGCGCTGCTTGCGCAGGTCCTCGGGGTCGTAACCGACCAGCCAGGGCCCCTTGTGCTCCGGGCAGGTGGGCCAGGGTTCGTCCGCCGGCCACAGCAGCGGCCCGCCGACCGAGCTGTCCGCCGCGGTGGGCGCACCGGGACGCGGATGCAGCCGCACCGTGGTGCGGGCGAGCGGCGCCAACTCCGGGAAGACGGCGGCCATGTCGACCGGACGGGGTGGTGTCGTACGGGTCATGCGGGGAGGTTAGCGGCCTCGATCCGGGCCACCGGTGACCCGGTCCCGACACATTCGAAACCCAACGGACACCATGCGATCTAGTGCGAACCAACGCCCCCTCTCTAACCTGGCGTTGATAGATCTCACACGTGTACAGCATCAGGGGCGGAACGGGCACGACAACCACAACCGCGCCAGGGGGAGATGCGGTGGGCAGACTGTTGCACGGGCGCGGTGCGCTGTTCGACACCGATCCGGCCGGGCTCGCGCCACGGCTCGTCGGGCTGCGTCCGCATCAGCACCGGGTGACGCCGTACGAGCATCCCCGGGAGCTGCCGTTCGTCGTGCTGTCCGGGGCGCGCGGGCTCGGCAAGAGCGCGGTGCTCGGCGAGTTACGGGCCGCCTACAAGGGGCACACCCCGGTCGGGCTGATCGACTGCGAGGACCCCGAGTTCGCGGGGCCTCCGCCCGGGCGCCCCGCCGAGGCCTGGTCCCCGGTGTCGCAGGCGCTGCTGGTCCTGGCCGAGCAGCTCGCCGAGCAGGTGACCGGCGCGGGGCGGATCCAGTTCCCGCGGCTGATGACGGGGCTCGTCGCGGTCGCGGCCGGCGGCTGGGGGGACGCCGACTCCGAGCGGATCCGGCGCGAGGTGCAGCGGATCCTGCTGCTGAACGAGAGCGGGTCCTGGGTCGGCGGGTTCGCCGGGCGCTGGGCGGGCCGGGTCGCCGCGAAGGTCGTCGCGGCCGCCACCGGCACCGGGCCCCTGCTGTCGGCGGCCGTGGAGGCGACCCTGGAGTCCCTCTCCGACGGCTTCGCGGGACGGCGCCACCAGCGGGCCTCCGCCTGGTACCGGGACTACCCCAACGCCGGTGACAACGCCCGCCGCGGACTGATCCTGCTCTCCGGGCACTTCCGGGCCGGCGGCACCTCACGCGAGCACGCCGAACGGCACCTGGTGCGGGCGCTGCTCGCCGATCTCACCGACGCCTACACGGGCGTACTCCCCCGGATGAAGCGGCTGGGACGGCCGCTCGTGCTGCTCGACAACGCGCAGTCCGCGCCGGGGCCCGGCCTCGTCGAGGCGGTGCTGCGGGACCGCTCCGAGGGCGTCGTCGACCAGGTCGTCTTCTTCGCCGCCGTCCGCGGCACCGGGCGCCCCGCCCTGCGCAACGCGGTGCGGCGGGCGCTGCCCGAGGTGGCCCGCTCCAGCGACTGGGCCCCGGACCCGGGCTCGGCGTCCTCGCGGGCGGTGCAGGTGTCGCTGCCGCCGCTGAGCGGTGACGACACCCTGCACATCGTCGGCGCCGACCCCTCGGTCCCGCCCCGACTCCCGCAGGCGATACACCGGTTGACCGGCGGGAACCCGCTCGGCATCACCCTGCTCGCCGAGTCCGCCGAGCAGAACCTCGCCGACGCCTCCTCGCTCGGCGGGCTGCTCACCGCGGACGTACGGCTGCACGCCGAGCACGACGGCAGGCCCGCCTACCTGGAGCTGCTGGACCGGCTCGTGCCCCCGGACCGGCTGGACGAACTGACCGTGCTGGCCGCCGCCCACGACCACGACTCCGCGTGCGCGCTCGCCGACGCGCTGCTCCCGGAGGACTTCGGTCCCGCGGACGTACGGGCGCTTCAGACCCGGCTGGTGTCGGAGGGGCTGCCCGCGGTGCCCGGACGGTTCGTCGGCGACGCCTTCGTGCGGACGCTGCTGCTGCTCCGGCTGCACCATCGCGACGCCGATCACGGGCAGTGGCGCACGGCGCACGAGACGCTGATCGACCACTACGCCGACCCCGCCGACGAAAGCGTCCGGTACCGGCTGCACCATGAACTCGCCCTGGGCGGCACGGAGTCGGCGGTGGACTACCTGCGGGACAGCTTCGCCACGCTGCCGACCCGCGACTGGCTGACGTCGCTGCGGTTCATCGCCTCCGCGCCGTACTTCCACGCGCACGACGCCGACGGCCGCGACTTCACCGGGCACGACGACCGGCGGGCGGCGGTCGCGCTCGGCCGCACCGACGCCGGGCACGAACCGCCGGAGGGCGTCGACGGCGCACTGCACCTGCGGGTGCGCCGACTGCTGCACGCCGTATGGCAGTTGACCGATCCGCTGACCCTGCCCGACGAGACGGTCGGACAGCGGCTGCGGTTCGAGCTGGAACAGCTCTCCAATCTGCGGCCCGCCGGGAACGCCCTGCTGTGGCGGGCCTCGCGGGACTGGCCGGACGACGCCCTCGCGGGGCGGACGCCGCACATCCCGGACGACGACGAGGGGGAGGCGTGATGGCGCGCGGAGGCTTGTGGACCTGGCTGCGCGAGGACGTCTGGGAGATCCCGTTACGCCGCTATCTCGCGCTGCTGCTCACCGCCGCGCTGGTGACCGGCGGCTGGTTCGGGGTCAGCGCGCTCGCGAAGGAGGACCGCTCCTGCGCCCGGGGGGTGGAGAAGCCGGAGGACAGCGACGAGTGCGTGGGCGTGTCGACCACGGACTACGACTTCGGCCGGCCCCAACTGCGGGACGTGATCTCGGCGATCGACCGGGAGAACCGCTCGCTGAAGCCGGGCAGCTATGTCACCGTGGCGCTGCTGGAGCCGTTCACGGCGTCCGACGCGGACAACCTGGGCGACGTGCTGCATGAGGTCCAGGGCGCGTATCTCGCGCAGTACCGGGCCAACCACGAGTCCAACGGGCAGTCCCCGGCGATCCGGCTCGTGCTCGCCAACCCCGGTGCCACGGGGGCGCATTGGGAGCACACGGTCGATCAGCTGGAGCGGATGACGAAGGGCCCGGACCGGCTGCGGGCGGTGACCGGGGTGGGGCTGAGCACCGAGAACAACAAGCTGGCCGTGCGGGAACTGACCCGGCGCGGCATCCCGGTCATCGGCACCTCCATCACCGCCGACGACCTCGCCAACGGGCAGAACGGCAAGGACCCCTTCCCCGGCCTCGCCCGGGTCTCCCCCACCAACACCGACGAGGCCCGCGCCCTCGCGTCCTTCGCGCAGGTGACGGCGGGCAAGGCGCTGCTGGTGTACGACAAGCCGGGCGACCCGTACACGCGCACGCTCCAGAAGTCCTTCGCGAAGCTGATAGAGGGTTCGCCCTACGAGCCGCAGCCCTTCACCCCGCCCGCCGACCGCAGCCAGGAGGGCACCACCGCCAACACCTTCCGGCAGATCACCCACCTGGTGTGCGACACCGCCCCCGGCACCGACACCATCCTGTTCGCCGGACGCCACACGCAGCTACGGCAGTTCATCAACGCACTCGGCGGACGCGGCTGCCAGGACCGCGAGTTCACGTTGCTGACCGGCGACGAGGGCTCCTACCTCACCGGCGACAAGGACCTCGACCGCTCCGCCCTCACCCGCAAGCTCTCGGTGCGCTACACCGCCCTCGCCCACCCCGACGCCTGGGGGAAGGACGCCGCGAAGACCGGCGGCTCGACGCTGGACGCGGCGGCCCTGAACGAGCTGCTGTCCTTCGCCGCGCGCAAGCCGGTCGGCCCCATCGGCGAGGTCTCCCTCCAGGACGGCCAACTGATCATCGCCTACGACGCCATGCGGCTGGCCGTCCACGGCATCCGCGAGGCCACGCCCGACGGCAGGATCCTGCCGCCGCTCGCCGATGTCGGCCTCCAGTGGCCGCAGGTCAAGGGCTCGCTGCGGGTGAACGGGGCGAGCGGCTGGATCTGCCTGGACGTGCACGGCAACCCGTACGACAAGGCCGTGCCGATCGTGGAACTCACGGCGGAGGGGCGGGCGCAGTTCGTGAAGATCGCCTGGCCGGAGGGGGAGGCGCCGGGGAAGGAGTGCCTGCCGCCGTCCTAGGCCGGTTTGTTTGAGCCTTCGAGGTATTCGATCAGTCGTTCGAACCGGGTGCGCCAGCGCTCCTCCGACTCCTGCTCCCCCTGGAACTCATGGGTGAACCGGAGGGCGCTGCCCTCGACCCCGTCGCGCTCCAGATGGAAGCGGATCCGGCCGCCGCCCTCGACCGTGTACTCGGCGACCCGGTCCACGTCCCAGGCGGTGACCTGTCCGGACCCCAGCTCACGCAGGGTGACGGCGCCGCCGAGCCGGGGTTCGAGGACATCCACGGCGGTGAACCAGCCGGCCAGCCCCTCCGGGGTCGAGATCGCCGGCCAGACCGACTCCATGGGCCTGGGGAGCCGCACCAGGAAGTGCAGAATGTGCGTGCTCCCCTGGATCCGACTGGCGCCCTGCTCGATGGATCCGGTCATGACACCAGCCTGACCCTCGGGGAGGGGTTTCGCACGCTTTTACGGACGCTTGCCCGGCGCATCGACGATGCCGCGCTCCAGGACCGCGTTGCCCCACAGCACCGAGTCGGCCTTGATCACGCCCGTCCTTGATCGTTACCTCCCGGGTGCCGAGCAGCAGCCAGGTCTTCGGATCGAAGACCAACTCCGTCCGGCTGACTCCCCGCTCGTCGACGAACCCGACGGCGGTGCCGTGCCCTTCTACCTGTCCGTACGACAAAGGCCGGTTCCCGTGACCCAGGTCACAGGCAACCGGCCTTCACCGTACGGGACTTCAGAACCCCACGGACTGGAGGGCGCCGAGGCCGACGTCGGCGTAGGAGTGCTTGCCGGAGACGAAGATGTTGACGCCGTAGTAGTTGAACAGCCAGCAGCCGAAGGCGAGCAGGGCCAGGTAGGCGGCCTTGCGGCCCTTCCAGCCGACCGTGGCGCGGGCGTGCAGGTAGCCGGCGTAGGCGACCCAGGTGATGAAGGACCAGGTCTCCTTGGGGTCCCAGCCCCAGTAGCGGCCCCAGGCGTCGCCCGCCCAGATCGCGCCCGCGATGATCGTGAACGTCCACAGCGGGAAGACGGCCGCGTTGACGCGGTAGGAGAACTTGTCCAGGGAGGACGCGGCGGGCAGCCGGTCCAGGACCGAGTTCGCGAAGCGGCCGGGGGTACCGCCGCCCGCCAGCTTGTTCTCGTAGCTGTCCTTGAAGAGGTACAGCAGCGTGGAGACCGCGCCGACGTAGAAGACCGCGCCGCACAGGATCGCCGTGGAGACGTGGATGTACAGCCAGTACGAGTGCAGGGCGGGAACCAATTGGTCACTGGCGGTGTACAAGACAGTGACGGCGAGACCGAGATCGAGGAGGACCGTGGTGGTCAGGAACAGCCCCAGCCAGCGCACGTTCTTCTTCAGCGCCAGCAGCGCGAGGTACACCCCGACGGCGACCGTGGAGAAGGTGATGTTGAACTCGTACATGTTGCCCCACGGCGCCCGCTGCACCGACAGGGCCCGGGTGAGTACACCACCGGCGGCGATGAGGAAGGCGAGCACCGTGAGGGACACGGCGATACGCCCGTAGAGGTCGCCCTGCTCGTCCCCGCCGTGCGCGCCGGGTCCGTCGGGCACGTCCCGGGCGCCGGTCGCGGCCCGGACGACGACCTTCGGCCGCTCCAGTACGGCGGTGCCGCCGGCCTTCTTCACCGTGACCGCGGGAGCGGCACCGGCCTGCTTCGCCTTCGTCGCGGTGAGCGCGGCGGCGGTACGGCCGACCTTGCTGCGGCTGCCGAAGAGCCATTCGGCGATGTACGCGAAGAAGGCCAGGGTGTAGACGGCCATCGCGGAGTAGATCAGCGTGTTGCTGAGGTTCGCGAGGCCTTCGTTGGTTGCGGCGGCGAGAGTCACCTCAACACTCCTTCGGGTGAATGTCCCGCGGACTGGGAGTCGGGCGGTGAGGTTCGCGGAGAGGATTGCGGCCGTGTGACCGGGCTGGTTTCAACCCGGCTGACGTTGATCGTGGAAGACCTGGAGGACCGCCGGTCCGCCGGGCGGCGAGAGCCAGGAATCTCCCTGGATCCGCGAGGGAGAGGACTCAATTCTCAGCCCCTTCGGCTGCTGCTGCGGTGTCGGAGTCGGACGCTCTGTCCGACTCCGCATCCGAGCCACCGGGCGCCCCCGGCGCCTGTTCGTACAGGATCCCGGCGAGGTCGCCGAGCTCCTCGGGCACCTTGGCGGACTCGCTGCGGCCGAGCCCGGCCATCTCGACGACGGTCACCCCGTCGGCGCCCTTGACCGCCCGCACCCACACCCGTCGGCGCTGGATGAACAGGGAGGCGGCGAGACCGAAGATCGCGGCCATGGCACCGGCCAGCGCCCAGCCGCTCGCGGGCTGCTGGGTGATCTGGAAGTTCGCCCACTCCTTGGTGCCCTCATAGGTCACCGAGCCCGCGCCGTTCGGGAGTTCCACGGTCTGCCCGGGCCGCAGGTTCTCCCGCATCTGCTTGCCCTTGGAGTCCTTGAACCCCTTCATGTGCGTCTTGTCGAGCTGGTACACGCTCTGCGGGATGCCCGAGTTGACGCCCAGGTCACCGTGGTACGGCTCCAGGTTGAGCACCGGGTTGATCAGGGCGGGGAAGCTGGAGGACAGCTCGTTGCCGGCCGTGTAGGTGGGCAGGAGGAAGGCCTTGAAGGCGAGCTGCTCGCTGACGCCCTCGGCGTTCTTGTAGCCGTCGTAGACCTTGACCACACCGGAGGAGGTGACATTGGCGTCGAGCGGCAGCATCGGTACGGCGTCGCTGTAGACGACCTTGCCCTTGCCGTCCCGGACGGTGATGACGGGGGCGTAGCCGTGGGCGGTGAGGTAGACCTTGGAGTCGCCGATCTTCAAGGGCTCGTTGACCTTGACGACCGTGGACTCGTCCTTGCCGTAGGCGCCCTCGGCGTAGGTGAGGGAGGTCTGGTAGGTGCGCGGGGTGCCCTTGTTGGGACCGCTCGCCTCGTAGGTGCCCTTGAAGTCCTTCAGGTTGAAGGAGAAGGGGGTGAGGTCCTCGGTGCTGAAGAGGGTGCCGGACTTGAAGTCGTCGTACTGGGTGAGGGTGTTGGAGAAGCCGTCGCCCTCGACGACCAGCTTGTTGCCCTCCATCTTGAACAGCTGGCCCCAGGCGAAGGCGATCAGCATCACGATCAGGGCGATATGGAAGGCGAGGTTGCCGACCTCACGCAGATAGCCCTTCTCGGCGGCGACCGCGTCACCGGCGACATGCGCGCGGAAGCGGTTCTTCTGGAGCAGGGCGAGCGCGGCCTCGCGGACCTGCTCGGGCTCGGCCTCGGTGCGCCAGGTGGTGTAGGCGGGCAGCCGGGTCAGCCGCTTCGGGGCGCCCGGCGGACGGCCGCGCAGCTGGCCCACGAACTGCCAGGTGCGGGGCACGATGCAGCCGATGAGGGAGACGAACAGCAGGATGTAGATCGCGGAGAACCACACCGAGCTGTAGACGTGGAAGAGGCCGAGCTTGTCGTAGACCGGCGCGAGGATGTCGTGCTGGTCGCGGAATTCGGCGACCTTGGTCTCGTCCGAGCCGGACTGCGGGATCAGCGAGCCGGGGATCGCGCCGAGCGCGAGCAGCAGAAGCAGAAGGAGCGCGACCCGCATGGAGGTCAGCTGCCGCCAGAACCAGCGGGCCCAGCCGACGAAGCCCATGGCGGGGAGGTTCGGCAGCTCCTCCTTGGGTGCCGTGGAGAGCTGGGAGCCGGCGGCGCCGAGGTCCTGCTCTTCGGCGCGGTCGGTTGTCGTCTCGCTCATCGCTCAGATCCCCACAGTGAAGCCGTTGGACCAGTTCTGCATCTCCGACACCATGCTGTCCCAGGCGCCGGTGAGGAGCAGCAGACCGGTCACGATCATCATCGTGCCGCCGATCCGCATCACCCAGACATAGTGGCGCTTGACCCAGCCGAAGGCGCCGAGCGCCTTGCGGAAGGCGACCGCGGCGAGCACGAAGGGCAGACCGAGGCCGAGGCAGTAGGCAACGGTCAGTATGGCGCCCCGTCCGGCGCTCGCCTCGTTGTAGGAGAGGGCGATCACGGACGCCAGGGTCGGGCCGATGCAGGGCGTCCAGCCGATGCCGAACAGCGCGCCGAGGAAGGGGGCACCGATCAGTCCGGTGACCGGCCGCTTGTGGAAGCGGAACTCCCGCTGGGTCATCCAGGGCATCAGGCCCATGAAGAAGACACCCAGGGCGATCATGAGCACGCCCAGCACCTTGGACAGGACCGCCTGGTGCTCCTGGAGGTTGTCGCCGAAGTAGCCGAACAGGGCCCCGCTGGAGACGAAGACGGCGGTGAAGCCGAGTACGAAGAGGGAGGCACCCGCGACCATCCGGCCGCGGCGGGCCTCGGCGAGGTCGGTGCCGGTGACGCCGGTGACGTAGGAGAGATAGCCGGGGACCAGCGGCAGGACGCACGGGGAGAAGAAGGAGACCAGGCCGCCGAGGACCGCGATGGGCAGGGCGAGGAGCAGGGCGCCGCTCATCACCGTCTCGTTGGTGCCGGTCGCGGCGAGGGTCGTGAGGGTGCTCACGTCACTTCTCCGCGAGGACCGGGGCGATCATCTTGCGCAGCTTCTCCTCGCTGAGCGGGGCCAGCGAGCGGGCCGCGATCTTCCCGTCCCGGTCGAGGACGAGCGTGGAGGGGATCGCCTGCGGGTTGAGCGTGCCCTTCTCGAAGCGGAGCATCAGCTTGCCGGTCGGGTCGTACAGGCTCGGATAGGTGACGCCCTGTTCCTCCTCGAAGGCGAGGGCGTTCTTGGTGCTGGTGTCGCGGGTGTTGATGCCGACGAACTGCACACCGTCCGCCTTCAGGTCCTGGGAGACCTTCTCGAAGCCCGGCGCCTCGGCCCGGCAGGGGGCGCACCAGGAGCCCCAGACATTCAGCACGACGACCTTGCCGTCGTAGGCGGAGACGTCGAGCTGCTTGCCGTCGACAGTGGCGCCGGACAGTTCGGGGGCGGTGTCGCGCTCGGCCTTCTTGACGGTCGCGATGCCGTCCTCGCCCATGACGAAGCCGGTGCCCCCGCTACCCCCGGACTTACCGCCCGAGGTGCACGCGGACAGCAGCAGCGTGGTGACGACGGCACCGGCGAGGGTCAGGGGGGCGCGACTGGCGGCACTCATGTGAAAAGTTTCGCATGTCCGTTCCGGGGATCTTGCGCACCCCCCTTGCAGGTGAAAACCCGCATATCAGGACGGCTTCTAAAGGTTCTTCCAGCCGTTGGCGGGCGCCTGCCCCACATCGAGTGTGCGCAGCTTGTCGAGCACCTCCGGCGACTGCACGTCCAGCCAGTCCACGAACTGCCGGAAGGAGACGAGCCGTACGTCCTCGCCCTTCTCCTTCTCCCGAGCGATGTGCTTCAGAGCCTCTTCGACGGCGTCCATGTAGATACCGCCGTTCCACTGCTCGAAGTGGTTGCCGACGAAGAAAGGTGCGCGATTTGTCTCGTACGCCCGCTTGAAGCCTGATATGTACGCCTGAGCGGACTGCTCGCGCCAGCCCGGGTAGTTGTGGGCAGGCGCGTTGGTCGAGTTGACCGACTGGTTGGCGAGCATGTTGTAGTCCATCGAGAGGACCTCGAAGGAGCGCCCGGGGAAAGGTATCTGCTGAAGCGGCAGGTCCCATATGCCCTGCTTCTTCGTGGGCCAGACCTGACGCCCGCCCGGCGAGGAGGCGTCATAGCGCCAGCCGAGGTCGCGGGCGGTGGGCAGCAGGTTCTCCTGGCCGAGCAGACAGGGCGTACGGCCGCCGACGAGCTCCTTGTCGTAGTCGAAGGGCAGCGACGGCAGCTCGGTCCAGCCGGTGTTGGTGCGCCACTCCTTCACGAAGGACTTGGCCTGGTCGATCTCGCTGCGCCACTGCTGCGGCGTCCAGTTGCCGACCGAGCCGGAGCCGGCGCAGAAGTGGCCGTTGAAGTGGGTCCCGATCTCGTGCCCGTCGAGCCAGGCACGGCGGACGCCCTTCAGCGTGTCCTTGATGTGCGCGTCGGTGAGATAGCCGATGTCGGAAGCGCCGCGCAGGTTGTTCGGGGGGTCGTAGAGCCGCTTCTTGCTCTCGGGCAGCAAATAGAGCCCCGAGAGGAAGAAGGTCATGTGGGCGCCGAGTTCCTCGGCGAGGTCGAGGAAGCGCGGGAAGAGGCCGTTGCCGACCTCTCCGGCGCCGTCCCAGGAGAAGACGACGAACTGGGGCGGGGTCTGGCCGGGTTCCAGCGGCACGGGCTTCGCGGGCTGCTTCGGCTGCTTGCCGGTGTACGAGGTGGAACCGTCGCCGATGGGCCGGTCGGCGGGCTTGGCGTCACCTCCGTCGGCGGGCCGGGGATCCGAACCCGCGGAACCTCCGGAGGGGTTCGACCCGTCTGACGGCTTGAGGGCACCGCATCCGGCAAGTCCGGCCGCGGCGGCCCCGGCGACGCCGAGTCCGAGTGCTCCCCTTCGGGTGAGAGTGCGCATGGCATCCCCGTTCATCACGTTCTCTGGTGGTCAACCAGTCAGAGGACGGGACGAACGGGGAGGTTCCTGTGGATCACATGTGATTCAGAACAAATGCCAGGAAACGGACCGGGGTCGCACTACGCCCCGAAAGCCTTGTCCTTGCCCTTCACCGGCTTGGCGCCGGCCCGGAGATGAGCCGGTACAAGATCAATCGCAGGCTCGGAGTACCCGACCGACACGATCTTGTCGCCCTGATACGTGAACGACGTCAGGGACGCCAGCGTGCACTGCCGACGCCGAGGGTCGTGCCACAGCCGCCGCTTCTCGACGTACGACCGCACGATCCAGATCGGCAGCTGATGGCTGACCAGCACGGCCTCATGCCCCCGCGCCCGATCCTTCGCGGCGTCCAGCGCCCCCACCATCCGCACGACCTGCTCGAAGTACGGCTCACCCCAGGACGGCTTGAAGGGGTTGACGAGGTGCTTCCAGTTCTCGGGCTTCTTCAGCGCACCGTCACCGACGCCGAAGGTCTTGCCCTGGAAGACGTTGTCGGCCTCGATGAGCCGCTCGTCCGTGGCAAGGTCAAGGCCGTGCGCCTTGGCGATCGGCGTCGCGGTCTCCTGCGCCCGCTCCAGCGGGGAGGACACGACGTGGGTGACGTCCCGGGAGGCGAGGTGCTCGGCGACCCGGTCGGCCATCTGCCGCCCGAGCTCGGAGAGGTGGTACCCGGGGAGACGGCCGTAGAGGATGCCGTCGGGGTTGGCGACCTCGCCGTGCCGCATGAGGTGCACGACGGTGATGTCGGAGTCGGAGTTCAAGCGAGAGCCGTTCTCGGGGTTGGTCATGCCTGCGCCTCCGCCGCCGCCCGGGCCGCCGCCGGAAGGGCGTCGGCGATCTTCTGCACGGCTCGCTCGTCATGGGCCGTGGAGACGAACCAGGACTCGAAGGACGACGGCGGCAGATAGACGCCGTTGGCGAGCAGCGAGTGGAAGAAGGCGGTGAAGCGGAAGGAGTCCTGCTTCTTGGCGTCCTCGTAGTCGCGTACGTCACGATCGGTGAAGAACACGGAGAACATGTTGGAGGCGGTCTGGAGCCGGTGCGCGACGCCCTCCTTGGTGAGCGCGTCGGTGACGAGGCCCTGGATCTGCTCGGACACGGCGTCGATCTTGTCGTAGGCCGCGTCGTCGAGGAGCCGGAGCTGGGCGAGACCGGCGGCCGTGGCGACCGGGTTGCCGGAGAGGGTGCCGGCCTGGTAGACGGGCCCGGCGGGCGCGAGATGCGCCATGACGTCGGCGCGGCCACCGAAGGCCGCGGCCGGGAAGCCACCGCCCATGACCTTGCCGAAGGTCATGAGGTCCGGGACGACCCCGTCGACGCCGAACCAGCCGGCGCGGCTGGTCCGGAACCCGGTCATGACCTCGTCGGAGATGTAGAGAGCGCCGTTCTTGGCGCAGGCGTCCTTGAGCCCCTGGTTGAAGCCGGGACGGGGCGGTACGACGCCCATGTTGCCCGGGGAGGCCTCGGTGATGACGCAGGCGATCTCGCCGGGGTGCCGGTGGAAGGCCTCCTGCACGGCTTCGAGGTCGTTGTACGGCAGCACGATCGTGTCGCCGGCCTGGGCACCGGTGACACCCGGGGTGTCGGGCAGCGCGAAGGTGGCGACGCCGGAGCCGGCGGCGGCGAGCAGCGAGTCGACGTGACCGTGGTAACACCCGGCGAACTTGATCACCTTGGAGCGCCGGGTGAATCCACGAGCGAGCCGAATGGCGGACATGGTCGCCTCGGTGCCACTGGACACGAGCCGCACCTGCTCGACCGGCCCGACCCTCCCGACGATCTCCTCGGCGAGCGCGACCTCCCCCTCACCGGGCGTGCCGAAGGAGGTACCGCGCGAGACGGCCTCCTGCACGGCGGCGATGACCTCCGGGTGGGAGTGCCCGAGGATCATGGGTCCCCAGGAGCAGACGAGGTCGACGTACTCGCGGCCGTCGGCGTCGGTCAGCCAGGCGCCCTTGCCGGACACCATGAACCGGGGTGTTCCGCCCACGGCACGGAAGGCGCGCACCGGGGAGTTCACGCCGCCGGGCGTGACGGCCGCCGCACGGTCGAACAGAGCCTGCGACTCAGGCGCATCGTATGAATAAGGCAGTGAGCTCATGTCCTGCGACTTCTCCGACCTTCTCCGACTGCTCGGACTCCGGTTGCCAGTGACCTCCTCAGGGTAGGCCAGCGGACCGCCGCGCCTGTGGGCCAGCTCTCCTCTGACCCGACATCCGACCCCCTCCCCCGCGCGATCTGCGAAACTGGGGGCTGGTACAAGATCCTGCGGACAGGTGTTTCAGCGCACGTTTCGGCGAGCGGCCGTGGGGGAGGTCACTGACACGATGATCGGGTTGCGCGGCGGGGGCCACGCGTCCTAGAAAAGCAGTCGGGTGGAGATATGCATCGCGGTGGCGGACTGGGCGAGGGGACCGACGACGTCGGTCCGCGTCGTGCCCGTCGGGGCAGGCACCGGCGCGAGGCGGAGGAGACGACAGAAGCACGTCAGGCGCAGGGCGGACAGAGCGGACAGGCGGACTCCGAGCGGATCGACCGACGCGTCGACGGGCTCCGGGCGGCGAGCAGGAATGGTGGTCGGGTGGGGGTGACGTACAAGTACTTCGGCGCGCCGGACGGCGCGACCGCGGCCCGCGTCCCGATCTCGATGCGCCCCGAGGAACTCGGCGGCGACGAGCTCGGCATGAACGGCATGTTCACCAAGATCAAGCCGGAAACGATGGCCGCGATGGTCCTCACCGGCATCGAGGGCGTCCCCCTCCACAAGGTCCCGCCCCTGGAACTGGTCGTCCTCCACCCCGACTACGCGGTCGTGAAACTCCCCATGACGGTCGTCGACCCCCTGCGCGGCATAGGCGAGGAGGCGGTCGGCGCGGCAGCCTTCATCTGGTCCACGGTCCCGGACCGCGGGGGCCCGCGGGATGCGTTCAATGTGTACCAACTGCTGCACGAGTGGCAGGACTTCAGCCATCGGTTGCATGAGGCGGGGCATCAGCCTTATTGCCTTGTGTGGCCGTGACCTGGGGTTTCGTGGGATTCGGGCGGGGTCTTCGGACCTCGCCCTTTTTGGTGCCGGGGAGGGGTCGTCAGGCGGCCAGGGCACATTGAGGGCACATTGGTTTTACTGGGGGCACTGATGTGCCCTGGGTTGCGGGCGGGCCGCCGTCGTCTTCCGCTTCCGCCTCGGCTCCCGGTTCCGTTTCCGTGAAGGCGTCGTCGATCGCCTTGCGCGTGCGAGTCTCGCTGGACGGCAGCAGGTGCGTGTACGTCCGCAGCGTGAAGCCCGGGTCCGAGTGACCGAGGTACTCGGAGAGCGCTTTGATGCTCTCCCCCGCGTCCAGGAGCACGGAAGCGTAGGCGTGCCGGAGGGCATGCATGCCGTCTTCCGGAGCCGCCTGGAGGTACCGCGCGCCCCGCTCGCGGGGAGGGATCACGCCGGCCGCGGCCAGGGCACGCTTCCAGTCGCCCATGTTGAAGACGCTGCGGTTGTAGGCCCGCGCCTTCTGGTCGACGAAGAGGAGGCGGAAGGTCTTCGGCTCGCCGTCCGGCTTGGCCCAAGGCAGGGTGATCTCGGCGGGCGGGAACTCCTTCATGTGGGCCTTGAGGGCGGCGACGAGCTGAGCCGACAGCGGCACTGACCGGATCCTGTTGCCCTTGGGCAGTGCGAAGACAGGCTTCGTACCGACCAGCCGCACCTGGCGGTTTACGTGGATCCAGCCGCCCTTGAAGTCGATGTCCTCAACGGCGCACCCGAACACCTCGCCCTGACGCAGGCCACAGCCGAAGGCAAGCTTGCCTCCCGCATGGAAGCGCTTCGGGAGGCTGGCGATGACCGCGCGTACTCGCTCCAGCGACCAAGGGATGATCTTCTTCTTGGTCGCGGTCGGCAGCTTCACCGACTTCGCTTTGCAGGGATTCTTCGGTAGCAGCCCGTCCTCCACGGCCGCGCCAAGGATGCTGGAGAGGATGTCGAAAATGCCCTCGATCGTCGAGACTTCCAGGCCGGCATCCTGGAGCGTTCGGATCCAACCCTGGATGATCGAGGGCTGGTTGAGGGACCGCAGCTCACGTCGGCCGAGGTGCTCGACGATGTGGTTGCGGACGGTCGCCTCGTAGCGGAGGGCGGTCGTCGGGCCGACGGAGTTCGCGTCGAGCCACTTCTGCGCGTAAGTGCCGAGCGTCTGCTTCGTCTCGGCGGGGACGACGTAGGAGCCGCGCCGGATCTCGACGTCGACCTCGGCGGAACGGTTGTCCGCCTCGGCCTTCGTGTGGAAGTTCTCCTTTCGTTGGCAGCCATCCAGGTCGCGGTAACGGACCTGCCAGCGCTTGCCGATGCCGTGGTCGGCGGTGGGGACCATCCGCTTCGTACGGCTCTTGTGTTCGCCACACTCGGCCTCGGCGGGCTTGGGGTGGGACTTGTGCCAGCGGTCGTACACGTCAGCCAAGAAGGGCCTCCTGGAAGCGGTCGAGGGTCTTTGGGGCGGCGTGGGACACCGAGGGCCCCAGGGGCAGGAGAGCCGCGGGGGCGATGCCAAGCGCGGCGGCGATCGCGACGAGGTCGTCGATGTCGCAGCGGCGGCGGGCGCGCTCGGTGCGGCTGAGGGCCGTGTTGGTCATGGGGCGCCCCAGTGCAGTGCAGCGGGCGGCGAGTTGCTGCTGGGTCAGACCGCGCGCGAGACGTAGGTGCTCGATGGCGCGGGCGGCGTGGAGGCCAGCGGGGCCAATTTCTACAGTTCGGTTTGGCATGACGGACAGATGTAGCTCGCAATTGACCACCGTGGCAATAGTTTTCTCAAATACCCAAGAAAAGTGACCGCGACTGTCGCTATTCAATTTTTCCAGAGTATGTAGGGCTGCGGTGAAGGCGCCCTACACGCTGAGGTCACCGGGTCGGCGGGCCCTCCGAGCAGACAGATTGACCCAGTCAGGACAGGAGGCGGAAATCAGGGTCCCGTTGACAGCAATTTCGGCAACCGGGGATCCGCACTTACTGTTTTGACATCACCCAGCCACGCTGAGAAGTTGTAGGGGGTTTCAGAGATAATGCTGGACTTCTTCACCGAATGTGTGGCTGTGTTGTCCAGGCCCGATTGTCCGATACCGAAAGGAGCCCTATGCCGAGCCCTTCCACTCGCCACACCCGCACGCCCGCTGCCATCGATGCCGCAGGGCGTGGCCCACTGGCCACCCCGGCCGAGGTCGCCGCCTACCTCGGGGTGCCGGTGAAGACCCTCTACCAGTGGAAGTACCGGGGCATCGGCCCCAACGTCCACAAGGTCGGCCGCCATCTGCGCTACCGCTGGCCCGAGGTGGACGCCTGGCTGAACGCCCAGGCCACATACGACCTCGCGGTCTGAGACCCCCGTGCGGGACAGCGAAACGGCTCCCAGCGAACCACCGCCGAGAGCCGCGAGAGTCCCTGCCGCGTCGCCCTTGCCTGAACGATCGATCCGGTGTGGCCAGACCTTGCCCGTCCGGCCCACCAGAGAGGAACGCCTGTGGACGAACCTACGTCCTCCACCACCCCCGTCTCACCTTCGCCGCCCGAACTGCCGCCCGAAGGGGCGCAGATCCTGGCCGACCTGCGGGCGCAGATCAAGCGGTACGTGGTGATGCCGAGCGAGGAGGCCCTCACCGCGGTCACGCTGTGGATCGCGGCGACGCACCTGCAGCGCGCGTGGCAGCACGCACCACGTCTGGCGATCGTGGCTCCGGAGAAGCGGTGCGGCAAGTCACGGCTGCTGGACGTGGTGACCGAGACCGTGCGCAACCCGCTGATCACGGTCAACGCCAGCCCGGCAGCCATCTTCCGCTCGATCGATGACGAGGACCCGCCGAGCCTCCTGGTCGACGAGGCCGACACCCTCTTCAGCACCGTCAAGGCGGCGGAGAAGAACGAGGAGGTGCGCGGCCTGATCAACGCCGGGCACCAGCGCAACCGGCCCACGCTCCGGGTGACCGGACCCGAGCACAAGCCCACTGCGTTCCCCACGTTCGCCATGGCGGCGCTGGCCGGGATCGGTGACCTGCCCGACACGGTGATGGACCGGTCGGTGGTCATCCGGATGCGGCGCCGCGCGGCGGGCGAGAGGGTTGCGGCCTTCCGCACCAGCCGAGACACCCCCGCCCTGCACGCGCTCCGTGACCGGCTCTCCGCCTGGCTCCAGCCGCTGTACAAGCGGGCGCTGGAGATGGAGCCGCCCATGCCGGTCGAGGACCGCGCGGCCGACACCTGGGAACCCCTGGTGGTCATCGCCGACCTCGCCGGGGGCGAATGGCCCGCACTCGCCCGCACCGCGTGCCGCGTCATGACCGACTACGAGGCCGGGCAGGATGAGGAAGGCGGCCTGCGCACTCGCCTCCTGGTCGGCATCCGCCGCGCCTTCGCCGCCGAGAACGACCCGGCGGTACTGGGCACGAAGCGCCTGCTGGAGGCCCTCAACGCGGACAAGGAAGCACCGTGGGCGGAGTACGGCGCCAACGGCCTGACCCCGCGCGGCCTGCAACTGCTGCTGCAGCCCTACGGCATCAGCTCGGCCAACCGCCGCTTCCCCGACGGCACCCAGGCCAAGGGCTTCGCGCGCAACCAATTCCTCGACACCTGGGCCCGCTACTGCCCCGAACCGGCACCTGCGGCCAGGCCCGCCCAACCGCCGGCCGAGCCCCTTCCCGGCACCGCAGCCTGACCCGACTCGACTCGTCACACTCGTCCCCGCCCAGGTCAGCGCGGGGACGAGTGAACGCCCCGCAACGAGTCGACTCGACATCACCAATCCACTCGTACCCGCTCTGACCAGGCATGCGACGAGTGGTACGAGACAGACACCTCTCACGGCGGCCACGCCTCGCGCCCTCCCCTGTTCCGAGGCCGCCGCCCCCGAGCCCGCCTGGAGTACCCCGCTTGCCTACCCGCAGCACTGCCACCGACGCGATTCGCGTCGGCATCGCCCTACTCGCCGTCTTCGCCTTCGCCCTCTCCTATGACGCCTTGCGGCAGACGGCCGTCGCCATCCACATCCGCGGGCTTCTCACCTATGTCTTCCCGCTCGTGATCGACGGGTTCATCGCCATCGGCGTAGGCGCCCTCGTGATGCTGCGCACCGCCTCGGCATGGTCCCGCGCCTACGTATGGATACTCGTCGGCGCCGCAACGGTGACGAGCATCTGGGCCAACGCTCTGCACGCCGTCCGCCTCAACCAGCAGACCCGCCAAGGCGATGGCCTCCGCCTCGACGACTTCACCGTCGGCGCCCTGTCCGCCATCGCCCCACTCGCCCTGGCCGGCGCGGTCCACCTCTATATCGTCGTCCACCGCCATCCCACGGCTCACGGTCCCGCCGATGTGGCGCGGGATGCTGCCGACGTGGCTCCCAGCACCACCGAAGTGGCTGAAGAGCCACAGTCCTCCGCCGAATCACAGGATCACGAGGCCAGCGAAATCCCTCCCGAACGGCTCGCCCTCGCACGTACTGCGCCACTGGGACGCAATGGGCGTGCCTCACGCCGCCACATCGAAGCCACCTTCCGCAACAGGGACTTGACCATCGGTAGGACGGAGGCGGACAGGCTCAAGGACATCCTTCAGGCCGAACTCGACGAAGCCGCCTCCCAGCAGCAGAGGGACCTCGACGCGGCCCCCGCCGAGGCCGCCTGACCCCTGCGTTCACACCGCTGCCCTCCCGGGCTCATCCCGTGTCCCCAGCTCCCGGCACCAGCACCCCACGGAGAACGACCCATGCACGACCCGCACCACGAACTCCCCTCCTCTCAGCGGGAGATGGCCAACGGCCTGAACAGCGCAGCAAGTTGTACCGGGAGCAATGCTCCCGGAGTTCCCGCCCCAGGGGTGGCGGGAACAGCCCGGTGCCAGCAGGCACCGGAGCGTCAGGCTGCGACCGAGGGCGGACCGCAGCAGGGAAGGGAACGGCAGGCCGAGCCCCTTGCGAAGAGACGTCAGCGCCCACGTCAGCCGAAGTCCCGCAAGCGCCTGCACCAGCCCAGCTGCCGCATGAACGACACCGAGTTCCAGCGCTTCACCGACGCCGCCGCCCACTGCCAGATGTCCCACGCCGCCTTCCTCGCCTATGCCGTCGACAAAGCCGCCCGCGACCTGACCCGCACCGCCGCCGAAATCGCCACCGAACGGCAGGTCATCAACGAGCTGTTCGCAGCCCGCCGACACCTGGGCTGGATCCACGGCCTGTTCAACCAGGTCGCCAAGGCCCTCAACTCCGGCGCCGACGCACCCCACCTGGACGCCATGGCCACGGCCGTCGGCAGCGCCGCCCGCCGCATGGAGGACGCCGCCGATGCCCTGCTGGCCCACCGCGACGGCAGTGCCGCTGAATGATCCCCAGCATCCACGACCGCGGCAGCGAGACGATCGGCCTGATCCAGTACCTCTACGGCCCCGGTACCAAAGAGGAGCACATCGACCCGCACCTGGTGGCCGCCTTCGACCCACTCACCCCCGACCCCGGCCGCGACCCGAAGGCCACCTACGAACAGCTCCAGCACCTGCTCGACCAGCCCGTCACCGCGCTGCCCGCCAGCAAGCGCCCCGAGAAGCACGTATGGCACCTGTCCGTGCGGGCCGCGCCGGAGGACCCGATCCTGTCCGACGAGGACTGGGCGGCCATCGCCCGCCGCACGGTCGCCGCCACCGGCATCGCCCCCGACGGCGACGAAGCCGCCTGCCGCTGGGCAGCCGTCCGCCACGCAGACGACCACATCCACATCATCGCCACCCTCGTCCGCGACGACGGCCGCCGACCCCGCCTGCACAACGAGGCCCGCCGCGCCCAGGCCGAATGCCGCCGCATCGAAGCCGACTACAACCTGCGCCGCGTCCCGGCCGGGGACGGGACCGCCACGAAGCGGCCGACCAGCGCCGAACGCCACAAGGCCGAACGTGAGGGCCGCGAGCAGTCGGCGCGCGAGGAGCTGCGGGAGACCGTACGGCGGGCGGTGGCGGGAGCCATGAGCGAGGGGGAGTTCTTCGACCGGCTGGCCTCCGCCGGCCTGCTGATCCGCAAGCGCGTCGCGCCCTCCGGCGACCTGCTCGGCTACACGGTGGCCCTCCCCGACGACCGCAACGGCGACAAGGAGCCCGTGTTCTACGCGGGCTCCACCCTCTCCCCCGATCTCTCCCTGCCTCGTATCCGCAAGCGCTTCTCCAGCGGCTCCCCTGACCAGGACTCGGACACGCCTTCCGTCGAAGCCCCCAGCGGACCAGCGACGGCACGGCGGCAGGCAGCCTCGGCTACGTGGCAGGCGGTGCTGGTCATCGACCACGGTGAGGACGCTCAGGTGGCCGCGCACATCGCGGCGGCCGGGGAGGTGTTGGACGCGCTCGCCAAGACCTCCGCCGCCCATACCCGCAAACAACTGCGCGGGGCGGCCTTCGTGTTCGAGCGAGCCACCCGCTCCCACGTCCAGGCCGAACGCGGGCACGACCGCGCTCTTCGCCAGGCCGCCCGCGACCTCGTCCACAGCGGGCCCGCCCTCGGTCGTGGGGAAGACGGCGCCACCACCGCCATGGCCATCGACATGCTGTTCTTCCTCGTCACCGCCGCCGCCCACTGGCACGCCAAGAAGAACCACGCCCAGCAAGCGGCTGCCGCCCAAGAGGCCGCCGAGCATCTGCGCGCCGCCTACCGGGCCGCCGCCGACATCCCGTTGGGCGCGCTGTACCAACGGGGCCGACACCTGCCCCAACCGCTGCGCCAGAGACAGGCTGCCTACCTCCGCCAGGCAGTGCCGGAGCTGGCGGAACAGGCTCTGGCCGAGCCGGGCTGGTTTGCGCTGGCCGCCACGCTCGCCGATGTCGAGGCCGCCGGACACGACCCGGCCGGGCTCCTGGCCGAAGCGGCTGGACGGCGGGAGCTTGCGACCGCGGACTCGGTCACCGACGTGCTGGTGTGGCGGCTGCGCCGCATGGCCAACCTGCCCGCCGACGCCACCGCGATATCCGATCGCGCCACCACCGCGGTCCCGGGCAACGGCCGCACTGCCCGGCCTTCAACGGGCCGAGGCGATCAACGCCGCAGGGCGCGATGATTCCGCACACACGCCGAGTCCCGCTGCCAAGGCCAAGGCAGGGGGCAAGGGTTCGGTGGGCGATCACCGGAACCGCTGAGCACGAGCGCGCAGCCCGTTCCGAATCGGAACAGGAACTGCGGGGCGTTTCCTGAGTGAACGCCCCGATCTCCTCCTCAGTGAACGAATGTGGCCAGCGGTGAGCCGGGGCGTAGGGAGCCATCCGGGTGCTCGATGGCCCGCAGGCCGGTGGCGGAGATGAGCAAGGAAGCGCCCGCGGTCACACGTGTACCCGAAGGAGGTGAGCTTCTCGCTGGGCAGCCAGTTGGTTGGCCAGCTCATCGGCACCGATTGCGCTCAGGGCCCAGAGGCTGCTGGCTCTGCGGGCCCACTGCCATAGCAGGTCATCCACAGGGGTGTGGAAAGGCAGTACGGGGATGCCGTGGGCATCGAAGGGATCGGCGTCGAGGTACCGCAGGCCGCCGGTGCCGCATAGATAGTGGGTGCTGCCGGTGGCTGCGGCGAGATCCGCCAGGCGCTGGGAACGACCTGGGCGGGTCGGGATCTCACTGCTGTCCCGCACGTCCCGTGACCATCCAAGGACCGTGAGCAGGGCAATCGTCGATGTTCTCGCGAGGTCGGCCACGCGGTCCGAGGTGTCGAGCGTGTCCAAGACCGCGTCGAGAACGTCGAACACGGCTTTCCGGTGAGGGCTTCGGCCGTAGTACTGGCGCACGAGCAGCTGGACCGTCCGGCGCGAGCGCTGGGGGTCAACGAGCCGTGCCTGACTGATCAACGTCGAGCGCCCCTGGGGAAGATGCATGGGGAGCGTGAGCCACTGCTGGCGTACGGGCTCGTCCAGATCGGCGAGACGGGCGCGATGCTGGTAGTCGCGCCGGGCGAACTGGACGTCGTCCAGGACGATCCACCGGTCGGCGGCGTACAGCTTGGCCAGCGTGGACAACCTCGGGAAGAGGTTCGGCTGGTGGATCGCGCACACCCCGCCGCGTGGCGGGTCAGGTGACGATGAGACGGCTGTCGAAGCCGGCCCGCAGAAGGCGCTCGTAGGCGTCATGCACATCCCCCGGTACGTCCTGCTCGACGGCGAAGCCGAGCTTCGGGTACTCGATCACCCGCTGCAGGTCGCCGACGAGCATGTCGACGACGAGCTTCTCGTCGCCAATGGACTTGATGTAGTCGTCCAACTCCAGCGGCTCGGAGGCGCAGACGACGTCGGCCTCGGGCCACAGCTTGCGGCACGTCGCGTACGAGCGGCGCTCCATGTACGGCTTGGAGATCAGCAGCAGCGACTCGACCTCGACGCCAGCCCCGACCAGCAACTCCCGCGAGAGCGTGATGTTCTGGCCGGTGTTCGCGGCCTTCGGCTCGACCAGGATCGCCTCGTCCGGCACGCCCAGGCTCAGCGCATGCTCGCGGTAGTGCACAGCCTCACCGCGCGGAAAACGAGCCCGGGTGGTCGGGCTGTTGCCGCCGCTGAACACCACGACCGGGAAGAGGCCGGCGCGGTAGAGGTTGGCGGCCGCGTTCGCCACGCCCAGGTCGTGGCTGCCCAGTCCGATCGCCGCCGAGCAAGGCCGCAGCTCGTGGCCCATCTGGTGGTAGTTCCAGATCAGCGTCGCGTCGTGGAACTGCTCGTCGGTGATCTGGCGCTGCTGGTGCTGCGGCACTGGCACTCCCTGGCTCATCCTTGCCGGCCCTTTCGGATGCCCTCGATGCTGCGCAGCTGGTGGCTCAGCCCGAACTGCTGCGCCACCTGTGCCGCCTGGTCGAGGACGGACAGCCCATCATTGCGGGTCGCCGCATCCGACAGAAGGATGTGCCCGTAGGCGGTGTCCAACCGAACCCGCTGCATCGGGGAGTCGACCGTGCCGGTGGTACGCGCGATGTCGATGTAGTGCAGCGCCTGGTCCAGGTGGCCGGCGCCGCGGTGAGCGAGGGCCAGCTTCTGGTGTGCCACGGACCAGTCCTCCGGCTCGCCGAGTTCCTCAAACTCGCAGGTGGCGGCCGCCATGACCTCGGTGGCGTAGTCGTTGTCGCCCTCCTTGCTCAGCGCCGTACCCACCCACAGGCGGGCACGGGCCCGGTCCCGTCGACTCAGGCGCTCGTCCCGGGCGAGCTGCTCATAGCGGCGGGCCGAGACCTCCAGCTGTCCGGACATCTCCTGCACCACAGCAAGGGAGAGCTCGATCTGGGCCACCCTGCGCGGGATATCGAGCTCGCAGAACATGTCGCGCGCGGTCAGGTAGGACTGGCGGGCGGAGAGCGGGCCGAGGATCGCCCCTTGGTCGCGCTGCACATCACCAAGCAGCACCAGTGAACGCCCGTACAGGTAAAGGCCCTTGTCGTCGATATCCCGCGGGTCATGGCGGCCCAGCCAGCGGTTGAGCAGCGTCGAGGCGAAGGGGAAGTTCTGGCGGCTCACGCAGACCACGGCACGCTCGATGTCCTCGGTCCAGGTCTCGTAGTCCGCCGGCCGCGCGCTCTTCCGCTCCGGGAACAGCAGCGCCTCGAAGCGGGCGTGGGCTGCGGAGTCGGCGCGGGCGAGCGCGGTGTCGAGGATGGCCTGGGTATCGGGCCGAGGCTGCGTTTCGGCGCCCAGGCTCTCCCACTTGGCCACCGTGCGCAGGGCCACGCCGAGGTGGTCGGCGAAGGAGCGCGTGCTCATGCGCAGCGCGGCACGCAGGGCGCTCGCCTCCCGACCGCTCCAGTGCTGCACGCTGACCACGGCTGACCTCCCTCCGTCACGTATCGAAGCACTCTCGGTGACCATGCGGGGCTCGAAGTGCAACGGAAGTACAACAGCAGGTCATTTCAAGGCCGTTCGCGAAAGCCGACGCTCTTGGTCATGGACGACGAACCCCTCACCGAACGCCGCCCGGTCACCGGCCCGCGCGTCTTCGGCTACCTACGCCACGTCACCGGCGGGGCAGCCCGCCACACGGCGCTCACCGGTTGCATCACCGAGTACTGCCGCCGCCACGAGCTGACCTTGTGCGGTGTCTTCACCGACCGCGAACCGGCCGTCGCCTTCCGCTCCCCCGCATTCGTCGGCCTCCTGGACGCCCTCGAACTCCCCGACACCTACGGCACCGTGACCCCGGCGCTCGGCCACCTCGGCCCCAGGCCCGTCGCCGCCGAGCGCAAGCGGCGGATATCGGCAACCGGCGCCCGCCTGATCACGGTCCGTTCCACCAGGCCGACGGCAAGCGACGCGCCTTCCTTCCGCCTCCAGCAGCAGGGGGGCACCTGATGTCCGTGCGCAGCGCGCTGCGCCGGGCCCCGATGATCGGCGACATTCCCGGACTGCGCCTGCTGCGGGTCGGCGACGACTGGGATCTCGTACGAATGCCCGCGGAGACCGGATTCCTGACCCTTGCCCATCTTCGCGCCCTCGGCGCCCCGATCGGGCCAGTGCTCTACGACGGCCCCAACGAACGCCTCTACTACGCCATCCAGACCGGCACCACAGACAGCGGCTGGGACGGCCTGCCCGTCCGGCATCTCTCCAGCAACTCATGGCTCGTGGCACCCGGCCTGGAGTTGATGGACGACTGGTTCGGCGGCTGGTGCGAGCTCCCCGACGACGACACGCTCACCGACCCCGACGTCCTGCGCGCCGCGCTCCAGCACTCGTACGTCACGGCCGTCTGGCAAGAAACACCATCCGACGCCCCCCTCTAGATCGCCTTCCGACCCGACCGCAAGGGGACACCCGTGACGACCCACCCCGTCTCACCCAACACAGTCCTCGCCAACGCCCTGCTGCGCGCCGAAGACATCCTGGCCCCACGCATCCTGGCCACCCCGCCGGCGCGGATCGTCCTGGTCGTCGGCACCCAGATCAACGGCGCCCCGCACATCGGCACCTCCCTCGTGCAGTCCCTGGCCTTCGCGATGGCCGCCCGCCTGTGCGACCGCTTCGGCATCCGCACCGAGGTCCTCTTCAGCGCCCTCGACAATGCCCCGTACCAGCAGGCCACGGACCCGGTCAGCGGCCACCGCTACCAGCGCGCCTACGCCCAGGCCACCGACGAACAGGCCCTGACCGGCCTCATCGGCGCCCTCTACCAGCCCCTGTTCACCGCCCTGTCCCGACGCCTGGGCATCCCGTACCACGTCGAGACCTACACCCAGCAGCAAGCCGGCGAGCACTTCCGCCGCACCTGGCTGCGGCTCCTGCCCCGCCTCGACGCCGCCCGCTGGTGGCTCGCCCCCTCCACCGGCACCCCGCACCTCCGGGTCCCCTGCCCCCAGCCCGGCTGCGGCTGGGCCGAGAAGCACGCCGAGCGGACGCGTACACACCTCACCGACCGCGACACCGCCACCGTCGCCGCGGTCTGCCTCCACCACGGCCCCTACCAGGCCACCATCACGCCCAACGCCGGCGCCTACCTCGACCTGGCCACCTTGTACCGCAACCTCGTCAAGGAACTCGCCCTGACCAGCCCACGCGAGGGCGGCACCCTGCACGTCATGGTCAAGGGCGGCGACTGGGTCTTCGGCTCTCTCCTCATCGACGAGGCCCTCCAGGCCGTCGGCCTCACCCGCGCCCAGCTCCCCGCCCGCCTGTTCTGCCCCCAGGTCGTCACCGACACCGGCGCGAAGCTCTCCAAGTCCCTGATCCGCGAGGGCCGCGCCACCTTGCCGACGGGCGCGGCGGACTGGATGCTCGACACCCGGAAATGGCCCGGCAGCGTCACCGAGTACGCCGACCATCTGCTGGCCATGACCGAGACGATGCTGTCCGACCCCCGCCATTTCTTCCGCTCGTACTCCGCAGCCGAGATCGGCCGCCTGATCACCGCACCAGCACCCAGGAGCGTTTCCGCCCCATGACCGACACCACCGCCTGCGTTCGCGAACTCAACCTCTACCGCCAGTACTTCGACCTTGTCGCCGCCGGCACGAAGACCATCGAGGTACGGGTGAAATACCCCCACCTCGCCGACCTCGCCGCGGGCGAGACCATCCGCTTCCGGATCAAGGGCACCGAGGAGACCTGCGAGGTCAAGGTCGTCCGCGTCACCGAGTACACCGACTTCGAGGCCCTGCTCCACGGCGAGGGACCGGCCAATGTCAACCCGACCGCCACTCACGACGAGCAACTGGCCAACATCCGCGCCATCTACCCACCCGAGAAAGAAGCTCTCGGCGCGCTCGCCATCGAGATTGGTCCCTTGTAGCCCTCGCCCATGCGGCAAGGCGCCCATAAGTGGGCCTGACGGCTTGGTGTTCACCGAGTGAACGGCTGGATGGTTCACCCGTTGAACAGCTCATCCGTGCACTAAGCGAACGCTCAAAGCCACGAAGCCAGGACCAATCGTCGATCTCCTCAATCCTGCCTGCTCCGCCTCGAAAAGACGTCTTGTTCCGTTTCGGAACGCCCCGCTATTCCGAAACGGAACGAGCCCCAGACCCAGCACCAGATATTGGCCATATCTGGGTCCACTACGGCGTCACCGGCACCGGTTTCTCGATCCCACCCGGCAAAGACCGGTGGGCAGTCACACTCACCAACGAACTACTCGACACCGGTGACCACGCCCTCTCACCAGCATCCGAAACGTCCGATCACTGGTTTCAAGTGACCACAGTTGCCACGAATCGGAACTCGGATGGGACTGACCATAGGGTCTCTGTACCTCAGGAGACTCTCACCGCCGGATAGCCTGCCTTCTTCACAAAAGCGTCTAGATATCCGCCCTTACTAGCTGCGCCCATAAGTCCGCTGTACACGCTCTCAGGTACACCCGTGTACTGGTAGATCGCTCCGCTATGGAACTGCACTTCGAGCGTCCCGGAGCCCGACTCATAGCCGACAGAAGCCAGGTTCGAGGAAACGACAGATATACGTCGCATGGGAGCCCACTCTCACGTTTGATGCCGGTAAGCATGGAGACAGTCGCGCTTACGCGCGCCTCACACAGAGGCACCCTAAGACATACCGACAAGCACTCCGAGAATACGAACAGATAGAGGCAACAAGAGTCACTTCCTGTCAGATTCAGTCACCCCGGAAGGCGGTGGCCCCACGAACGAACTCCGCGGAAAGGGTCGAGCGTCACGGGTGTTTACTGGATGACGCTCAAGCCACACCGATCACCACTGGTCAGCCAGGTCAGACAGGGCGCCACCTCCCACTCAACCCAGCCACTGAGCTCACTAGATCCGTGAGCGCCATAGGTGCGCGTCTCCCCGGGCAGCCGGACGCGAACCGCATGCCTCGCGGACAAGTCATCCGGATCGGATCGGCCTCAGAGCCCACACGAGAGGCCACGGAGTCCTAGCCTCGATCTTTCTTGACGGTCCGCCGACGGAGTCGGTGGACCGTTTCGCTTTCGGCGGCTGATGCCGGGCAGGTCGGCGGCCCGAGTCTCGCGTCGGGTGGGCGCCGGGTTCCACTGCTCCGGGTGGGGGTGATGCTGCTCGCAGGGGTAGGGGCTTCTGGTCAGTCGGGGTTCGGCAGGAGTGCGAGCCGTGCGAGGGCGTCTGTGATCTCGCTGGTCCAGGGCCAGTGGCGGGCGAGGCGGAGGATGCGGCGCCGGCCGGTGGTGACGAGCTGGCCAGCCGCGGAGAACAGGCGGAACCGCAGGCGGCGAGGTTCCCAGAGACGGGCCTTGCAGGTCAGGGCGAGCAAGGGCATCCAGGCCAGCAGGTCGAGAGCAATCTGGACGATCTCCAGCCAGATCTTGTTCTGCGCGGTGTCGTGCAGGGGCAGGTTGCGCAGGCCCGTCGCGCGGGCGGCCCGGATGCGGTCCTCGGCCCGGGCCCGCAGCCGGTGGCGGAGTTCGAGTTCGGCAATGGGACGGTCGGCGGTGTTGGTGGCGAAGCAGGTGAGCCGCATGCCGTCGGCATCTGTGATCCTCAACTGGGCGCCGGGATGGGGTCGTTCCTTGCGGACGATCAGCCGCAGGCCCTTCGGCCACCCGATGAGGATGTCACCGGTGAGTTCCGCGACCCAGGCCCCGTCGCGGACCTCACCGTCCGACTCGATGGCCGAGGTCCAGGCCGATGCCGGGATCTTGAGGACGTGCTGGTGGACGGCCTCGGTGATGACCATGCCGACCGAGTAGGACAGCCAGCGGCCGCGCCGGGCGAGCCAGGCGACGAACTCGTGGGTGCCGCCCGCGGAATCGCAGCGGATCAAGGTCTGCCGCCCACGCCGGTACTTCTTGGGCAGCTGAGCGAGGGCGAGTTGCGCCGTGGTGATGTGGTCGGCGGCGGTGTTCGAGCCCGCGTTGCCCGGCCTGAGCAGAGCGGCGACGGGTTCGCCGGTGCCGCCTGGCCCGTGGTCGACGAACCCCATCAGGGGGTGGTGGCCGTAGGTCTTCTTCCAGGTCGGGGCGGCGTCCTGCTTGTCGGAGTGTGCGACGACCAGAACTCCGTCCAGGTCCACGGTCACTTCCCCGCAGGCGTCCGGAGCCCGGTCGGCGGACAACTCCCAGACCCGGCCACGGATTTCGGAGCGGGCATTGCGGATGGCGGTCAGTGCCTTCTCGCCCGCGGTGGCGAGGGTGCCGATCAGGCGGGAGACCGTCGGGTCGGAGGCGACCGGCCCGAACACGGACGGCTCGGCCCGCAGCGTCGCGATGTCGGCGAGACAGTCCCCGCCGAGTGCGACCGCCAGCGCAAGGTCCAGGAGGATCTTGCCCGGGTCGTGGACGGCCCGAGGCTTTCGCCACGGAGCGAGCACTGCGGATAACGCCCGGTCGAGACCGGTCTTGCGGACCGTTTCGACCAGCAGGACGGATCCGGCCAGGGAGACGACCTGGCGGCCGTCGCCCTGGACACGCACAGGAGGATAGGAACCTATAGGCTGCTTCACCTGGAAAGTGCCTCTGGTTTCAGCGGGAACAAGGACCTCGACAATCCTCATTCTTGCTGGTCAGGGGCACTTTCTGCTGAGTTGACCACCTGCCGGACAGCCCGCTTTATGAAAGCGCGAGGCTAGGATGGTGTCCCCGAGACGCTTGGTGCTGCAGTTCATGTCGCTGGCGTCTGCCGACGCTGTCAGCTCGGTTGACAGCACAAGGTGCGGAGCGATCGACCAGCGGTGTACCTCAAGAACTTTTCGGCGAACGGCTTTCGGTCACTACAGGATGTCTCCAACATCCCGGTAAGCAAGCCAACCATTCTGGCCGGACACAATGACGGCGGCAAGAGTGCACTGCTGGACGCTCTCGGCCTCCTTGTCGGCAGCTACAGCATGGTTAACGATGACCGTAGCTACGTTCGCAGCACAGACCTCGAAGGCAAGGAATGCTTCGCGCGCTGTGCCGAGACCGTAGTCGTGGGCGAGTTCGCTCTAGACGACTGGGAGCAACAGGAGTTCGACCTGCCTTCACAGGTGCGCCTGCGACGCAGGGTTGATACCAACCTGAAGTCATCCTTGGAAGTCTGGAGCTCCCTCCCGAACGACGACCGTTTGACGGACCTTACCCAGTACTTGCTACCAGAACTGAAAAAACTCGCAGACGAGTTCGAGGTCAAGCCCAACAGCACCAAGCCTAAGAAGGCCGATTTCGAGAAGTGCCTGCGAGACTATGGCCGTAAACACTCAGAAAATCAGGGCTGGTTGTCGGCGCCATCTGGTCTGGAGCGGCGCATGCCCAGGGTTCTGATCTTCGACGGCAAGGCAGCCCGCCCCGATGATGCTGTAAAGACAGCGCTCAGTGGAAAATTTCAGGCACACATGGCGGACGTCGCTCTGCAGGGAAAGTTGCAGACAGTTGAGGACGAGGTCAAAGAGCGCCTGCGCATAGACGCCAAGTCGCTTTGTGATCACATCAAAGAGCGCTGTCCAGATCTCACCGAGGTCTTCGTCGAGCCCGACGTGTCGTTCCAGCGTGGGTTCAACGGGGCCCCTCTGCGTATCAGTCGGGTCAAGGGCGCGTCGGTTGGCTTGGACCGTTCGGGTCTGGGCAGCAATCGACGAGTGTCACTCGCCGTGTGGGAGTGGACCAGTGAGCTCTTGGCGGATGAGGAAGCCGACGCAGGCGGCCCGGAGGCACGCGGGGAGCCGGACAGCAACGAGGTCGAGCCGCCGGCAGTGCAGACGATCGTCGTCTACGACGAACCGGACACTCACCTCGACTATCACCACCAGCGCAAGGTGATGGGGCTGATCCGCAAGCAGGCCAGCATCCCACACGTTAGCGTCATGGTCGCCACCCACTCCATGAATCTAATCGACGGCGTTGACATTTCTGACGTTGTCCACCTCAAGTTGGAGGACCTGGGCACTGTCGCCGAGCGTATCGGCGCGGATGAACTCGGCGAAGCCATCGATCTACATCTCGGCAAGATCGCATCAGCGCTGGGGCTCCGCAACTCGGTCCTGCTACATGAGCGTTGCTTCCTGGCGGTAGAAGGCGACACGGAGCAACGCGCCTTCCCTCTCCTCTTCCGGCTGTGCGAGGGGCTCTCCCTACAGGCAGCTGGCGTCGCCCTTTGGGCTTGTTTCAACAATGAGGGGGCTTTGCATCTCGCTCGATACCTGATCAAGCGCGGGCGCACCTTCCTGCTCGTCGTTGACGCTGACAGCCGGTCGCTCCCCAAGAGCATCTTCAAGGAGCAGAAACTTCGTGAACACTTCGGTCCCAATGTTGCCGACTACGTGAAGTTCCTTGGCGAGACCGCCGATGCCGGAGCCGACGACGTGCCTGAACTCGAAGCACTGTTCAGCGACGATCTCTGGGCAACTGTTGCGAACGAGGTATGGCCCAGGAACGAAGGGCTTTGGGCGCCGGAAGACTTCGCCAAGCTGCGGACCGAGAAAAAGTTCAGCGCAGCTGTGGAAGAGATGTTGCAGACAGGAAGTGACACGGGCCCGGGAGGGAAACCGGACATGATGTACGGGTTCTCCCTGGCCTTGAAGGACGCCCAGCAGGTTCCGGAACAGCTTCGAGAGGTGTTCACGCAGGTCAGGAAGCTAGCCGAGTAGTTGGGCCTGCCGGGCCCGTTCCTAAGGGCCCGGCAGTACGACGGCGTCGAGCAAGCATCCGCTCCTTGCGTTGCCCCAATGTTGGCGCCTCCCACTTGTGCCACCCAACCGGCAGCTTCCAGCGTTGCATGTGTTCACGCTCATCCACTCCACACCAGCGGCATCCACTGGGGGAAGGAAAGAGCAGGTCAGAGCCCTCGCCTGGTATGGACATCGTCCCTCCCTCGCTTACCTCCATTCTTCCCCCACCCACTGACATCAGCCCTCGTTCGACGGCCAAATCGGGCAACCCGCACTCCCTGCCTCTGCAAACTGTCGGCCCTGGTCAGCCCTCGGCAGCGTGCGGACCCTGGACCTGCTGGCCGGACTACCTCTCGGCCTCGTCAGCTCGCTGTTCGGATCCGTTGAGATGGAACTGGTAGAGGGGCAGCACGCTCTCCCTCTTCACCAACGGCCTAGTCGAGGCGGCTGGCCGCGACTCGGACGGCCTCACTCTGTAGACAAGGCGCTCAGCGGCCCGCCACACGCAATGCTCTGCGAGATCGAGACGCCAGCGAGCGTGCCCCTCCCTATTGAGCGCCTCCAGGAACGTTCGGGCCCGGTCGAGCGCGGCGAGCGAGCCCGCCGGATCCCCCGCATCCTCGAGAGCGTCGCTCAGGTTGTTGAGGACTCAGCAGACGAGAAGACCGAGTACACGTCTGTTCAACACGACGGACATAGCGGTCCATGTCAGGTGGCGGACTCCACCGTGCATTCCTCGATCCAGCGGGCGAGAACGCTCAGGGTCGCCAGGTGCTCCAGCGCCTCTTGCTCGGACCACGTCACCACGTCTTCGTGAGCGGCCACGTTGCGAATCGCCAGGAAGGCACCAGCGGCAAGATACTTGGCCCCTTCCTGGCGAGCACGCCAGGTCGGCGTATTGCGGCCGCCGGGGAAACGCAGTCGGGGTTTCCCGGCCACGGGCTCCTTCAAGTCGAAGCTCTGCATGCACAGGTCGGTCTCGCCGATGTCGTGGCGATTCAGCTTCTGCTGAAGTCGACGGTTGACGGTCCGAGCAGCAGCGAGAACGGCATCCTGCCGGGCCTCCGCAGCCCACAGCGGCGCGGCCGGCTCCCAGACCCAGGGGTGCAACCGGTCGGCGGGCAAGCTTGGGGCGTCCGGCAGCAGCCGAGTCGCCCAGTCATCCATGTCGGCAAGGATGCCCAAACCACGCTGAACTTCGTTACGGGCCATGGCGACGCCGGCCATCTGATCAATATTGATCTTGTCGGGCAGTTCGGGATCCAGCAGACGCAGGATTCGCTTGACAGTGGGTTCGACTCGGTGGAGTTGCGCGTACAGGCCCTCGTCGCCGATGTAGTCTCCGGGACGCTCGGTGGCCTCGTAGCGAGCGGCCAGGTTGATGAACGCCTCAAGCTGCTGCCGCATCCAATCACGATCCACGAACACATCGTAGGCCGGTGCCTTGGCTGCTTCAGTGCCTGTGCCGACGCGCCCCTCCGCGGATCGTCGCCGTGCCTCTCACCAGACGCACAAGGTCGCGCCACGCGCGGATGACAGACCCAACATCCAATAGGAGTCCCCGGATTTGTCGAAGCAGCAGGCGTGCCACGCACAGCGACACGACCGCACCGCATCCCTCGGCGATCCATCGCATCGCGCGGCCTCCTGACCTCAAGCGTCAGGCTCCCCGGGATAAGAAGCGGGGTCAGTACCCGGGTGGTCCCAGCTTTCGACCTCAGAGTCGCAGCGACGCAACGTGCCTGTCTCTGCGGGTACCAGGCTGCCCATCGTCAAGAGCGAAGTCTGCAGGGCCAAGCCTATTTTCTGTGATCTCTGGGACTGCAGCTGAGGAAACTATGTGCGACCGCAACGCTATGCGTTCATTTGCGCTGCGTGTTGCTGAATCTCAAGATCAAGCAAGCCGCATCAGCACGATGTGTCCGCCTCGCAGCATCGTGCCCATAAGAGCGGACAACCACGGTCAACGGCGGCTCCCACAGTCCCAGACCCATAGCTGCCAGAACGGTGTATGGCCAGGCCAGCACCAATATGGCTCGCCAAGCGCCGTCGCTTCCCAAGCTGAGAGCGTGAGCTCGCTGCTCGTCACGCGCTCCATGAGGCCGTGGACAGCCGCCGGGCTGTGCGGGCGTTCAGCGATGAGCCGATGCCCAACGGCCGACGGCTAGTCATCAGGACGGGCGGGCAGGTGGTCGGCATGCCGCGCTTTCTCTCAGCAATCCACCGCTGATCCGGGTAGCGAACACAGGCCGACGTTCCCTTCAGACGAACGGCACCCATCGGCGTTCGATCCAACACCCCCTTCACAGAACACCTGTTCGACGTGAAGGATGGGGGTGATCGCGTGTCAGTTCGGCACGTCGCTCGTTAGGCAGCGCAGTCGAAGCGCCGGGTGGGAAAGCGCTGATGACCAGCGTCCACCCGCTACGGGAGGGGACCCATGGGCGATCGCAGCACAATCGAGTGGACCGAGGCGACCTGGAATCCCACCACAGGATGCGACCGGATCTCCCCCGGGTGTGACAACTGCTACGCCTTGACGTTATCCAGGCGCCTCAAGGCCATGGGTGTTGCCAAGTACCAGACTGACGGGGATCCCAGGACATCAGGCCCGGGCTTCGGCCTCACCCCTCACCCAGACGCGCTGACCATTCCCCGTCAGTGGAAGGCCCCACGGATGGTCTTCGTCAATTCCATGAGCGACCTCTTCCACGCCAAGGTCCCCCTGGACTTCGTCCGGCAGGTCTTCCAGGTGATTGCCGAGACCCCCCAGCACACGTACCAGCTACTGACCAAGAGAGCCCGCAGGCTGCGACGCGTGGCCGGCGATCTCGACTGGCCCTCCAACTTGTGGATGGGCGTCTCCGTCGAAGATGCAGATCACCTGGATCGAGTCGACGACCTTCGACAAGTTCCCGCTGCCGTGCGCTTCCTGTCCTGTGAGCCGCTGCTCGGTCCACTTACCGGTCTGCACCTGGGCGGCATCGGCTGGGTTATTGCCGGCGGGGAGTCCGGGCCCCACCATCGGCCCGTGCAGGAGGAGTGGCTGGTGGACATCCGCGACGCCTGCAACGACGCTGGAGTGCCTTTCTTCTTCAAGCAATGGGGTGGCCGCAGCCCGAAGTCAGGGGGCCGCGAACTCGACGGAGCGACCTGGGACGAGATGCCACCCCGACTGCCTGTCGCAGCCCATTAACGGCCAAAGCCCAGCAGACGCCGTACGCACTCTGGTGGCATATGGCAGCGGTGTGTGACCCTCTCCCCAGCGGGGCCGACGGGAGTAGGGGGGACCGATCGTGGCCGTACCGAAGGAAGCCGTGTGGGAACGCGATCCACACACGGCGGCCAAACATGACTTACTGAAGCGGTACTTGGAAGCCTGGGCACCGATCCTGCTGTCACGGCTCGACGTGATCAGCTACGCCGAAGGCTTCGCGGGTGCCGGCGTCTACAAACAGGGCGAGCCCGGCTCCCCGGTCATCGCTTACGAAGTCTTCGCCGACGCTCTGCACAGGTTCCCGAAACGTATGCGCGTGATCCTCATGGAGGAGGACGCCCGGCGCGTCAAAGAGTTACAGCGCCAGATGGAGCTCGTCCGCTCCAGGCAAACGGACAACATCACCAACCGAATAGACGTCGACATACGTCACGGAGATTTCCACCCGGCCCTCTTGCAGAAGCTGCGGGGCATCGGCGCGTTGGGGAAGCCTCTCTTCGTGCTGCTGGACAGCTTCGGCGGACCCGACATCCCCTTCTCGCTCCTCCAGGAGCTGGGGCGCCATCCCAGCACGGAAGTGATGGTGACCTTCGAGCCCAGCTTCCTCACCCGGTTCGCCGAGAAGCACGACGGCCACCGCCAGCTCGGCGACGAAGCCTTCGGCAGCCAGGAGTGGCAAGGCGTCTTCCAGCAGTCTCCCTCAGGCAAGTTCACCTTCCTGCGCGAGCAGTACCGGAACACGCTGCGCCAGGCAGGCTTCACGCACACGCTGTACTTCGAGATGGTCGACGAGGGCGGCAGGATGCTCTACCTGATCTTCGGCACCCAGCACGAACGGGGGCTGGAGAAGATGAAGGACGCCATGTGGAAGGTGGACCCTTCCTACGGCGTCCGCTACCGCGACCCCAGGGACACCCAACAGCAGATGCTTGATCTCGTATTCGAACCGGATACGGCTCCGCTGCGACGGATCCTGCACGACTTCATCTCCGAAACGCCCGGCGGGCGAACCATCCCCGAGCTCAAGCGATACGCCCTCTTGGAAACCGTCTACCGGCCCGCCCAAGTGATCGAGACCGTCCGGCAGCTGCGTGAGGCGGGCGCCGTGACGACGGAACCTCGTGCCATCAACGCCAAGACGCGAGTGAGCCTGGCGGCGACGCCGCCCACTACCCGTCCGTCAGCCGAGCAAGGCGCCCTCTGGTGAGAGGCCGCGAGGGCACATCCAGGGCACATGAGCCTGGGAAACGGCGTTGACCCGTGAGAACTACCGAGAGGAGTTTTCCCAGGTCAATGCGCATTTCCTTGCGAAACCCCAGGTCAACGCCCTCCCGTCACCAATCGCTGCACGAGTGGCAGGACTTCTCGCATCGGTTGCATGAGGCGGGGCATCAGCCGTATTGCCTTGTATGGCCCTGAGCCGCCGAAAACCTGTTGGTGGGCTACGGCGAGCACTGCTACGTTTCCCACGGCCGTGCCGGTGAATGAGGAGGTGGTACCCGTGAACGCAGTATCGACGTGGGTGCTCCTCTCCGAGGTCGCGGTCGGGCGATAGGTCGTCCGGGAGTGCCGTTTTCAAGCGCACTCCCGAAAGGGCACGACCATGCACTTCACGACCCTGCAATTCACTTCCGAGCAGCGCCTCGACGACGGCGTCCTCGAGCGCGAATTCATCCTCGGCGAGATCCCCGGCACCCTGTGGACGCCCGGGTCTGCGCCGGCGCCGGTCCCACTGATCCTCATGGCCCACAACAACGGCCTGCCCAAGCGGGACGCCCGGCTGATGGCCCGGGCCCGCCTGACCGCGGCGCACGGCTACGCGGTGGCCACCATCGACGCCGCCGGGTGCGGTGACCGGCCCCGTTCCGCCGCCGACGAGCAGGTCCGCGCCGAGCTTCGCCGGGCCATGCAGGCCGGCGAGCCGGTAGACGAGATCTTCGAGTCCCTCGTCGGCCCGCTGGTCGAGCACGCCGCCCCGGAATGGCGGACCACCCTGGACGCCCTCCTCGCACTGCCCGAGATCGGCGGCCCGGTCGGGTACTCGGGCTGGATGGCCCTCGGCATCCGCCTCACGGCGGTCGAGCCGCGCATCGCCGCCGCCGGATTCTTCGCCGGAGGTTACGTGCCCCGCGCCCAGCGCGAGGAGGCCCGCCAGGTCAGCATTCCGCTGCTGCTCCTCCTCCAGTGGGACGACGAAGGAAACCCCCGCCAACGGGCTCTCGACCTGTTCGACACCTTCGGCACCAAGGAGAAGACCCTGCACGCCAATACGGGCGGTCACACCGGCACTCCGTGGTTCGAGTTGGAGGACGGGAACCGGTTCTACGACCGCCATCTGAAGTAGGACCTGGCCAGGGCTCATCGAGCTGCGAGGCCGTCCTGTCAGGGGCAGCTCGTGCCCGTAGCGCTGATGAATCGGCGCGCGTCGTGACCGGTCGGGCCGGGCGGTGATCGTACGGTTTCGGTATGTCCGAGTCCGATGCCGGCCGGCCCCCGGTTACCGCCCAGATGCTCGAAACCCTGGTCGAGCGGGTCAAGGAGCGGGTCTACGCGACCATCACCATGCTCGCCGTGCTCGTCGGGCTGGCGCAGAACTCGCACACCCGGTACTCGACGGCGACGGTGTTCATCGCCTGCACGGCGCTCGGGCTTTGGCTGGCCACCCTCGTGGCCGATCTTCAAGCCCATCGCGTCGTCCACCAACGCCTGCCCGACCGGGGTGAGTTGCGGCATCTGCTGTACGTCACCAGCCCTCTGCTCACCTCCGCCGCGGGGCCACTGGTGATGATCGTCCTCTCCGCCTTCGGCCTCTTTCATCTGTCCACCGCGCTGTGGATCTCGGTCTGGGTGGACATCGCCTCGTTGGCCGGGTGGGGTTTTCTGGGCGGGCGGCGGATGGGCAGCGGGGTCGTTCCGTCAGTTGTCGCGGCGGTCGTCGACGCGGCTATCGGGCTGGGCGTGGTGATGGTGAAGGTGGTGGCCGGGCACTGAGGGCGGGCGGGACAATGCCTTTCATGGACCCCGTGCATTCCATGGACCTCGTGCATCCCGTGCGTATCGCGCCTATGGCACCCGAGCACGCCGCCGCGGTCCTCGCCATATATCAAGCCGGTATCGACGAAGGTGACGCCACCTTCGAGACCCTCGCCCCCACCTGGGAGGCCTTCGACTCGGCGAAGTCGGCCGCGCATCGGTTCGTCGCCCTCGACGAGCGTGGCGTCGTCGTCGGGTGGGTCGCCGTGTCGTCGGTCTCCGACCGTTGTGCCTACGCCGGTGTGGTCGAGCACTCCGTGTACGTCCATCCCGGCGCCCGGGGGCGCGGAGTCGCTTCCGCACTGCTCACAGCCATGATCGAAAGTACTGAGGCCGCCGGGATCTGGACCGTCCAGTCCGGGATCTTCCCGGAGAACACCGCCAGCCTCGCCCTGCACGAACGCGCCGGGTTCCGGGTCATCGGTACCCGGGAGCGCATCGGGCGGCAGAACGGCCGGTGGCGGGACGTCGTACTCCTTGAGCGTCGTAGTCCCGACGTGGTCTGAGCAAGCCAGAGGGAGGGCTACGGCAGTTTCTTCAGCATCTCCGTCGCCGCCGGGTCCGCCGACGCCGGGTTCTGGCCCGTGATCAGGTTGCGGTCGACCACCACGTGCGGGGCCCACGGCTCGCCCTCCTGGTAGTCCGCGCCGATCTCGACCAGTCGGTCCTGGAGGAGCCACCTGGCCTTGGGCGCGAAGCCCGCCTGGGTCTCCTCGGCGTTGCTGAAACCGGTCAGGCGGTAGCCGGAGAAGGCGTTCACCCCGTCGGCCCTGGTGGCCGCCAGCAGCGCGGCCGGGGCATGGCAGACCACACCCAGCGGCTTGCCCGAGTCCAGCGCGTCGATCAGGAGCTTGCCGGAGGTCTCATCGAAGGCCAGGTCCTCCATCGGGCCGTGGCCACCGGGGTAGTAGACGGCGGCGTAGTCGGCCAGGTTCACGTCCTCGAGACGGATGGGGCGCTGAAACTCGGCCATCGTGCCGAGCGCGTCCGCGATCCGCCGCGCGCCCTCCTCGCCGCCGTTGAACTCCGGCGCCAGGCTGCCCTGGTCCAGGGGCGGTACGACACCTCCCGGCGTCGCCACGACGATCTCGTGGCCGGCGGCCGTGAACGCCTCGTACGGGGCGACGGCCTCCTCGGCCCAGAAGCCGGTGGGGTGCTTGGTGCCGTCCGCCAGCGTCCAGTGGTCGGAGCCGGTCAGCACAAAGAGGATCTTCGACATGGTGCGCTCTCCGAGAGGTCGGGCACGAGGTCAGCTCGAACATACCGAGCGCCCGTCCCTCTCGCATGTCAGCGGAGGCCAAAACGGGACTCCGGCACCGGTCGGCCGCTGCCGTCCCGATACCGGAGTCTTCCGTGGTGTTCAGCGCCCCGTCGGTGCCGGGCGCCTCAACCGGTGATCTCCACCTTGCCGTTGAGCGTCGACGACGCGGGCTCCCCGGACGCGGACACAGGCGCGGCACCAGCCCCCCGCGTAACCCCCTTCAGCAGCTCCGCCAGGTCAACCCCCGTGGTGGACCCCAGGAGTTCCAGCCCCTGCGCCACGTTGTCCGCAACCGCCCGCGGAATCCGCCCCGCCCCGTCCGTCGAGATCACCGTCATCTTGTCCACCGCACTCAGCGGCTCGGACGCCTTCGCCACCACCTGCGGGAGCACCTCGACGAGCATCTGGATGATCGCCGCGTCGCCGTACTGCCCGAACGCGTCCGCCTTCTTCCGCATCGCCTCCGCCTCGGCGGCACCCTTCGCCCCGATCGCCGCCGCCTCGGCCTCTCCCTCCAGACGTACGGCCTCGGCGATCGCCGCACGCCGGGAGCGCTCGGCCTCGCCCTGCTTCAGGCCCTCGACGGCCTCCGCCTCGGCCAGCGCGCTCCGGCGCTGCTTCTCGCCCTCACCGGTCAGCCGCGCCCGCTCGGCCTCCGCCTGGGCGTCCGCGATACCGGCCGACTTCTCCGCCTCGGCCTGCTTGACCCGGGCCACCCGGCGGGCCTCGGCCTCCTGCTCGGCGGCGTAGCGCTGGGCGTCGGCGGGCTTGCGGACCTGGGTGTCGAGCTGGCGGTCGGTCAGCGCGGCCTGCCGCTCGGCGACCTTCTCCTGCTCGGTGAGGATCTCCTGCTCGCGGGCGGCCTGGGCCAGCGGACCCGCGGCGGCCGCACGGGCCGCGGCCTCGTCCGTCTCCGCCTTGATCTCGGCCTGCTTCAGCGCGAACGTCCGCTGCGCGACCGCGATCTCCTCCTCCGCCTTCAGCCGCGCCTGCTCGGCGGCCCGCCGGGCCACGGCCTCGGCGATATCGGCCTCCTGCCTGGCGCGGGCGGCCTCCGGACGGCCCAGGTCCTCCAGGTAGGAGCCCTCGGTGGTGATGTCCTGGATCTGGAAGGCGTCCAGCACCAGGCCCTGCCCGGACAGGCTCGCCTCCGCCTCCTCCGCCACCTGCCCGGCGAACGCGGCCCGGTCACGGATGACGTCCTCCACCGACATCCGGCCCACGATGGCGCGCAGCGCGCCCGACAGCACCTCCTGGGTAAAGCCGACGATGCCGTCCTGCTGCATAAGGAACCGCTGGGCGGCGGCCCGGATGGAGTCCTCGGTGCCGCCGACCTTCACGATCGCCACACCGTCCAGGTTGGCCTTCACCCCGCGCAGGGTGACCGCGCCGCGCACCGCCACCGGGATGTGCCGGGAGGACAGGTCGAGGGTGAACTTCTGCTGGACGAACGGCACGACGAACACCCCGCCGCCGACCACGACCTTCTGGCCGCTGTTGTCCGTGAAGACCCGCCCGGTCTCCGGATCGGTGGCCTTCTTGCCGCGCCGGCCAGTGACGATGAACGCCTCGCTCGGACCCGCCACCTTGTAGCGGGTAATCACCACCAGCGCCAGCAGCACGAGGAGTACGACGACTCCCACGACAGCGAAGACGACAGGACTCATGACACTGCCCCCGAATCAGTACGAACTGAAAGTAGAAAGAAGGAAGAAGGAAGAAGGAGAGTTCAGCGGTCCACCGGGCGCACCACGACCGACGTCGCCGACGGCACCGCCTCGACCCACACCTCGGCCCCGCGCGCCACCGGCCCCTCGCTTCGGGCGGCGAACTTCACGCGTTGACCGGCGAGTTGAAGCAGGACTTCGCCGTAGCCGCCGTCCGCGGGGATCGCGGTGACCACGTTCCCGGAGGCGCCCACCAAGTCGCCCCCGTTCGGGGTGCGATCGGTCTGGTCACGCATCAGGATCCGGCTGAGGCGGTACGTCAGCCAGGCCGTCCCCGCTCCGCACACGGCACCCGCCGTGGTGGCGACCGCGGGGCCGGCGTCGGCCACCCCCGTGACGATGGCGCCGCCGAAACCCGTCATCGCCAGGAACCCGGCAACGACCGGCAGCGACAGCCACCCGTCCAGCGCGCCGTCGAGCACGCCCTCCAACACCCCGTCGAAGACCAGCGACAGGGCGAGCAACGCGACCCCCGTTGTGCCCAGTCCCAGAAACCAGACCATGCGCGCCGTCCCCCTCCCGCCCGTCGCCGACCTCCGACTTGACGGGATCGTGACATGCGAAGAGGAACCGTTTCATTGCCGGATTCCGGCAATCTTTACGCCGTCTTAATGCCGGGTCCCCGAGCAACGTCCACCCGGATCAACGTCTGCTGACCGTTGGCGACGAGCTTGCGGCGGTCGTCCTGGACGCCGTACACCTCAAGTTGACAGACCGTCAGGGTCCGGCCGGACTTCAACACCGTGCCGATCGCCTCCAGATGGTCGCCCAGGGCCGGGGCGAGGAGGTTGATCTTGTACTCGACGGTGAGCACGTCGGAGTCCTCGGGGAACAGCGTGTACGCGGCATAGCCCCCGGCACTGTCGGCGATGGCGCTGGTGGCTCCGGCGTGGAAGTAGCCGTGCTGCTGGGTGACTTCGGGGCGGCTCGGGAGCGTGATGTGGACCCTGCCCGGCGCGATGTGGGTGATCCGGGCGCCGAGATGCCCCATCAGGCCCTGACGGTCGAAGCTGCCGCGGATCCGGGCCTGCGTCTCGGGGCTCGCCTGCTCCCCCACCGCCTCGTCCCGCACTGACTGGTCTGCCACGTGCTCTCCTTGGCTTGCTCTCCTTCACGGACGCGCGAAAGTCATCATCGCACCGAGGGGTGCCGGGCCCCTCGGACACCGGCACCCCTCCGTACGGATCAAGCCGCCTGAAGCACGGGCGCCTCCGGCTCGTCCAGCAGATCCAGCAATGTCGCCCGTGCCCGCGCCACCCGCGAACGCACGGTTCCGACGGGGCAGTCGCTCACCTCGGCCGCCTCCGCGTACGGCAGTCCGAGGAGCTGCGTGAGCACGAACGCCTCGCGGCGCTCGGCGGGCAGCGAGGCCAGCAGATCGAGCAGGACGACTCCGTCGTCGAACCCGGGCACGCCCCGTGGTTGGGCGTTCTCCACGGCGAGCTGCCAGTCCGGCAGATCGGAGAGCCGGGGCCGGGCGGCGGCGTGGCGGTAACTGTCGATCACCGCGCGGCGGGCGATGGCCAACAGCCAGGAGCGGGCCGAGGAGCGGCCCTCGAACCGGTGCAGGCTGCCGAGCGCGCGCAGGAAGGTGTCCTGCGCCAGGTCGTCCACAGCCTGGGGATCGGCGCACAGGTGCGCGACATAGCGCAGCACGTCCCGGTGCAGGGCGCGCACGAAGTGCTCGACGGCGGCCGGATCACCGGTCCGCGCGGCAAGCGCCCACGCCGTTATCGACTCATCGGCGGAGGCGGAGGCGGAAGCAGACGCACGCGTGCGAACCGTCCGTTTCGGCAGATCAGGAGCGATCACCTGATGTCCTTCGGGTCGTCCGGAGCCCGGACCCCGCGCATGCGGACAGGCGCGGCGGTCCGCGACCCGGTGAGTGAAGTGAGGGGGGTACGGCCGTAGGGCCGTCGGCGCCGGCTGTCGTCAGGCGACAGCGAACCCCGCAGGTGGACCCCTCGAAGTGATCGCATGGGCAAGGAGAAGGCGCGGCACGCGGTCCGCGCGGCGTCGGTCCGCGTGCAGGCGGGGACGTTCCGGCGGCGCGGGCAGGGCGAGCAGCAGCCGTAGCGGCGCGACCAGCCATCCGGCCACGGCCCGCAGGATGCGAAACGCCGCCCGTTCGCCGTACGCCAGCCAGAGGCCGCACAGCAGCGCGGCGAGCAGGTGGGCGGCGAGCATGCCGAAGGAGGACGAGGAGTCGGCCGCGGCCATCATCGAGCCGCCGTGATCCATGTGGCGCACATCCATGGCGTCCATGGAGTGCATGTGCCCGGCGCCCATATCCCTCGCGGGCGTCGACTGCGCTGCCGAGAACGCCGAGTGCAACCCCGTCTGCGCCGCCACCACAACCGTCACGATCAGCGGCAGCCCCCGCTCACGCGCCGCCAGAACCCAGCCGACGACCGCGGTGACGGCGACCCCACCGACCAGCGCCCACACGGGCACCTGACGGCCGGACATCAGGACGTGCCCCAGGGCCGCGAGCAGCACACATACGGCCGCGAACACCGCGGCCCTGATCGTGCGCGTACACCACCCTGCTGTCATCGCGCCTCATCCTCGCATCCGGGCACGGACCGTCAGGCAGAGGTACGGCCGACGCCCTTGAACAGTTCACTCGTTCATGTCTGTGAATGAGAATCAAATGCACAGATATTGACGCGCACACAACACCACTCCCAAGCTTCCCGGAGAAAGCGCTTACCCCCAAGGCTCCTGGAGGCGCCAGACGCACCTGAGACCCGCCCTCGCGTGCGCCGGCCTGCTGGCCGGTGCGCTGGTCGCGCTGTCCGGAAACCCGGCGCAGGCCGCGACCACCCGGTACGAGGCCGAGACCTCGCCCGCGATCTGCACCGGCACCATCGACTCCGACTGGGCCGGGTGGTCCGGCACCAACGGCTCCCGCTGCACCTCCTACGACGGCGCCCTCGGCTGGTCGTTCGCCTCGGACGGCAAGCTGGTGGTGACGTTCGGCGGCTCGGTGGTCTCGCCCTAGGACCTCACCGCGTCCCCACGCTCCGCAGGATCACCGGCACCAACGTCCGTGCCACGTCCACGACTTCGCGCACCGAGACCCGCTCCCGTGCGCTGTGGGCGACCTGGATGTCGCCGGGCCCGTACTGGAGCGTGGGGACCCCGGCCCCGGAGTACAGCCGCAGATCGCTGCCGTACGTCGCACCCCGCACCGGCGGTTTCCCGTCCCCGACCGCGTCGGACCGGGCCTCGCGCACCAGGTCGGCGAGCGGATGCCCGTCCGGCAGCGCCCCGCTCGCGAACTGCCCGCCCGGCCAGGTGACGACCGCCGGATGCTCCCGCAACCACGCGTCCCCGGCGCACGCCTCGGCCACACACCGCTCGAACTCGGCGCGTGCGTCGGCCGGTTCCTCCCCCAGCCGCACCCCGAGCCGCCCCTCGGCCACCAGCAGATCCGGCACGCTGCTCGCCCAGTCACCGGCGCGCACGGTACCGACCGAGAGGCCGTACGGGATCGGATGCTCCGCCATCAGCGGCGCCGGGTTCCGGTTCCGCTCGGCCTCCAGGCGGGCCAGCGCCGCGTGCAACGGCAGATAGGCGTCGATCGCGCTGACACCCTGCTCGCGTGAACTGCCGTGCGCGGACTTGCCCGGCACGGCGATCCGGAAGGTCAGCGCGCCCGCGTTGGCGGTGATGACACTCCCACCGGTCGGCTCGGCGATGACACAGGAGTCACCGCGATGGCCTCGGCGCAGGGTCCCGAAGGCGCCGATCCCGCCGTCCTCCTCCCCCACGACGAAGTGCACGGCAACCCGGCCTCGCAGCCGCACCCCGGCCGCCCGGATCGCGGCGAGGGCGGCAAGGTGCGCGACCAGTCCGGCCTTCATGTCACAGGCGCCGCGCCCGTGCACGAGATCTCCGGTGACCCGGGGGACGAAGGGGTCCCCGTCCCAGGCGGCGAGGTCTCCGGGCGGCACGACATCGACGTGACCTTGGAGGATGAGGATCGGACCGTCCTCGTCACCGGTCGTACCGACCAGACCCCAGGCCTCGTCGCGGGGGGCTTCGGAGCCGGGGAAGGAGGGATCGGAGCGAAGGGCGTCGAGGTCCATGGACCACAAGTCGACGTTCAGATCCAGGAGTTCAAGTCGGCGAGCCAATAGGTGCTGCAATTCCGACTCGGCAGCGGAGCCGGTGACGCTGGGGACAGCCATGAGCTCCAGCAGCGTGCGGGCGACATCTGCTTCATCGATGGCGGCAAGCGCGGCACCCTCGTCACGGCTCAACATAACGCCGGATGCTAATTCCCACCCAGGGGCGCGGGACAGTGTCGATTTGCGGCTCCGCCGCGTGGGCGCGACCAGCCCCAACGCACCCGCACCCGGCCACACAACTCAGCCACCCCCCACCGTGAACCCGATAACAGAACCACCCCCCGGCCGCCGCGCAGCGAACGTCGCACCCCCATGCGACAAAGCCACCTCCCGCACGATCGAGAGCCCCAGCCCCGACCCAGGCATCGGCCGTGCATCCGCAGCCCGATAGAACCGATCGAAGACATGCGTGAGGTCGTCATCGGTGATCCCCGGACCCCGGTCCAACACCTCAACCCGCACCGGCCCATGAACCGCCGGCCCAGCCACATTGATCTCGATAGTGGCCGTCCCCCCACGGTCGAACTTCGTCGCGTTCTCCACAAGATTCGACATCGCCCGCTGAAGCATCCCCGCCCGCCCGTCCGTCGTCGTGTCCCCACTCGCCCGCACCACGATCCGCCGCCCCGTACGCCGCTGCGCGAGCCCCGCCACCTCCTCCGCGATCTCGGCGAGATCCACCCGCTGAGGAGGCTCGGAGTCGGACTGCCCGGCCGCGAGGTCGACCAGCTCATTGACGAGATCGGTCAGTTCACGAGCCTCCGTGGCAAGGTCGGCGACCAGCTCGTCCCGTGTCTCCTGCGGGAACTCGTCGATCCGGCGCAGCAACGAGATGTTGGTGCGCAGGGATGTCAGCGGCGTACGCAGTTCATGCCCCGCGTCCTGCACCAAGCGCCGCTGGTCCTCCTCGGACTGGGCGAGCCGTCCGAGCATGCGGTCGAAGGCCCGGCCGAGGCGCCCGACCTCGTCGTACCCGGTGACCGGCACCTGGATGCCGAGCTGTCGGGTCCGCGCGACGTCCTCCGCGGCGGAGGTGAGGACGATCAGCCTGCGGGTGATCCGCCGGGCCAGCCACCATCCGAAAAGACCGGCGCCGACCACGACCGCCGACGTGAGGATCAACGTCCGCTGCTGAAGCGCCCGCAGCAGATCCTCGGTGTTGCTGAACTCCTGCGCGATCTGCACCGCTCCCCGCCCGCCCCCGAAGGAGACGGTGGCGACGCGGTAGACGTCGTTGCCGACATCGACGTCCGCGTGCACGACCGTGCGCCCGGAGACCTGCTGGGCGGCGATCCGGCGGTCGGAGTCGGTGACGGGCAGTCCGGGGCGTCCGGGGTCGTAGACGGAGCCGTCCGGACCGAGGACCTGCACATCGGTGCGGGCGGGGCGTACCAGGTCGTGGCCCGGCGCGGTGGAGGAGAAGTCCACGGGGTCCATCCGCCGGTTGCTGACCTCGTCCCGTACGTCCTGCACCACCTCGTCGAAGACGGACTGCTGGTCGACCCGGACCAGCCGGGCGGCGGCGCTGTAGGACAGGATGCCGACGACGACGGTGACCACGGCGGTCACCGTCGCGAAGGACACCGCGAAGGTGGTGCGCAGGGAGACCAGCCGGGGCCGCGGGCGCCGCAGCAGTCGCCCGACGCGGCTCACTCAGTCCTCCCGGAGCACGTAACCCACCCCGCGCACCGTGTGGATGAGTGGCGGGGCACCGGGTTCGTCGAGCTTGCGGCGCAGGTAGCCGACGTAGACGGCGAGGTTCTTGGAGCCGGGGCCGAAGTCGTAGCCCCAGATGCGGTCGTAGATGGTGGCGTGGTCGAGGACGATCCCGGCGTTGCGCACGAGCAGTTCCATCAGCTCGAACTCAGTGCGGGTGAGCTCCAGTTCGCGCTCGCCGCGCCAGGCCCGGCGGGCCTGCGGGTCCAGCCGGAGACCGGCCGCCTCCAGCGCGCGCTCGGGCGCCTGCTCGGGGGCCTCTTCGGGCTTGGGTACGTCCGCGGCGGCGCCGGCCTGTCCGGTGCGGCGCAGGAGGGCGCGCAGGCGGGCGAAGACCTCCTCCACGTCGAAGGGCTTGACGACGTAGTCGTCCGCGCCCGCGTCCAGGCCCGCGATCCGGTCCTGGGTCTCCACGAGCGCCGTCAGCATCAGGATGGGGGTGCGGTCGCCCTCGGCGCGCAGTACCCGGCAGACCTGGAGGCCGTCGATGCCGGGCATCATCACGTCGAGGACGAGGACGTCCGGTGGCGAGGTGTGGGCCTGCGCCAGCGCCTCCACGCCGTCGGCGACCGCGGTGACCCGGTAGCCCTCCAGGGTCAGGGCACGCTCCAGGGCATGCCGGATGGCGCGGTCGTCTTCGGCTAGGAGCACGGTCTGAGACACGCTGCCCAGTCTGCCAAGGCGGACGTTCGTCCGCCGTGACGGGCAGCGCACCCGGATTCCTTCTTACTGGCCTCTCACCCGGCGGGCCGCAGCGCCGCCAGCTGCTCCGCGAACGGCACGACGGCGAGGTCGTCCTGGGCCGGCCGCGCCGAACCCAGCCCGCTCATCAGCGCCGCCAGCTCCCCCGCCGCCCGCTCGATGCGCCCGTCCAGCCCCTCCGCTCCCCAGTCCTCCGAGGCCGCGTACACCCCGGTCGGGACGACCACGGCGTGCAGGTAGGCGAAGAGCGGGCGCAGGGCGTGTTCCAGGACGAGGGAGTGCCGGGCGGTGCCGCCGGTCGCGGCGATCAGTACCGGCTTGCCCGCCAGCGCGTCCTGCTCCAGCACGTCGAAGAACGACTTGAACAGTCCGCTGTACGACGCCGAGAACACCGGAGTGACCACGATCAGCCCGTCCGCCTCGGTGACCGCCTGCTGCGCGGCGGACAGCTTCCGGCCGGGGAAACCGTTGGTGAAGTTGTGCGCGATCTCCACGGCGAGGTCGCGCAGCTCCACGACCTCGACCTCGGCCGGGGTCCGTCCGCTGACGGCGGCGGCCAGCCGGTCGCCGAGCAGCCGGGTGGAGGACGGGACGCTCAGCCCCGCCGAGACGACGACGAGCTTCATCAGACGGTCACTTCCTGCGCGGAGCTGTCCTGCGCGGACTTCTCCTGCGCGGTCTTGAGGGATGCGTGGGTCGGGGCGTCCGGCACGTCCGCCGGGCGGTTCTTCGCGAACTCCTCGCGCAGCACCGGGACGACCTCCTCGCCGAGCAGGTCGAGCTGCTCCAGCACGGTCTTCAGCGGGAGCCCCGCGTGGTCCATCAGGAACAGCTGGCGCTGGTAGTCACCGGCGTACTCGCGGAAGGACAGGGTCTTCTCGATCACCTGCTGCGGCGAGCCGACGGTCAGCGGGGTCTGGTCGGTGAAGTCCTCCAGGGTGGGCCCGTGGCCGTAGACCGGGGCGTTGTCGAAGTAGGGGCGGAACTCGCGCACCGCGTCCTGCGAGTTCTTCCGCATGAACACCTGCCCGCCGAGCCCGACGATCGCCTGCTCGGCGGTGCCGTGGCCGTAGTGGGCGTAGCGGCTGCGGTACAGCTCGACCATCCGCTTGGTGTGGTCGGCCGGCCAGAAGATGTTGTTGTGGAAGAAGCCGTCACCGTAGAACGCGGCCTGTTCGGCGATCTCCGGCGAGCGGATGGAGCCGTGCCAGACGAACGGCGGTACGCCGTCCAGCGGGCGGGGCGTGGAGGTGAAGCCCTGGAGCGGGGTGCGGAACTTGCCCTCCCAGTTCACGACGTCCTCGCGCCACAGCCGGTGGACCAGGTTGTAGTTCTCGATGGCGAGGTTGATGCCCTCGCGGATGTCCTTGCCGAACCAGGGGTAGACCGGGCCGGTGTTGCCGCGGCCCATCATCAGATCGACCCGCCCGTCGGCCAGGTGCTGGAGCATCGCGAAGTCCTCCGCGATCTTCACCGGGTCGTTGGTGGTGATCAGCGTGGTGGAGGTGGAGAGGATCAGCTTCTCCGTCCGCGCCGCGATGTAGCCGAGCATCGTGGTCGGCGAGGACGGCACGAACGGCGGGTTGTGGTGCTCGCCGGTCGCGAAGACGTCCAGGCCGACCTCCTCGGCCTTGAGCGCGATGGCGACCATGGCCTTGATCCGCTCCGCCTCGGTCGGCGTCCGCCCGTTCGTCGGGTCCGGCGTGACATCGCCGACGCTGAAGATCCCGAACTGCATGGTCGCTCACCCTCCAGGTTGTTGACTGTTCAACTATACCCTGAGAACGGCGACCCCGCGCGAGCTATTCCCGGCCCGCTCAGGGCGTCCAGTGCGGGTCGCGTCCGGTGTCGGCGAGCAGCCGCTCGAAGGGCGGCGCGTCCTCCGCCACCGGCACGGGCGCCCCGAACACGCCCATCTTCCGGGCCGTCGGCTCCAGCTCCGCGACCGCCGCGGCCAGCTCCGCCACGACCGCCTCGTCCGCACTGGGGTACTCCTGGCCCGTCGCCCGCGCCAGGTCCCACACATGCACGGTCAGATCCAGCAGCGCCATCGAGCCGACCAGCCGCGCCGGCATGTTCATCGCGCCCGTCGTGCCCTCTTCGGCGCCGGGCGCGGACCAGACCTCCACCAGCCGGTCCGTCTCCTCGGCGAACAGCGCGCGCCACTCGGGGCCGGCGGCCAGCCGGTCCGGGGTCTCGCTGAAGTCCGAGTCCTGCTTCACCGCCAGCCGCTGGAACTGGACGACCACGTGGAGCAAGTGGTTGAACAACGCCTTCACGTCGTACTCGGCGCAGGGCGTGGGCCCGTCGAGCGCCGTGTCCGGGATACCCGCCACCACCGGAAGCGCCCGCTCCCGCGCCATCTCCAGCAGCTCACCGATGCCGTACGTCTTCACAGGGTTCGTGTCCATGCCCCGACCGTAGGAGCGGCCGGGGCCCCGCTTCTTGAAGAAACGCGACATACGATCCAGGCATGGAGGTTCGCCACCAGGACACCGACACCCGGGGCATCGTGGACCCGGCCGGCCTGCTGACCCGCGTGCGCTTCCGCCGCCACCGGCCCGCCGAGCCGCTGCGCCACTACGTCGAGTGGTACTGGCTGATCGACTGGGACCTGCCCGAGCCGTACGCCTCGCAGATCGTCCCGCACCCGGCCGTCAACCTCACCTTCCAGTGGGACGAGGACGAGGGCCCGCCGTACGGGGAGCTGACCGGGGTGACCCGCAGTCTGTACACCCGGAAGCTGAGCGGACGCGGCCGGGTCTGCGGGGTGAAGTTCCGCCCCGGCGGCTTCCGGCCCTACGCCCCCGCGGAACCTGTCTCCCGGTGGACCGACCGGGCCCTGCCCGCCGAGGACGTCTTCCCGCAGGCCACGGGCGAGGCCGCCCGCACGGTCGTCACCCCCGTCGACGACCGGGACCGGGTGGCCGCCCTCGACGCCTTCCTGTCGGCCCTGGCCCCCGCCCCTGACCCCCAGGCCGCCCTCGCCATGGAGCTCGTCCGGCGCATCCGCGCCGACCGCACGGTCCGCCGGGTCGGCGACTTCGCCGACGCGGAGGGGCTGTCGACCCGGGCACTCCAGCGGCTGTTCTCGGCGTACGTGGGCGTGAGCCCCAAGTGGGTACTGCTCCGCTACCGCATCCAGGAGGCCCTGGACCACGCCGGCACCCACTCGGACACCGACTGGGCCGCCCTCGCCGACGAACTCGGCTACGCCGACCAGGCCCACCTGATCCGGGACTTCACGGCCACGGTGGGGGTGCCGCCGACGGCGTACGCACAGGCGGCGGCACCCGCCTAGATCCTTTGCTCACGGCACCAGCACCAGGCGCCCCCGCAGACCGCCCTCCGCCAGCCGGGCGTGGGCCTTGGCCGCGTCGTCCAGGGCGTAGGTCTCGGCGACCCGGAGGGTCAGGACGCCCTCGTCGACCAGGCGGGACAGTTCGGCGAGCGCGCCGCCGTCGGCGTTCACCTCGACCGCGCCCGTCCGCACCCCGCGCACGGACGCCGGTTCGGCGTGCGGGATGACGCCGATGTAGGCGCCGCCGTCGCGCACCCGCTCCAGGGCCGCCTCGCCGAGGAACGCCGCGTCGAGCACGGCGTCGAAGCCGCCCTCGTCGGCGCCCGCGAGCCCGGCCGCCCCCAGCGACCGTACGAGCTCCTCGTCCGTCTCCCGGGCCAGCGCCGTCGCGGTGATCCCGCGGTGCGCGGCGAGCTGGAGGGCGTACCCGCCGACCGCGCCCGCGGCACCGGTCACCAGCAGCGACTGGCCCGGCTTCACCCCGAGCAGGTCAAGGGCCTGTACGGCGGTCAGGGCGTTCAGCGGAAGCGTGGCCGCGTGTACGGCGTCGGCGCTCGCCGGGGCCTTGGCCACCGCGTCCGCGTCCACGACGACGTACTCGGCGTGGGTGCCCAGCGGCTTCACCGGGCCGTAGTGCAGCGCCACCACCTCGTCGCCGACGGTCCAGGCGGCGTCGGCACCGGCCGCGTCCACCGTCCCGGCGACGTCCCAGCCCAGTCCGATCCGCTGCCCGGCGCCCCCGAAGACACCCGCCCGGACGCCGGCGTCGACCGGGTTCACCGTGGCCGCCGCCACCTTGATCCGTATCTGGCCGGCCCCCGGCTCCGGCACCTCGGTCGCCACGATCTCCACGGCCTCGGGTCCGCCGAACGTCGTCACCACTGCTGCGCGCATGTCTGAACAGCTCCTCGAAAGGTTGCTCGAAGGTTGAGAGCCTCGGTATCTCCTCGGCCTCGGCAACCCTAGGAAGAGCTACTATCTATTCGTAAGTAGTTACCTGAGAGTGCGTACATACCCCAGAGGTGAGCCATGGCGACCATGACGGCGGCGCAGCGACGCGAGCAGGCACGCCTGGAGTACGACGCGTTCATCAAGGGGTGCCCCACCAACCAGCTGCTGGACCGGCTCAGCGACAAGTGGGTCAGCCTGGTCGTCGCCGCCCTCGCCGCCGGGCCCATGCGCTACAGCGACCTCGGCCGCAAGCTCGCCGGGGTCAGCCCCAAGATGCTCACCCAGACCCTGCGCTCACTGGAGCGCGACGGCATCCTCACCCGCGAGGTCACCCCGTCCGTGCCGGTCCGCGTCGACTACGAGCTCACGCCTCTCGGCCACAGCCTGTCCCTGCTGCTGACGGCGGTGAAGGACTGGGCCGAGACCCACATCGAGCAGGTGCATGAGGCGCGGGAGCGCTACGACTCCGTGCAGGACGTCTAGAAGCAGGACGTCTAGAAGTAGTAGGCGTCACCCGTGTCCAGGATCAGCACGCACTGACGGTCGTTGAGGTGGTTGCGGTCCACCGCCCCGCCGTTCCACACCGTGTCGATCTCCAGCTGCACCTCGGTGGGCGCCTCCCGCAGCCGTACCCGCAGCGCGATCCGCTCCCCCACCTCGTCCGCCGCCAGCGCGCCCACCCGGCACAGCACCGCCTTCACCTCGGTCCGGGCACAGCCGTCGGGCAGGTCCTGCACGTCCGCCAGCGGCTCCGACCAACGCAGCCGTACGGTCGCGTCGGGCACCGACGACGGACCGTGATTGAGCGGGGTGAACCTCAGATCGACCTCGCCGGAGACCAGCGCCGCGGCCCCGTGATAGGCCAGGTCGGCCTCCGGGCCCTGCACGGCAACGGCACCGGCCGCTCCGGCGCCCGACGCCCCGCCCGCCACCAGCACCGCCGCCACGACTCCGGCCCCCAGCACCCGCACACTCCGCATACGCCGACCCCTCTCACACATCCGTCGTACTTTTCATACTTTTCGTAGGGATCTATCCCACGCAGAGCGGGACGCAGGCGCCGTCCAACAGGTGACAGGCGGACCGCGGACGGCCGTGTGCGAGGCTGCGCGCATGTCCGTCCTGCGCTCCGCCGTCCTGTTCGTCGTCGCTGCCCTCTTCGAGATCGGCGGCGCGTGGCTGGTCTGGCAGGGCGTGCGGGAGCACCGCGGCTGGGTGTGGATCGGCGGAGGCGTGCTCGCGCTCGGCGCCTACGGATTCGTGGCGACCCTCCAGCCCGACGCGGAGTTCGGCCGCATCCTCGCCGCGTACGGTGGCGTCTTCGTCGCCGGCTCTCTTGTCTGGGGCATGGTCGCGGACGGCTACCGGCCGGACCGCTGGGACGTGCTGGGGGCACTGATCTGCCTCGCGGGAATGGCCGTGATCATGTACGCCCCGCGCGGCGAGTAGGGGGCCCGCCCGTGGGCGACCGCGGGTGGGTGGGGGCTGGTCGCAACCACCTACCACCCACAGCCGCACAAACCACCGATCCGCCCGCCTATCCTGGCCGGACAGCCTTTCGAACGTCGACCCAGTCGTCCGAGGACCCGAGGAGCACTACCCATGGCCCCCGCCGCACCGTCCGCCGCAGGCTCCCGCATCGCGATCGTCACCGGCGCGAGCGGTGGAATCGGCGCCGCCACCGCGCGGCAGCTCGCCGCGGCCGGGTACCGGGTCGTGCTGACCGCCCGCCGCAAGGACCGCATCGAGGCGCTGGCCGAGGAGATCAACGCGGCCGGGCACTCCGCCGCCGCCTACCAGCTGGACGTCACCGACCGCACCGCGGTCGACGAGTTCGCCACCGCCTTCCCGTCGATCGGCGTCCTGGTCAACAACGCCGGCGGCGCCCTGGGTGCCGACCCCGTGGCCACCGGCGACCCGGCCGACTGGCGTGCGATGTACGAGACCAACGTCATCGGCACCCTCAACCTCACCCAGGCCCTGCTGCCCAAGCTGGAGGCGAGCGGCGACGGCACGGTCGTCGTGGTGTCCTCGACGGCGGGCCTCGGCACCTACGAGGGCGGCGCGGGCTACGTCGCCGCCAAGCACGGCGAGCACGTCCTCGCCGAGACCCTCCGCCTGGAGATCGTCGGCAAGCCGGTCCGGGTGATCGAGGTCGCGCCCGGCATGGTCAAGACGGACGAGTTCGCGCTCACCCGCTTCGGCGGCGACGCCGAGAGGGCCGCCAAGGTGTACCAGGGCGTGGCCGAACCCCTCACCGCCGACGACGTCGCCGACACCATCACCTGGGCGGTGACCCGCCCGAGCCACGTCAACATCGACCTCCTCGTCGTCCGCCCCCGCGCCCAGGCGTCCAACACGAAGGTGCATCGAGAGCTGTGAGCCCCGACCGGAAAGACCCGAACCCCGCGCCGAAGGAACACCACAACGAGCGCCAGATGTGGTGGTGGCTCGGCTACTTCCTGTTCGGCATCCACATCGTGGCGTTCGTCATGATCTACGCGGTCACCCACGCGCCGAAGTAGAACCGACGTAGAACGTTGGTCGTGGACAGACACATACGCTTCGACGCCCTGCACAACTTCCGCGACCTCGGCGGCTACCGCACGTCCGACGGCCGCCGGATCCGCCCCGCCCGCCTGTATCGCGCCGACTCCCTCGGCAAGCTCGCCGAGGGCACCGAGGACTGGACCCGCTTCCTCGCCCTGGGCGTCCGTACGGTGATCGACCTGCGCCACCCCTTCGAGATCGAGGCCCGGGGCCGGGTCCCGGACCACCCGAGCCTGACGTACCGCAACCTCAGCATCGAGCACCGCCCCTACGACCAGGCCGCGCAGCCCCCCGGCGTGCACGCGGGCCCGTATCTGGCGGAGCGGTACATGGAGGTCGCCGAGGACGGCACCGAGGAGATCCGGCAGGCCCTCGAACTCATCGCGAAATCAGCGGAGTCGGCCGAGCCCTTGGTCTTCCACTGCGCCTCCGGCAAGGACCGCACGGGCGAACTGGCGGCCCTGGTGCTGTCCCTGCTCGGTGTGGACGAGCGGACGATCATCGAGGACTTCAGCCTCACCGAACTGGCCACCGAGGCCCTGCTCGCCGACTGGCGGGCCCGCAACGACGGCCGCTCCCCGCGCTGGCCGGACTTCGCCCGCGCCCCGGAGTCGGTGATGCGGCTGTTCCTCGCCGCCCTGAAGGAGCGCTACGGCTCGGTCGAGGGCTATGTCACCGAGGCCCTCTCCCTGGACGCGGAGGCCCTCGCGCGCACCCTGCGCAACGCCCTCCTGGAACAACCGCCCACCACCTGGCCCGAGTTGACCTACCGCAAGGCGACGGAGCCGGACGCCCCGACCCTGGTCCGCCTGCGCGACTCGGCGGCGCTGTGGCAGCTGGCCCGCGGAATCGACCAGTGGAAGCCGGGCGAGAAGGACGAGGCCCACTTCCGCGCCCGCATGCGCGACGGGGAGGTCTGGCTGGCCCACGCGGACGGCCGGCTCGCCGGAGCCTGGGAACTGTGGTGGTCCGACCCGGCGGCCTGGGGCCCGCGCCCCGACGAGGCGGGCTACATCCACCGCCTGATGACCACTCCCCACACGGCCCCGCCCGGCGCCGGTCGCGCCCTCCTGGCCCAGGCGGAGTCCCGCATCACCGAGACCGGCCGCCCCTGCGCCCGCCTGGACTGCCTGAGCTCCAACCCGCGCCTGATCGCCTACTACGAGTCCGCGGGCTACCGAGTGGTCGGCGAGCAGCGGGCCAAGCAGGACGGGGCGGGAAGCCCGTACGCGGTGACACTGATGGAGAAGAAGCTGGCGTGACGCAGCAAGGGCCCGAGCCATGTCGACTCGGGCCCTCGCGGTCAGCCCTTCACGCAGACGACCTGCTTCAGCTTCGCCACGACCTCCACCAGGTCCCGCTGCTGATCGATGACCTGCTCGATCGGCTTGTAGGCGCCCGGGATCTCGTCCACGACACCGGAGTCCTTACGGCACTCCACGCCCCGCGTCTGCTCCTCCAGGTCCTTCGTCGAGAACCGCTTCTTCGCCGCGTTACGGCTCATCCGCCGCCCCGCGCCGTGCGAGGCCGAGTTGAAGGCCAGCGGGTTGCCGAGGCCCTTCACGATGTACGAGCCCGTGCCCATCGAGCCCGGGATGATGCCGTACTCGCCGGAGCCGGCCCGGATCGCGCCCTTACGGGTCACGAGCAGGTCCATGCCCTCGTAGCGCTCCTCGGCCACGTAGTTGTGGTGCGCGCTGATCTCCGGCTCGAAAGTCGGCTTGGCCTTCCTGAACTCCTTGCGGACCACGTCCTTCAGGAGCGCCATCATGATCGAGCGGTTGTACTTCGCGTACTCCTGCGCCCAGAACAGGTCGTTGCGGTACGCCGCCATCTGCGGGGTGTCCGCGATGAAGACGGCGAGGTCGCGGTCGACCAGGCCCTGGTTGTGCGGGAGCTTCTGGGCCACGCCGATGTGGAAGTCGGCGAGCTCCTTGCCGATGTTCCGGGACCCGGAGTGCAGCATCAGCCAGACGGCGCCGTCGGTGTCGGTGCACACCTCGACGAAGTGGTTTCCGCTTCCGAGGGTCCCCATCTGCTTGGTGGCCCGCTCCTGCCGGAACTTCACCGCGTCCGCGACCCCGTCGAAGCGACCCCAGAAGTCGTCCCACCCGGCCGTGCCGAAGCCGTGCATCCGCGTCGGGTCGACGGCGTCGTCATGCATGCCGCGCCCCACCGGAATCGCCTGCTCGATCTTCGACCGCAGCCGCGACAGGTCACCGGGGAGATCGTTCACGGTCAGGGACGTCTTGACGGCCGACATCCCGCAGCCGATGTCCACGCCCACCGCGGCCGGGCACACCGCACCCTGCATCGCGATGACGGAGCCCACCGTCGCGCCCTTGCCGTAGTGCACGTCCGGCATGACCGCCAGACCCTTGATCCACGGCAGGGTCGCCACGTTCCGCAGCTGCTGGAGGGCCACGTCCTCCACCGTCGTCGGATCCGTCCACATCCGGATCGGAACCTTCGCACCGGGCATCTCTACGTACGACATATCGTCCTCATTCCCCCGACAGGTGACACAAGTCCTAAATCGCAAAACCGGCGCCAAGGTCAACGAAAGGGACAACGGACCGGCGTTCACGGCAGTGCGTGCGATACACATTGTCTCCAGGGGCCGCCCCCGCCCCGCAAACCATTTCCGCAGCGAGAGGAGCCGACCGTGCAGCGGAAGGCGTACGTATCCGGCGCCGTCGCGCTCCTCGCGGCACTGCTGACCGGCTGCACCGGAAGCTCCGCGGACGGCGGCCCGACGGACGGTTCCAACCCCGGCGACTCCGGTACGGCGACGGCGGCGGCCGAGCCCGGCCGGTACCGCACCCTGCCGGAACCCTGCGGCGCGGTCGACCCGGACACCCTCGACACCCTGCTGCCCGGCATCCCGCAGATCGCCGACGAGGACCAGCGCGAGAAGGCGTACGAGGGCACCGCGACCGTCACCTACGACACCGACCGCAAGGTCGGCTGCCGCTGGAAGGTGGAGTCGGCCGACGCCACCGACCATCTCTTCATCGACTTCGAGCGGGTCGTGTCCTACGACAACGCCGTCAGCGACGACAGCCAGGCCGAGCAGGTCTTCGCGACGCTGCGCACCGAGGCCGACCTCCCGGAGCCGACGGTCTCGGACACGGAGGCGGTGGACGAGGCGACCAGCACCCCGACCGACGCGGCATCGGCCTCCGTATCCCCCTCGGGCTCCGCCTCCCCCTCCTCTTCCTCTTCTTCTCCTTCTCCGTCCGCCACCCCCACCGACCTCCGGCCCCGCCTGCTGGACGACCTCGGTGACGAGGCGTTCGTGAACGATGTGGTGAGCAGCGCCGGTTCGACGGCCCAGCAGCGCACGGTGACTGTGGCGTTCCGCACGTCCAACGTCATCGTGACCATCCAGTACGAGGAGCAGCCGGCCACCGTCGGCGTGGTCCCGGACAGCAAGGAAATGCAGGACAGGGCGCTGAATCTGGCGGCCGAGCTGGCGGACACGCTGGCCGACTGAGCCCCGTCCGAGGCCGTTTGTGAAGACGGCGAAAGAGAAACACACGGCTTGCTCACCGCGTACCGTGGCCCCTCGGACCCGATCCGACCGCAGGAGCACGAGCAGCGCGATGAGTGAAGGAACCATGCAGCGACCAGCACAGCGAGAGCAGCTCAACCAGCGAGCGAAGCGCCTGAGCCGGGTATTTCTCGGCGCCGCCACCGTCCCGGTGATGCTGATAGCCGCAGGCTGTTCCTCGGACTCCGGCTCGGACAGCGCGAGCAAGAACTCCGGTGCCGAGACCTCGACGTCGGCGAGCCCGTCGCCCACGGTGCAGGCGGCCGCGTACAACAAGCTGCCCGAGGCGTGTGACGTACTGTCGGGCGACACTCTCGGCGATCTCGTGCCGAAGGCGGGCAAGTCCGGCAAGGAGGGCGCGTCCAACGACACCTCGACGCGCGCCAGCTGCTCCTGGAGCAGCCTGGACAACAACGGCGTGGACGGTTCGCAGTTCCGCTGGCTGAATGTCTCGCTGCTGCGCTTCGAGTCGGACGTCACCCGTGGTTCGGGCGACAAGCTGGCCCAGGAGTACTACGCCAAGCAGGTCAAGGACGTCCAGGCGGTGGAGGGCGCGAAGAACGTCAAGTCGGAGCCGGTCACCGGGACGGGCGACGAGGCCACGGCGGTGCGCTACGACCTGAAGAAGAAGGAAGGCGCCTTCAAGCAGCAGACGATCGTGGCCCGCGTCGAGAACGTCGTCATCACTCTCGACTACAACGGCGCCGGTCTCGCCGGGGAGAAGACACCGAGCGCGGACACCCTCACGAAGCTGGCCAAGCAGGCCACGAAGGAGGCGGTGACCGCGGTGACGAAGGCCAACGGCACGGACGGCGGCTCGGACGACGGCACGGCTGGCGCGAACCCGTCCAAGTCGGCGTCAAAGTCCCCGTCCAAGAAGGCGACGGCGAAGAGCTGACCCTCCGGCAACACGTGCGCCGCACACATGTGCCACCCTGTTGCGCGCAACAACACGCAAGGGGAGGGGAAGACGAGTGGCCGGGCCACCGCAACTGACCCGGACACACCGCGTTCTCATCGGCGTGGTCGTGTTCGGCGCAGTGATCATCGCCGGTATCGGCTTCGCCGGTTCGTACGCGGCCGTCCGTGAGCTGGCTCTCAAGAAGGGCTTCGGGAACTTCAGTTATGTGTTCCCGATCGGCATCGACGCGGGCATCTGCGTCCTGCTGGCCCTGGACCTGCTGCTGACCTGGATCCGCATCCCCTTCCCGCTGCTGCGCCAGACGGCCTGGCTGCTGACGGCCGCCACCATCGCCTTCAACGGCGCGGCGGCCTGGCCGGACCCGCTGGGCGTCGGCATGCACGCGGTGATCCCGATCCTGTTCGTGGTGTCGGTGGAAGCGGCCCGCCATGCGATCGGCCGCATCGCGGACATCACCGCGGACAAGCACATGGAGGGCGTCCGCCTCACCCGCTGGCTCCTGAGCCCGGTCCCGACGTTCCTCCTGTGGCGCCGCATGAAGCTCTGGGAGCTCCGCTCCTACGAGCAGGTCATCAAGCTGGAGCAGGAACGTCTCGTCTACCAGGCCCGCCTCCGCTCGCGCTACGGCCGAGCCTGGCGCCGCAAGGCTCCGGTGGAGTCCTTGATGCCACTGAGGCTGGCGAGGTACGGAGTCCCGTTGGCGGAAACGGCGCCGGCAGGTTTGGCGGCGGCAGGCATAGAACCAGCGGTGATCCCCGCGGATGCCGCCGTAGCTGCGGGCAGTCGTGCCGCTGGGGCGGCGCCCGTCCCAATGCAAGGCGCACCTCACAGCGAGCAGCGCCCCCAACTGGTCGCGAACCAGTACCCCGAGCACTTCGATTACGAGCCCGAGCCGGAAGAAAGCCCCTGGCTCCACGCAAGGCACCCGGAACAAATCGAGTACCACGGCGGCTACGACCCCGCGTACGACCCGAGCTACGAAGAGTGGCACGAGGAAGAGCCCCCGGCCCCGGAACCCTCCCCGGAGGAAACCGGCAGCTTCCCCATTCCCGTGGCCCCCGGCCGAACCCGCGAGCTGGGCGAGGGCGGCGGCACGCTACCCGCCGAACCGGACGAGGACGCCTTCTACCAGGTCTTCCGCGAGTCGATAAAGAGCGGAAACGGCGCCCCCACCCCCCGCGGCTTCATGGCCGACGTAGAGGCGACCTACGGCGTCTCCCTCCCCGAGGCGGAAGCCAAGCGCATGGTCAACCGCTTCTCCAACCGCCTCAACGCGGAACTGGCGGACGAGCACATCGCGTAACCCATGAAGAAGGGGCCCTCCGCCAACGGAGGGCCCCTTCTTCATGCGTACCGTCTACTCCCCGAGCAGCGCCCGCACCCGCTCCTGCCCCACCGCCAACAGCAGCGTGGGCAGTCGCGGACCGGTGTCACGGCCGACCAGCAGGTGGTACAGCAGCGCGAAGAACGTGCGCTGGGCCGTTTTGATCTCCGGCGGGAGCTCCTTGGGCGTGGCGTCGGCCGAGAAGCCGGCCTGGACCTTGGGGACGCCGTAGACGAGGTGCGTCAGGCCGTCCAGGGACCAGTGCGAGGCCAGCCCGTCGAGCAGCAGCCGCAGCGAACGCTGGGACGCCTCGTCGAGGGACTTCAGCAGCTCGGCGTCGGGCTCGGACCGCACGATGGTCCGCTGGTCGGCGGGCACGTGCGTGTTGATCCAGGCCTCGGCCTTGTCGTAACGGGGCCGGGCCTCGTCCAGGGACGCGAGCGGGTTCGACGGGTCCAGCTCGGACAGGATCCGCAGCGCCTGGTCCTCATGCCCGGCGGTGATGTCGGCGACGGACGCGAGCGTCCGGTACGGCATCGGCCGGTCCGTGCGCGGCAGCTCACCGCCCGCCGTGCGCACCGCACGCGAGTGCGCGGCGGCGTCCGCCGGGAGCACCGACCCGTCGGCGACCTTGGCGTCGAGCTTGTCCCACTCGTCGTACAGCCGCTGGATCTCCTGGTCGAAGGCGATCTTGAAGGACTGGTTCGGGCGGCGCCGGGCGTACAGCCAGCGCAGCAGCTGCGGCTCCATGATCTGGAGGGCGTCCGCGGGCGTGGGCACCCCGCCCCGCGACGACGACATCTTCGCCATCCCGGAGATGCCGACGAAGGCGTACATCGGACCGATCGGCTGCTTGCCGCCGAAGATCCCGACGATCTGCCCGCCGACCTGGAACGACGACCCGGGAGACGAGTGATCGACACCGCTCGGCTCGAAGACGACGCCCTCGTAGGCCCAGCGCATGGGCCAGTCGACCTTCCACACCAGCTTGCCGCGGTTGAACTCGCTCAGCCGCACGGTCTCGGCGAAGCCGCACACCGTGCAGGTGTACGACAGCTCGGTGGTCTCGTCCTCGTAGGAGGTGACCGCCGTCAGGTCCTTCTCGCAGTTGCCGCAGTACGGCTTGTACGGGAAGTACCCGGCGGAGCCGGAGGACCCGTCGTCCTCGGCGGCCGCGCCCGACCCCTCGGCGGCCTCCAGCTCGGCCTCGTCGACCGGCTTCTGCGACTGCTTCTTCGCGGGGGCCTTCTTGGTCCGGTACTGGTCGAGGATCGCGTCGATGTCGCCACGGTGCTTCATGGCGTGCAGGATCTGCTCGCGGTACACCCCGGAGGTGTACTGCGCGGTCTGGCTGATCCCGTCGAACTCCACGCCCAGCTCGGCGAGCGCGTCGACCATCGCGACCTTGAAGTGCTCGGCCCAGTTCGGGTACGCGGAGCCCTTCGGCGCCGGGACGGAGGTCAGCGGCTTGCCGATGTGCTCGGCCCACGACTCGTCGACGCCTGCGATCCCGGCCGGCACCTTGCGGTAGCGGTCGTAGTCGTCCCAAGAGATCAGGTGCCGGACCTGGTACCCGCGCCGCCGGATCTCGTCCGCGACGAGGTGGGGCGTCATCACCTCACGGAGATTGCCCAGGTGAATCGGCCCGGACGGGGACAGACCGGACGCGACGACGACCGGTTTGCCCGGGGCCCGACGCTCCGACTCCTCGATGACCTCATCCGCGAAACGGGAGACCCAGTCGGTGATCTCGGTGCTCTGAGCCACGATCGGCACGTCCTTCTTTCTCCAGGGCAGCCAGTACGGTCAAAAGGGCTGCGCCCCAAGTCTAGGCGGCGTCCAGGCGGCGCAGCCGCCTGGTTTTCAGGGGCGCGGGGAACTGCGCGACCAGCCCCCACCCGCCCGCACGCGGAAAATCCCCTTTACCCCCCATGAAATACTGACTCCGTCTACCCATCCCACGAGGAGAACGGCTCCCACCTAATGGCCTCGGTCACGTCGCTCACCGATCTCGTCAACCAGCGCCTCACGTCCGCCCTGTCCGCCTCCCTGCCGGAGGCTGACGCGGACCCTCTGCTGCGACGCAGTGACCGTGCCGACTTCCAGGCCAACGGAATCCTCGCGCTGGCCAAGAAGGCGAAGGCCAACCCGAGGGAGCTGGCCACCCAGGTAGTCGGCAACATCGTCACCGGCGACGTGATCAAGGACGTAGAGGTCTCAGGCCCCGGCTTCCTGAACGTCACCGTCGCCGACAGCGCGATCACCGAGACCCTCGCCGCCCGTGCCGCAGACGACCGCCTCGGCGTGCCGCTGAAGGCGAACGCTGGCATCACGGTCATCGACTACGCCCAGCCGAACGTGGCCAAGGAGATGCACGTCGGCCACCTCCGCTCCGCGGTGATCGGCGACGCCCTCCGCGGCATGCTCGACTTCACCGGCGAGAAGACGATCGGCCGGCACCACATCGGCGACTGGGGCACCCAGTTCGGCATGCTCATCCAGCACCTGATCGAGAACCCGGGCGAGCTGACCCCGGCGTCCGAGGTCGACGGTGCCGAGGCGATGAGCAACCTGAACCGGGTCTACAAGGCCTCGCGTGCCGTGTTCGACTCCGACGACGCCTTCAAGGAGCGGGCCCGGAAGCGGGTCGTCGCCCTCCAGTCCGGCGACAAGGAGACCCTGGAGCTGTGGCAGCAGTTCGTGGACGAGTCGAAGGTCTACTTCTACTCCGTCTTCGAGAAGCTGGACATGGAGATCCGGGACGACGAGATCGTCGGCGAGTCGGCGTACAACGACGGCATGCCGGAGACCGCCCGCCTCCTGGAGGAGATGGGCGTCGCGGTGCGCTCCGAGGGCGCGCTCGTGGTGTTCTTCGACGAGATCCGCGGCAAGGACGACCAGCCGGTGCCGCTGATCGTGCAGAAGGCGGACGGCGGCTTCGGCTACGCGGCCTCCGACCTGACCGCGATCCGCAACCGGGTCACCGACCTGCACGCGACGTCCCTGCTCTATGTGGTGGACGTCCGCCAGTCGCTGCACTTCAAGATGGTCTTCGAGACGGCCCGCCGGGCGGGCTGGCTGACCGACGAGGTCACCGCCCACAACATGGGCTACGGCACGGTCCTCGGCGCGGACGGCAAGCCGTTCAAGACGCGTGAGGGCGAGACGGTGCGGCTGGAGGACCTGCTGGACGAGGCGGTGCAGCGGGCCGCCGAGGTCGTCCGGGAGAAGTCGCAGGACCTCACCGAGGACGAGATCCAGGAGCGGGCCGCGCAGGTCGGCATCGGCGCCGTGAAGTACGCGGACCTGTCGACGTCGCCGAACCGGGACTACAAGTTCGACCTGGACCAGATGGTGTCGCTGAACGGCGACACGTCCGTGTACCTCCAGTACGCGTACGCCCGGATCCAGTCGATCCTGCGCAAGGCGGGCGAGTCGAAGCCGGCCGCGCACCCCGAGCTGGAACTCGCCCCGGCGGAGCGGGCGCTGGGCCTGCACCTGGACGGTTTCGGCGGCACGGTCTTCGAGGCGGCCGCCGAGTACGCGCCGCACAAGCTGGCCGCGTACCTGTACCAGCTGGCCTCGCTGTACACGACGTTCTACGACCAGTGCCCGGTCCTCAAGGCCGACACCGAGGAGCAGAAGGAGAACCGCCTCTTCCTCTGCGACCTCACCGCCCGGACCCTGCACCAGGGCATGGCCCTGCTCGGCATCCGGACCCCCGAGCGGCTCTAGTCCTTGTAGGACACACGGCCCGTCCTCTCCCCCGCGGGAGGACGGGCCGCGGCGTATTCAGGCGACGCCGGCTCAGCCGTGGTCGTTGGCGAACCGCTTGAACGCCGCCTTGGTCTGCGGACCGGCGATGTCGTCGATGGCGCCCCGATAGCCGTAGTGCTGCTTGAGCATCCGCTGGAGACCCTTGACGGTGCCGCTGCCGACGATGCCGTCGATCGGGCCGCGGTACTGCCAGTGCTTCTTCAGATAGCGCTGCATCGCCTGCCAGCTCTGGGTGCCGAGCAGGCCGTCGATCGGACCCGGGTAGCCCCAGTCCCGGTGGAGCACACGCTGGAGGTTCTTGGCCTGCGCCTTGCTCAGGCCGAGGTTGTTCACGGCGAGCGGCGCCACGCTCTCGGCGGCCACCGCCGGTTTGGTGTCCTGTGCGGTGGCCGCGGCGCCGGTGCCCGCTGCCGCCAGGCTTCCCACCGCGATCCCCACGGCGGTGCCCGCTCCGACGAGGGTCCTCGTCACTGCTCGCATTGCCTTCCCCCTTCGCTGGTCGGTCGGCGTTCGGTTGCCATCGAGACTGCGGGCCGGGGAGCGAGGGCCGCCAGCCTCGCCGGGCAGCTGACGGCGTCCCGGGACGTCCCGCGCGCTGACCTGCGGGGACACCGGCCGCCGGGACGGTACGGCGGGACGCCGGGTGGCCGGTTCCGTACCGCCCCCGGAACCACGCACCGTCCTCGTCCGTGATTTCAGGCATGTCGCGTTGGAAAGAGCTGCCCGCCGAACTCAGCACGCCGGTGCGCCAGTTGGTGATACGCCTGCGCCGGCTGAAGGACCACAGCGGGCTGAGCCTGCGGCAGTTGGCCGCGAAGACCGGGTACAGCGCGAAGTCCTGGGAGCGGTATCTGGGCGGCCGTTCGCTGCCGCCCCGGGAGGCCGTGGAGGCGATGGCCCGGACCGCCGGCGACGACCCGGACCGGCTGCTCGCCCTGCACGAGGTCGCAGCGGAGGCATGGAGCCGACGCACCACACCGGAACCGGAGGCGGAGCCGGAGCGGTCGCACGGCCGGCCGCTGCGCGCTGCGTTCGTGGCAGGGACGGTGGCCCTGGTGGTGGCCGTCGCCGCCTCGGTGGTGCTGATAGTGCGATTCACGGACGGCGGCGAGAATCCGGCGGCACCCTCACCGCCGCCCCGATCCGCGTCAGCATCGAAGCGGACGTACGAGTGCCGGGTGGAGCGGGGCCCGGACGGCCTCTGGTACGCGGGCAACAGCCGTACGCGGGAGGCGATCCTGGCGTACGGCCACGCCGGGCCCGAGGTCGCGGAGGCGCAGTGTCTGCTGCTGCGGGCCGGATTCCCGCCGGGGGAAATCGACGGTATCTACGGCCCGTTGACGCAAGGAGCGGTCAAGCGGATCCAGCGCCGGGAGGATCTGGTCGTGGACGGCATCATCGGCCCGCACACCTGGAAGGCGCTGCGCACGTGACGCCCGCCCGACTGGCCGCCGAGCTACGGGAGTTACGGTCCCGCACCGGCCTGAGCCTGAAGGCGCTCGCGGACCGGACGACGTACAGCAAGTCCTCCTGGGAGCGTTACCTCAACGGCAGAACACTGCCACCCCGGCAGGCCGTCCAGGACCTGTGCCGGATCGCCCGGGAACCGGAGGGCCGGCTGCTGGCGCTGTGGGAGATCGCGGAGTCGGAGTGGAGCGGCAGGGCACGGGAGACACCGACCCCGAACCCGAAACCGGACCCGCCGCATCCGATCCCCCGCCGACGCACCCCACTCCTGGCCGCCTCCGCCGTACTGCTCGCCGCGGTAGGGACAGCGGCGCTCGCCCTTCTCCTCCCCAGCGAGGACAACGCCCCCTCCGCCTCCCCCTCCCCCACCGGCCCCCGCTGCCGAGCCGCAGCCTGCGAGGGCCAGGACCCCATGCACATGGGCTGCGGCAAGAGCCCCGCCAACCTCTCCGAGCACCGAACGGCCTCCGGCGCCTGGGTGGCACTGCGCTACAACGAGGCGTGCGGGACCAGTTGGGCCCGGATGTGGGGCACGCGGGTCGGCGACCGTCTGGAGGTCAGCGCGGGCGGCGGCGGCCGGACCCAGTCGACCCGGATCAAGGACGCCATCGACGCGGAGTCGTACGTCTACACCCCCATGACCGCGACGCGCCCAGGCGCCACGGTCCGGGCGTGCTTCCGGCCCACCGAAGGCAGAAGGGAGTGCGTGGACGCCCACGCCACCGGTCAGAGTTCGATGCCGAACTCCTCCGCCAACAGCCGCTCGACGTCATCCTCCGCGACCTTGCGCTGATGCACAGTCCCGTCGGCGAACGTCGTCTCGGTGAGGACTTCGCCGTACAGCAGGATGTGCCGTTCGGCGGTCACACGCTGGATGTACCGGTTCTGGGTGAACGGCGAGCGCGGGTTGGCGCCCACATGCCAGTTGAAGACCTCGTAGTCGGGCGCCTCGAAGGGATCAAGAGTGAAGGCGTACTGCGGCTCCCAGCCCTTCCCGTCGTGCGCCTGAAGCACCCACAGCTCCAGCGGCCCGTGGTGCGGGGCATGGACGAGCCGGTGCCGACGGCCCGCGCCCCGGAACTCCACGTCGGCGGTCAGCGGCACCGGTTCCAGCAGCGCGCCGATCGACCCGAAGCCGACGTCGGCGAGGTAGGGCTGCGGGTCACCAGGGACGTGAACGAGCAAGGTCATATGGGCGCGAGGGCGACTCTCGGGCCGCTCGGCCCCGAGCACAACACGCGCGGCGAGGCCGGTCACTTGGAAGCCGAGGGCCTCCAGGGCGGTACGGAAGAGCGTGTTGTGCTCGTAGCAGTACCCCCCGCGGCGGCGCCCGTACACCAACTTGGCCATGAGATCCCCGAGATCGAGCGAGGGCGCCGAACCCCCGAACGCATCCAGGTTCTCAAACGGAATGGCCCGGGAATGCGCCAGGTGAACGCCCCGCAGGGTGCCCAGATCGGCCCCGCGTCCCCCCTCCCAGCCGATCCGGCCGAGATACGCGTCAAGGTCGAACTCCACAGTGTCGGACATGCCCCAACCCTAGGCAGCCACCCGGGCCCCGTCGGCGGTCCCCAGCCGCATCGGCCCCGGGACTTCGGTCCTAGTCCCCCAGTCCCCGCCCCAACCTCCGCAACCCCTCCCCGATCCGCTCCGGCGTCTCCGTGACGAAGCACAGGCGCAGGGTCGAGCGATCGGGGTCACCGGCGTAGAAGGGCGCGCCCGGCACGTAGGCAACGTCCTGCCGCACCACCTGCGCCAACAGCGCAGCCGTGTCGTACGACTCCGGCAGCCGGGCCCAGAGGAACATGCCGCCCTCCGGACGGTTCCAGGTCGAGCCCGGCGGAAGCGCGTCCGCCAGCCCCGCCAGCATGGCGTCGCGCCGCTCGCCGTAGACCCGCGCCACCCGCGCCACGTGGGCATCGAGGTCCCGGTCGGCCAAGTACCGTGCCGCGGCGAGCTGGTTGACGGTCGGGGTGTGCAGATCCGCCGCCTGCTTGGCGACCGCGCACGCGCGACGCAGCGCCGCCGGGGCCCGCAGCCAGCCGAGCCGCAGACCGGGTGCCATGACCTTGGAGAAGGAGCCGAGCAGGACGGTACGGTCCTCGGCACCCGGATGCGCGGCGATCCACGGCACCCGCTCGCCCTCGAAGCGCAGTTCGCCGTACGGGTCGTCCTCGACGAGCCACAGCCCGTGCCGGGCGGCGACGGAGGCGACGGCGGCCCGGCGGTCGGCGGGCATGGTGCGTCCGGTGGGGTTCTGGAAGGTGGGGACGGTGTAGAGCAACTTGGGCCGCTCCCGTACCACCAGCTCCTCCAGCGCGGCGGGATCGACGCCGTCCCCGTCGCCGGGCACGGCCACCACCCGGGCGCCGGTGAAGGCGAAGGCCTGAAGTGCCGCCAGATAACAGGGACTTTCGACGAGGACTACGTCACCCGGTTCCAGCAGCGCGGTGGCGAGGAGGGACAGCGCCTGTTGTGAACCGGTGGTGACCAGGACGTCGTCGGCGTCAGTGGGGAGCCCTCGGACGGACGTACGGTCGGCGAGCGCGGCCCGCAGACTCGGCTCGCCCTCGGTCGTGGAGTACTGGAGCGCCCGCTCTGGCACCTCGGCGAGGACCGCCCGGTAGGACGCCGCGATCCCGTCCACGTCGAACAGCTCCGGCGCCGGCAGCCCACCCGCGAAGTTGATCACCTCGGGGCGGGCGGTGACGGCCAGGATGTCCCGTACCGGTGAACCACCGACGGACCGGGCCCGCGCAGCGAGCGGCGGAACGGGCGCGGGCTCGACAACGATCATGCGGCGGCTCCTCGAATACGCGACACGGCTGTTGCCCGCACCCTAGGCAACTAAGTGCCGTCTACAAGGAGCTTTTCACGATACGGACGCGGCCGCACCGCTTCCAGCGTCCCGACCCACCCTCCCGGGATGTCATATCCGTGCAGGTCAGAGCCCATTCCATCCGTCCCGCGTCCCGAATTCCCGCGCGAAGCTGGCTTCCGCGCCGACGCGCATCGCACGCTGAGACCTCCCCCGGAACCGTCCTCGAAAGGGCCCGCCATGTCCGCACTGCGCCTACGCCCAGGCCTGCGCCTGCGCCTGCGTCTGCGTTTGCGTCTGATAGCCGCGACAGTCCTGCTGGGCGTGCTGGCAGGCGCCCTCACCGGCTGCGAGGACGGCAAGGGCCTGCGCGACGAAGGCCCGTCGACCGGCGTCCAGCAAGAGCAGCCTTAGGAGCCTTCGCCACTCGACGGGAGCCACTTCTCCCCGCCGAGCGGGAACTCGTACGCCGGACGGCCGTTGTTGCCGCTCGTACGGAACGGCTCACCCCCGTCATCGAGGACGAGCTTGCCGCTCCGGCCGCCGCTGGACCAGGCCAGCTCCAGCACCCAACGCACGTCGTACGCCGAGGCGTCGGCGGTGATCCGGAAGACCTCCGGATCCGACTCGCTCACCGAGAACGGGAAGTCCCGCTGCCCAGCCCCGGCCACCACGACCGGACGAGCCGCGTCCAGGGCGACGGAGAAGGGGCGGGTAGGCACATTGCCGCCACAGCCGACACCCATGACGTAGTCGTTCCAGGGCAGCGGCGTGTCCTTGGCGACAACGCGCACGGTCAGGCTGTCCAGCACCACGGTCTCCGCCCCGGTCCCCTGCACGGTCAGCGTCACCAACTGCTCCTTCGCCGACACCGCCCCATGCGCCCCGACCCAGGCAGGCGCCTCCTGCTCGAACGGCGGCGGAGGCACCTTGGCCGCCTCCCGGTCGATCAAGTAGTGCTGGGAACAGGGGCCTTCCCAGGCGTACGGCCGGGTGGTGACGGTCAGCGGCACGGAGTCGCTCTGCGAACGGCTCGCGGAGGGCGGCGCCGCGGGCGGGGTGCTCTTGTCGGCGCCGGTGCTCTTGGAGGGGGACGGGGAGGCGGACGGTGAGGACTTGTCCGGCGACGGGGGGACGTCACGGGACGCCGCAGCGCCGAGGGGACTTCGCCGACCGGCGTCGCTCGTACCGCCGTTGCGGCTGTCGTCACCGTTGAACGGGCTTACGGCGAAGGCGACTCCGGCGAGAACGGCGGCGAGCGCGACTCCGGCGAGGACGGCGGTACGGCGAGGGAGGCGGGGACGGCGACGAGGCGCGGGGCCGGTCTCAGGTTCTACGACTTCTGCGACCTCCGCGGCTTCTGCAATTTCCGCGGCCTCTGCAACTTCCTCGACTTCTACGACCGTTGGCGGCGTCGCATCCGCCGCCCTCTTCCCTCGCGCCGCATCGGCCAGCACCCAACGCCGATGCAGCTCGACCAACTCCTCCGGAGATGCCTTGCAGAGCCGGGCGAGCCGTTCGACGGGCGCGTAATCAGTAGGTACGGCATCCCCGTTGCAGTACCGGTGGAGTGTCGACGTACTCATGTGCAGCCGTTTGGCGAGCACCCCGTAGCTGAGCCCGGAACGGTCCTTCAACTCCCGCAGAAACGCGGCGAACCCGTCCCCCGTCATCCCATTCCCCCGTTCCAGGGGAAAGGTGTTTCCCCACGTCAGACGCATCGCAGGCGTTCCAGTGTCCCGTATCCCCCAACGGTGGCTGCGCCCGGGACAAAAGATCGCACAAGCTCTCCTCATCCACAGCAGAGCCCCGTAGACACGGACAAGGAACCAGCCATGCGCACCTTCCGCCACGCCCGCCTGCTCGCCGCCACGGGCGCAGCCCTCGCCACCCTCGCCCTGACCGCGTGCGACAACGGCACAGGCGCCGAAGACGAGGGCGCGGCGAAGCCGACGGCAACGCAGCCTTCGCAGACGGACCAGACGGAGCAGACAGAACGGCCGGATGGAGAGTCCGCCCCGGAGCCGCAGCAGACGAACGAGTCGGACGATTCCGAGCCCTCGGACTCGAACGAGCCCGCCGCGTCCTCGGAGCAGCCGGCCATCTGCAACGGCTCGAACACCAAGGTCACCGCCCAGACGGTGTCCCGCCCCCTGAACCACATGCTGCTGACGGTGACGAACACCGGCTCGAAGCCGTGCTCGCTGATGTACTACCCGGTGCTGCGCTTCGACGAGATGCAGTGGGCGCCGCAGGCCCGGCCGGAGAGCAAGCCCCAGGCGGTGCCGACCCTGGCCCCCGGTGACTCCGGCTACGCGGGCGTGCTGCTCAGCGCGGCCGACGGCAGCGGGGACGGCGGGATGACCGCCAAGAAGCTGACGGTCATGTTCCAGGGCAGGACCCCGAACAGCGAGGGCGGCGCCGCGGCGCTCCCGAGCCTGCCGGCGAAGGGCGTGTACTACGACAGCTCGCTGACGGTGACGTACTGGCAGACGGACCCGGAGGACGCCCTGAACTGAACCGCCCTGACGTGAACTACCGCAGCTTCTGGGCCACTTCGGTGGCCCAGTAGGTGAGGATGTTCCGGGCGCCGGCCCGCTTGATCCCGGTGAGGGCTTCCAGAATGGCCCGATCCCGATCGATCCAGCCCTTCTCGGCGGCGGCCTCGATCATGGAGTACTCACCGGAGATCTGATAGGCGGCAACCGGCACGTCGACAGCGTCGGCGACCCGCGCAAGGACGTCGAGATAGGGCCCGGCAGGCTTGACCATCACCATGTCGGCCCCTTCCTCCAGATCGAGGGCCAACTCCCGCATGGACTCCCGTACGTTGGCGGGGTCCTGCTGGTAGGTCTTGCGGTCCCCCTTGAGCGAGGAGCCAACAGCCTCCCGGAACGGACCGTAGAAGGCGGAGGCGTACTTGACGGTGTAGGCCAGGATCGCGACATCCTCCCGCCCGATCTGATCGAGGGCGTCGCGAATGACCCCGATCTGCCCGTCCATCATCCCGCTGGGCCCGACGACATGGGCACCGGCGTCGGCCTGGACCTGAGCCATCTCGGCATACCGCTCGAGAGTGGCGTCGTTGTCGACCCGCCCGTGCTCGTCAAGCACCCCGCAGTGCCCGTGATCAGTGGTCTCGTCGAGACACAGATCGGACATCACAAGAAGCTCGTCCCCCACCTCGGCACGAACATCCCGCAGAGCAACCTGAAGAATCCCATCGGGATCGGTCCCGGCGGTCCCCAGAGCATCCTTCTTGGATTCCTCCGGCACCCCGAACAACATGATCCCGGAAACCCCGGCGGCAACAGCCTCCGCGGCGGCCTTCTTCAAACTGTCCCGAGTGTGCTGCACAACCCCGGGCATCGCGGCAATAGGCACCGGCTCGCTGACGCCCTCCCGCACGAACGCAGGAAGGATGAAGTCCGCGGGGTCCAACCGAGTCTCGGCAACCATCCGCCGCATCGCCACACTGCCCCGCAACCGCCGCGGCCGAGTACCGGGAAAGGATCCATACGTCGTCATACCGCCTACGCTACGCCCGCCCCACCCACCCCGATGCCGACGCAATGTCGGCCACACGGCACGAGAGAACGTGCGCAGCTACGTAGCTGCGCCTACCCCTACGGCAACCCCAGCGAACCCGTACCCACCAACCTGCACAGCCCACCCCCACAGGCCATCCTGGAAGAACACGAACCCAGGACCCCGACGGCCGCCCCCCGACCGCCGCCGTCCCTCCGTAAGCCCACCGCGGAGGACCCCATGACCGCCCCAGCCCGCCACCACGACACCCCCGACCTCTTCGCCCTCTCGGACATCCACGGCCAGGTCCTACGCCCCGGCGAGGACGACTACGCCGAAGCAGTCACCGGCTTCAACCTCGCCGCCCTGCACACCCCGGACATAGTCATCCGCGCAACAGGCCCCGACGACATCGTCACCGCCCTGCGCTGGGCATCCGCCACCAACACCCCCGTCGCCGTACAGGCCACCGGCCACGGCGCCAACTTCCCCATCAGCCACGGCCTGCTGATCAACACCGCCGGCATGACCGAGGTGACCGTCAACCCGGACGAAAACACCGCGACGATCTCCGCGGGAGCGAAATGGCGGCACGTCCTCGACGCCGCCACCCCCCACGGCCTCGCCGCCCTCAACGGCTCCTCCACCGACGCGGGCGCCATCGGCTACACCCTCGGCGGCGGCCTCCCCGTCCTGGGCCGGACGTACGGCTACGCAGCAGACATGGTCCGCTCATTCCAGGTAGCCACACCCGACGGCACCCTGTACGAGGCAGACGCGGACCACGAAGCCGACCTCTTCTGGGCCCTACGCGGCGGGAAGGGAAACGTAGGAGTCGTCACCTCGCTGGTCACAGAGCTGCCCCGCCTGTCGAACATCCTCGGCGGCGGAATCTACTGCGCGGGCCAGGACGCCGAGCCCCTCCTACGCACCTGGGCGGACTGGACACGCACGGTACCGACGCAGATGAACAGCACCTTCAGCCTGCTGAGACTGCCCCCGTTCCCGGAGATCCCCGAGCCCTTCCGAGGGGGCTTCTGGGCCCGAGTCTGCCTGGCCTGGATCGGCGACACGGCAGAGGGCGAAAACCTCCTCGCACCGCTCCGCGCAGCCGCACCGGTAGTCGTCGACACGGTGGAGGACATGCCGTACACAGCCGTGGACCGCATCTTCCTGGACCCCCAGGACCCACTCCCCGCCCGCGAATCCTGCGCCCTGCTCCGCGAACTGCCCCCGGACGCGGTGCAGACTTTCCTCGCCGAGGTAGGACCCGACGTCCCGGACTGCCCCCTGCTGATGATCGAGATCCGGCACATGGGCGGCGCGCTCTCCCGCCCCGCCGCCATCGACGACGCGGTCTGCTCCCGTGACGCCGAGTACCTGCTGGAAGCCGTAGGAGTCCTGGCCGCACCCCCCGCGGCAGAGGCGGTGGAACACGCCACCCGCTCCCTGTACACGGCGATGTCCCCGTACGGCACCGGCCGCACCATGGTCAACCTCCACGGCACCCCGGGCAGCGCAGAGGACCGGGCCCGAGCCTGGACCCCCGAGGTCTACCAGCGCCTCCAGCAGACGAAGACCAGGTACGACCCCAAAAACCTACTGAGCCTCGGCCACACCGTTCCCCCGACATAGGTGTGGCCAAGGCTCAAGGTCAGATCACGTCGTCGAACGACGCCTCCGCGCCCCCGGCCGACGCTCACTCGGCCGAGTGACCGGATCCCCGGCCTCCACCGCCGCGTCCCGCCGCTTCGCGCCGAAGTCGGCCAGCGCCTCAGCCAGCTTGTGCACGGACGGCTCCGGAGCCATCACATCGACCCGCAGCCCGTGTTCCTCGGCGGTCTTCGCCGTGGCGGGACCGATACAGGCGATCACCGTCACGTTGTGCGGCTTACCGGCGATACCCACCAGGTTCCGGACGGTCGACGACGAGGTGAAGAGGACCGCGTCGAAGCCACCGCCCTTGATCGCCTCCCGCGTCTCCGCCGGCGGCGGCGACGCCCGCACGGTCCGGTAGGCCGTGACGTCGTCCACCTCCCACCCGAGCTCGATCAGCCCGGCGACCAGCGTCTCCGTGGCGATGTCCGCCCGCGGCAGGAACACCCGGTCGATCGGGTCGAAGACGGGGTCGTACGGCGGCCAGTCCTCCAGCAGACCCGCGGCCGACTGCTCGCCCGACGGCACGAGATCCGGCTTCACACCGAACGCGATCAGCGCCTTCGCCGTCTGCTCGCCCACCGCGGCGACCTTGATACCGGCGAACGCCCGCGCGTCGAGCCCGTACTCCTCGAACTTCTCGCGCACCGCCTTGACCGCGTTCACCGAGGTGAAGGCGATCCATTCGTAGCGGCCGGTCACCAGGCCCTTGACCGCGCGCTCCATCTGCTGCGGCGTCCGCGGCGGCTCGACGGCGATCGTCGGCACCTCGTGCGGAACCGCCCCGTACGACCGAAGCTGGTCGGAGAGCGAAGCCGCCTGCTCCTTGGTGCGCGGCACCAGCACCCGCCACCCGAAGAGCGGCTTGGACTCGAACCACGACAGCTGCTCACGCTGAGCCGCCGCGGACCGCTCACCGACCACGGCTATCACCGGCCGCCCGCCTTCCGGCGAGGGCAGCACCTTGGCCTGCTTCAGCGTCTGCGCGATGGTGCCGAGCGTCGCGGTCCAGGTCCGCTGACGCGTGGTCGTACCGGCGACGGTGACCGTCATCGGGGTGTCCGGCTTACGACCGGCGGCCACCAGCTCACCGGCCGCAGCGCCCACGGAGTCGAGCGTCGTCGTGACGACGACCGTCCCGTCCGAGGCACCGACCTCCGTCCAGCACCGGTCCGACGCCGTCCGCGCGTCCACGAACCGCACATCCGCGCCGTGCGCGTCGCGCAGCGGCACACCGGCGTACGCGGGCACACCGACCGCGGCCGCGACACCGGGGACCACCTCGAAAGGCACCCCGGCCGCGGCGCACGCCAGCATCTCCTCGGCGGCGTACGTGTCGAGCCCGGGGTCCCCGGACACCGCACGCACGACCCGCCTGCCGCCCCGCGCGGCCTCCATGACAAGATGTGCCGCATCCCGCACAGCGGGTGCACCAGCGGTTGTTGACGCGCCGTCAACAACCGCCAGCTGAGGCGTGCCTGTGCCCGGACCCGGCTCCGCAGAGGGATCCGTGTTCACGACGGCGACGCCTGTCCTGGCGTGGACGCGGACGACGTCGAGCACCTCGTGCTCGGCGACGAGAACATCCGCGTTCGCCAGCGCCTCAACGGCGCGCAGAGTCAGCAGTCCCGGATCCCCGGGTCCGGCACCCAGGAAGGTGACGTGCCCGTGTTCAAGGCCGGCGGGAAGGGTGGTGGGGCTCACTGTGCTCGCTCCCCCATCAGACCGGCCGCGCCCTGCGCAAGCATCTCGGCGGCGAGTTCGCGACCGAGTGCCAGCGCCTGCTCGTGCGTCTCGGGCACGGGACCGGTGGTGGACAGCTGCACCGTGCGGGTGCCGTCGGTCGTGCCGACGACGCCGCGCAGGCGCATTTCCTTGACAATCTGCCCGTCAGTCAAAAGGTCGGCCAACGCGCCCACGGGGGCGGAGCAGCCGGCCTCCAGGGCGGCGAGCAGTGACCGCTCGGCGGTGACGGCGACCCGGGTGAAGGGGTCGTCGAGCTCACCGAGCGCGGCGATGAGGTCCGCGTTGTCCGCGGTGCACTCGATCGCCAGGGCCCCCTGGCCGGGGGCGGGCAAAACCGTGTCGACCGACAGGAAGTCGGTCACCTCGTCGATGCGACCGATCCGGTTCAGTCCGGCGGCGGCCAGCACGACCGCATCGAGCTCACCATCGTGCACGTACCGGATCCGCGTGTCGACGTTCCCGCGGATCGCAACCGTCTCGATATCGAGGCCGTGCGCGCGGGCGTACGCGTTCAGCTGCGCCATGCGGCGCGGCGAACCGGTACCGATGCGCGCCCCGCGCGGCAGGTCGGTGAACTTCAGCGCGTCCCGGGCGACGATCACGTCGCGCGGGTCCTCGCGCAGCGGAATGGCGGCCAGCGCCAGCTCCTCGGGCTGCGTGGTCGGCAGGTCCTTCAGCGAGTGCACGGCGAAGTCGACCTCGCCGCGCACCAGCGCGTCGCGCAGCGCGGTCACGAACACACCCGTGCCGCCGATCTGCGCGAGGTGCTCCCGCGATACATCCCCGTACGTGGTGATCTCGACGAGCTCGACGGGCCGTCCGGTCACCTGGCTCACGGCGTCCGCCACCTGCCCGGACTGGGCCATGGCGAGCTTGCTCCGCCGAGTCCCGAGCCGTAGTGCCTTGTCGTTCATGCCGGCCCTCGGTTCTGGTCGTGCTTCTCTGTGCTGTCCTCGGCCCGGGAGACGGCGGCCACCGTCTCGGGGTCGAGGTCGAACAGGGTCCGCAGCGCGTCCGCGTACCCGGCGCCGCCGGGTTCGGCCGCGAGCTGCTTGACCCGTACGGTCGGCGCGTGCAGGAGCTTGTCCACGACGCGCTTCACGGTCTGGGTGATCTCGCTGCGGTGCTTGTCGTCAAGACCCGGCAGCCGCCCTTCGAGCCGGGCGATCTCACCGGCGACGACATCGGCGGCCATGGTCCGCAGCGCGACCACGGTGGGCGTGATGTGCGCGGCCCGAAGCGCCGCGCCGAAGGCGGCGACCTCGTCGGAGACGATCCGCCGCACCTGGTCGACGTCGGCGGCCATGGGAGCGTCGGCGGAAGCCTCGGCCAACGACTCGATGTCCACGAGCCGAACCCCGCCGAGCCGATGCACGGCGGCGTCGATGTCCCGAGGCATGGCGAGATCGAGCAGATAGAGCACGGGCTCCGGCCGCGGCACCTCGACAACCGCCTCAGGCTTACGCCGCTCAGGAATCCGCCCGACGGTGGCAACAGCGGCAGCGAGCGCGGCGATGGCCTCGGTCTCGTCGGCAGGGCTGTACGGCCGAGGAATCCCGTTGTCGACCCAGGCGGCGTGCTGCTCAAGCGTGGCCGCGTCCATACCGGCGACGGCTGCCTCACCCATCACGGAGAAGCCGGGCTGGATGGAAGTGAGGTCCAGCGGACAGTTCTCTTCGTTGGCAGAGCCTGCGGGCAGTCGTGCCGCTTGGGCGGCCCCCGCAACCACAGAGGGCGGCGCCGCGTAAGCGCCGGGCTGCGCAATCGCCCCACGGCCCTTCAGCGCCGCCGCGATCATCTCGGACCCCAGTACAAGCCCCGTGGCCCCCGTACAGGAAACCGCCACATCGGCACGTGTCAGTTCATCCCGCACCGCGTCCATGGACACCGCACGGGCCACCCCGCCCGTACCGCCCTCGTTGAGGATCTCCACAAGCCGCTCGGCCCGATCAGCCGTACGGTTGGCGATCACGACCTCCGCGACCCCCGCCCGCACCAGCGTCGCGGCAGCCAGCGAGGACATCGACCCGGCGCCGATGACGAGCGCGGACTTCCCACGCGCCCAGTCCTGCACAGCCGTACCACCGGAGAGCTGCTCAAGCCCGAAGGTGACCAGCGACTGGCCGGCCCGGTCGATCCCGGTCTCGGAGTGCGCCCGCTTGCCGACCCGCAGAGCCTGCTGGAAGAGGTCGTTCAGCAGCCGCCCGGCGGTGTGCAGATCCTGCGCCCGGGCCAGGGAGTCCTTGATCTGCCCGAGGATCTGGCCTTCGCCGACGACCATCGAGTCCAGACCGCAGGCCACCGAGAACAGGTGGTGGACGGCCCGGTCCTCGTAATGGACGTACAAGTAAGGCGTCAGCTCATCGAGCCCCACCCCGCTGTGCTGAGCCAGCAGCGTCGACAGCTCGGCGACACCGGCATGGAACTTGTCCACGTCGGCGTACAGCTCGATCCGGTTGCAGGTCGCGAGCACCGCGGCCTCGCCGGCCGGCTCCGCCGCGACGGTGTCCTGAAGCAGCTTGATCTGCGCGTCCGCGCTCAGCGCGGCCCGCTCCAGCACGCTCACCGGAGCGCTGCGGTGGCTCAGTCCTACGACGAGAAGACTCATGCCGGCATCACGGCGGGTACGTCCCCGTCGGGTCCCTTGTCGCCGGAGTCACCGCGCACCGCGGGCACCGCACCGGCGCCCTCGTTGGCCGCGGCCTCCTCGCCGGCCTTGCGCTGCTCGTGGAAGGCGAGGATCTGAAGCTCGATGGAGAGATCGACCTTGCGCACGTCCACGCCGTCCGGGACGGTCAGCACGGTCGGCGCGAAGTTCAGGATGGACGTGACCCCGGCGGCCACCAGCCGGTCGCACACCTGCTGCGCGGCACCGGCCGGGGTGGCGATGACGCCGATGGACACGCCGTTGTCCTCGATGATCTTCTCGAGGTCGTCGGTGTGCTGCACGGGGATCCCGGCGACAGGCTTTCCGGCCATTGCGGGATCGGCGTCGATCAGCGCCGCGACCCGGAAACCACGGGACGCGAACCCGCCGTAGTTGGCCAGCGCGGCGCCGAGGTTACCGATTCCTACGATCACAACCGGCCAGTCCTGGGTCAGCCCCAGTTCGCGGGAGATCTGGTACACGAGATACTCGACGTCGTACCCCACACCGCGCGTCCCGTAGGAGCCGAGGTAGGAGAAGTCCTTGCGCAGCTTGGCGGAGTTGACCCCCGCCGCGGCCGCGAGCTCCTCGGAGGAGACCGTGGGTACCGAGCGCTCCGACAGTGCGGTCAGCGCGCGGAGGTACAGCGGAAGCCTGGCGACGGTGGCCTCGGGAATCCCTCGGCTACGGGTCGCCGGTCGGTGAGTTCGGCCAGTTGCCACGGTGCTCCTGCGGGTAGAGCGGGGCTGTGGGCGGTCGTACGTCCCCAGACCGCCCCGTCGAAAGCAGGCTATGTCTTTGTGAACGCGTGCACAAAGATGGTGTCCGATTTGCCCGGCCAACGTGACCGGGGTCACGCGCGTCTCTCCTGGAGGCAAAACCGCACACTTCCCTCGTCAATCCCGCCCCCAAGACCACTTCACCATCGATCCTAAGCGACCGGCCGGACCAGTTGTACTAGTCGGTCAGTGCCCGGCGAAGGCGGTCCTCGTTCACCCGCCAGAAGGTGTGCTGCTCCCCGTCGACGAGCACCACGGGGATCTGTTCCCAGTACTCGTCGTGGAGTTGGCGGTCCTCGGTGATGTCCTTCTGCTCCCAGGGGACCCCGAGATCGGCGCAGACCTTCTCGATGACGATCTGTGCGTCATCACACAGATGACAGCCCGGCTTGCGGATGAGGGTGACGAGCCGCTCCTGGGGCGCCCTGGCCCCGCTGCGGCGGAAGAGGGGAGTCATGTCGGCCATTCTCGCCCGACGGGCGGCCGGGCGGACCCGCGTAAAACCGTCGGAGAACACGCTGACCGGATCAGTTCTTTAACGACACGGTCGCGGAGAGTTCACAGCCTTCAAACCTCTCGACTCCGGAAGCACCGAACAAACTGGCTATGCTCACGCCATGGCCGCTCTCGGATGGCTCACCCCTCGTAGGCGCTCCGCCACGGCGCGGAGCGTGTTGGCAGGCGAGGCCTCGGCGGAGGCCGCGCGCAAGTCGGTCCCCGACACAGTGCCGGAGGAGGAACCGGAGTTCCCGGTGCTCGGGGACGACAAGGCAGCCGCGTTCTTCGACCTGGACAACACCGTGATGCAGGGCGCCGCGCTGTTCCACTTCGGCCGGGGCCTGTACAAGCGGAAGTTCTTCGAGACCCGCGACCTGGCCAAGTTCGCCTGGCAGCAGGCGTGGTTCCGGCTCGCCGGGGTCGAGGATCCGGAACACATGCAGGAGGCCCGGGACTCCGCGCTGTCGATCGTGAAGGGGCATCGGGTCTCCGAGCTCCAGTCGATCGGCGAGGAGATCTACGACGAGTACATGGCGGAGCGGATCTGGCCGGGCACCCGGGCGCTGGCCCAGGCTCACCTGGACGCGGGCCAGAAGGTGTGGCTGGTGACGGCGGCGCCGGTGGAGATCGCGCAGGTGATCGCGCGGCGACTGGGGCTGACCGGTGCGCTGGGCACGGTCGCCGAGTCGGTGGACGGCGTCTACACGGGCAAGCTGGTCGGCGAACCGCTGCACGGCCCGGCCAAGGCGGAGGCGGTGCGCGCCCTCGCGTCGGCGGAGGGCCTGGACCTGACCCGCTGCGCGGCGTACAGCGACAGCCACAACGACATCCCGATGCTGTCCCTGGTGGGCCACCCCTACGCGATCAACCCGGACACCAAGCTCCGCAAGCACGCCCGTCAACTGGACTGGCGGCTGCGCGACTACCGCACCGGCCGCAAGGCGGCGAAGGTCGGCATCCCGGCCGCGGCGGGCGTCGGCGCGGTGGCCGGTGGTACGGCGGCGGCGATCGCCCTGTCCCGCCGCAAGCGGTAGTTCGCGGTCCAGCTCCGTACAGCTCTGATCAACAGCGGCCCACGCCGGGCGAACACGGCCAATCACGGTGTCGTACCCGCACAACGCCCTGTCCAGTCACCTTGGCTGCACACGGCCACAACACGCCCTGGACCCGGCCGAAAGCCGATCGTTTTTGATCAACAAGTGGTCACTGTGCGGCACTTGATCGGACGTCAATCGGTTACAGAAGCGACGTAATCGATGATTTGAGCAACTGGGTGTAGCAGCGCCTGCACGAAGCGTTATTCTCCTCAGACGCAAACCGGTACCCCTCCGTCGCTACGACGGGTGAACGGTCCCGCACTGCACGTGATGGAAGCTCTGCCTCTGGGAGTCCCGTGTACCCACACGTCGGGGTTGACGCCTCGGGCCTGGCTACGCTGCGCGCAACGGTCCAAGACCTGTTGCGCGGCTTCGTCCCCACCGCGTACGCCGTCCCCGCACTCGCCGTAGCCGCCGCCCCCGTCGGCCCTTGCTACGCGCTCGCCGACGGCGGTGCCGCCGTCGGCAGACGGGGGCGCTCGGCCGGTGCCACGACCACCCGGCGCCCGGCCGCGGACAGCGACAGCGCCCGCATGATGGATCTCGTGGAGCGCGCACAGGCCGGCGAGGCCGACGCCTTCGGGCGGCTCTACGACCAGTACAGCGACACCGTCTATCGGTACATCTATTACCGGGTCGGAGGTAAGGCCACCGCCGAGGACCTCACCAGCGAGACCTTTCTGCGGGCCCTGCGCCGGATCGGCACCTTCACCTGGCAGGGCCGGGACTTCGGCGCCTGGCTCGTCACCATCGCCCGCAATCTTGTCGCCGACCACTTCAAGTCCAGCCGCTTCCGGCTGGAGGTCACCACCGGCGAGATGCTCGACGCCAACGAGGTCGAGCGCTCCCCCGAGGACTCGGTGCTGGAGTCGCTCTCCAACGCCGCCCTGCTCGACGCCGTACGACGGCTCAACCCGCAGCAGCAGGAGTGCGTCACGCTCCGCTTCCTCCAGGGTCTGTCCGTCGCCGAGACCGCCCGCGTGATGGGCAAGAACGAGGGCGCCATCAAAACGCTCCAGTACCGGGCCGTGCGCACCCTAGCCCGGCTCCTGCCGGACGACGCCCGCTGACCGCCCACGCTCGGTAGCGTTCAACTCGCTGTCCGTGAAAGTCCGTTGACTCCCCGATCCGATCATCCGCCGTCCGTAACCCAAGTGCCGCGACGCTCGTTGTGCGGGATGCAGGCTCCCTGTGGTCACTACCCGGCCGCCACTGATCACTCGATCGTGTGGATGTGGTCGGGTCGTGCAACCCTCAGGACCCCCTGGGGAGTCGACCGTCATGACGAGAGGAGGTGCCGCCAGTGATCGCGAACGTATCGGCGCACCGGCGGGCGAACGCCTTCGCCCAGGCCCTGGAGGAGCAGTCCGACCGGGGCACGGCGGCCGAGCAGCCAGAAGGATCGGCACCGGCCCCGGCAGCTGCGGAACCGACCGAGCAGGGCCGCCTGTTGGCCCTCACCTCGGGTCTCGGCGAGCTGCCAAGACCGGAGCTGGATCCCGAGGTCAAGGTCGTCCAGCGGGCCCAGCTCGTGGCCGCGATGGAGGCCATGCTGCTGGAGGGCGCAGGAGGCGGGGCGGATTCGGTACCGGAGCAGCGCTCCCACCGGGCCCGGGGCGCACACCGGGCGAGCCCACTGGGCAAGCTGCGCCCGCGGTCCCGGCTCGCCAAGGGCCTCACCGCGGGCGGCCTCAGTGTCGGGGTGGCCGCCGGAGCCTTCGGCGGCGTCGCCGCGGCCAGCGGCGACGCCCTGCCCGGGGACTCGCTCTACGGCCTCAAGCGCGGCATCGAGGACTTCAAGCGCGGCCTCGCCGACGGCGACCGCGAGCGCGGCCAGGTCTACCTCGACCAGGCCTCCACCCGGCTGAACGAGGCCCGTCGACTGATGGAGCGCGACCGCGGCGGCCCGCTCGACCACGAGTCCCTCGGCGAGATCCGGCGCGCCCTGTCCGGAATGCATCACGACGCCTCCGAGGGCCACCGGCTGCTCTCCGCGGTCTACGAGGCCGACCCGGACTCCCTCGGCCCCATCCAGGCGCTGTCCAACTTCTCCAGCTCGAACCGCGACGCCTGGGGCGCCCTCCGCGACCGCCTCCCCGTCCAGCTCGGCGACGTCGGCGAGCAGGTGTCGTCGGTCTTCGCCGCCATAGACGAAGAAGTGGCCCCGCTCCAGTCCCTGCTGCCCGAGCCCCCGGCCCGGGGCGGCGGCAGCGGGCGGCAGGGCGGACCCGGAGCGTCCTCCCCTGGCTCCTCCTCCGGTACGGGCCGCTCGGCGGCCCCCAGCAGCGGCAACAGCACCTCCGACGGCCAGTCCAGCAGCGGCAGCCCCAGCAGGTCCGCGGGCTCCGACAGCTCGGACGACGGACTGCTCGGCGGCAGCACCGGCGGCCTGCTCGACCCGCCGCAGGACAGCACGGGCAGCAGCGCCCCGTCCTCCAGCAGCCCGCCCATCACCGAGCCCGACGTCACCCTGCCGCCCCTGCTCCCGGGCCTGCTCCCCGGTCTCGGCATCGACGGCGAGGACGCGAACTAGGCGGTACGCGAACGAGGGGCGCCCTTCCTTCTCGGGAAGGGCGCCCCTCGTTGCCGTATAAACGTTTCTTCTGTCTGCGAATATCTGGGCGAGGTGCTCAGAAGAAGACCGACCGGCGCTGGACCAGCAGCTTGTACAGGGTGTGCTGGATCTGTTCCCTGACCTGGTCGGTCAGGTTGAACATCAGCATCGGGTCCTCGGCCGCCTCCGGCGGATAGCCGTCCGTGCGGATCGGTTCGCCGAACTGGATCGTCCACTTGGTCGGCAGCGGGACCGCGCCCAGCGGGCCGAGCCAGGGGAAGGTCGGGGTCAGCGGGAAGTACGGGAAGCCGAGCACGCGGGCCAGCGTCTTGGCGTTGCCGATCATCGGGTAGATCTCCTCCGCGCCCACGATCGAGCACGGGATGATCGGCGCGCCCTGCCGCAGCGCCGTCGAGACAAAGCCGCCCCGGCCGAACCGCTGGAGCTTGTAGCGCTCGCTGAAGGGCTTGCCGATGCCCTTGAAGCCCTCCGGCATGACCCCGACCAGCTCGCCCTGGCCGAGCAGCCGCTCCGCGTCCTCCGCGCACGCCAGGGTGTGGCCCAGCTTGCGGGCGAGCTCGTTGACCACCGGCAGCATGAAGACCAGGTCCGCCGCGAGCAGCCGTAGATGACGGCCCGTGGGGTGGTTGTCATGGACGGCGACCTGCATCATCAGGCCGTCGAGCGGCAGCGTGCCGGAGTGGTTGGCGACGATCAGGGCGCCGCCCTCGGACGGGATGTTCTCCACGCCCTTCACCTCGACCCGGAAGTACTTCTCGTACACCGGCCGCAGCAGCGACATCAGGACCTGGTCGGTCAGCTCCTCGTCGTAGCCGAAGTCATCGACCTCGTAGTCCCCCGTCAGCCGGCGGCGCAGGAAGGCCAGGCCGCCCGCGATCCGCCGCTCCAGACCGCCGCCGTCCTGCGGCTCCGGCTTCTCCGGCTTCTCTTGTGTCACCGGTACATCATCCTGCGGGACCGCCCTGCCGGGCAGGGGCTGGACCTCACCCACCAGCGTGGGCTCCGCGCTCTTGCGCCGGCTCCCCGTGCTCCGGCGGCGCGGCGGCCGCGTCACGGCGCCCGCGCGGGACCGGTCGTCGTCGAACGGAATGACCTTGGCGTCCGCCATCGTTGATGCGCTCCTCAGTTGGCGCTCTGCGTCGGGGGGTGACCGCTGCCCGGAAGGGACAGCGCGGCGATCCGGTCGACGGCCCCCGCGAGGGCCTCCGGCGGGAGCAGCCCGGGTCCGCGGCTGCGGGTGAACTCCGCGAAGGTCTCCGCGGTCGTGTACTTGGGCCGGAAGCCGAGGGTCTCCCGCATCTGGTCCGTCGCCACGACCCTGCCATGGGTGAGCAGCCGGATCTGTTCGGGCGAGAAGTCCGTCATGCCGAGCGTGCGCACCAGCGAGCCGGCCCAGGTGACGGCGGGCAGCAGCAGGGGCACGGTGGGCCGGCCGAGCCGTCGCGAGCACTGCGACAGCAGCAGGACTCCGTCACCGGCGATATTGAAGGTACCGCTGTTGAGGCTGCCGCGCGCCGGCTCGTGCGAGGCGATCCGCAGCACCTCGATCACATCGTCCTCGTGCACGAACTGAAGCCTCGGGTCGTAGCCGAAGACGGTCGGCAGGACCGGCAGCGAGAAGTACGCGGCGAGCGGCGAGTCCGCGGTCGGCCCGAGGATGTTGGCGAACCGCAGCACACACACGGCCACGTCCGGCCGCCGCCGCGCGAACCCGCGCACATAGCCCTCGACCTCGACGGTGTCCTTGGCGAACCCACCGCTGGGCAGGGACTTGGGCGGAGTGGTCTCGGTGAACACGGCAGGGTCGCGAGGCGCGGAGCCGTACACGTTCGTACTGGACTTCACCACCAGCCGTTTCACCGTCGGGGACTTCTGACACGCCCCGAGCAGCTGCATGGTGCCGATGACGTTGGTCTCCTTGACCGTGGTCCGGCTGCCGCTGCCGAGCGCCGTCCCCGTCACATCCATGTGTACGACGGTGTCCGCGGCCGTCTCGGCCAGGACCCGCGCTATGGTCGGCTGCCGGATGTCGGCCTGGATGAAGTCCGCGCCGCCCAGATGGTGCTCGGGCGGTACCGCGTCCACGGCGACGACCCGGTCCACTTCCGGGTCCCGCTGGATCCGTCGTACGAACCGGCCCCCCAGTTGACGGGCCACTCCGGTCACGAGCACGACCTTGCCCAAGATCAGCGCCTTCCTTCCAGGGATCGTCTCCTCAACCTAGCGGTTCGATGTTGCGCTGTGATGACTGCCCGCTGCACGAAGTGACGGCGTCCGCAGACGTACGAACAGACCAAGCCAAGTTGATGCCGGGGCTCCCGGGGGCCGGGGCCGAAAGGCGCGTGGCCCCCATCCGAATCTGCATCCGGTGGGGGCCACACTCACACTCTCGCGGCTCGCGTCGCGAATTACTTCTTGTTGCGACGCTGAACGCGCGTGCGCTTGAGCAGCTTGCGGTGCTTCTTCTTGGCCATCCGCTTGCGCCGCTTCTTGATAACAGAGCCCACGACTACCCTCGCTCACTTCTCATCACTCGGTGTTTGGGCGCCATGGGCCCACACGACCTACGAGGGGCTAGCCTACCCGCCCGAGCGCTGAGGTCGTAATCGAGGTGAACGGGAGGGATCCGCCGGCACCCCGAGGATCCCCCCGAACCTCTTGCCGTCAGGCGGTTTCCACCCCCACATAGCTCTCACGGAGGTACTCGTGTACCGCTTGCTCGGGGACGCGGAAGGACCGCCCCACCCGGATCGCGGGCAGATGACCGCTGTGCACCAGCCGGTACACGGTCATCTTCGACACTCGCATCACCGAGGCGACTTCCGCCACGGTAAGGAACTGAACCTCGTTCAGAGGCCTCTCGCCAGCTGCACCCATGACACACCTGAACCTTCCGCACTCGACGGCCACCGGCTTCCCCTTCCGGTGACTCTTCGTCGCTGCGTGCTCACTCCCCAATGTAGGGGCGGGTGATGCGAGTGGGGAAGAGGTGCACCCATCGGCGGCCTACTGTGACAGACACGCTCGATTGAGTACGTAGCGGGTAAGCGGCCGGTAGTAAACAGACCGCACAGCGTCATCAAGTGGAACGACGACGGACACGACCCCCTCGGCCTCCCCCACGAAGAGCGCGGGGTCATCGGTATCGGCGAGCCCAATGGCCTCAAACCCCAGCTGACCTGCCCCGCAGACCCACCCGTGATCCCCGATCACCAGCTCCGGCAGCCTCCCGTCGCCCTCGGCCGCGGCCGCCAGCGCGATACGAACCGGGAGCGGCGAATGCGTGTGTGCGCCGGGCTCACGCCCGGAGCTTTCGGTGCCGGGTTCACGTACCAGCGCGACTCCTCTGACGTAGTCCAGGTTGTACGTGCGTAGACCGAACCGGGTCGCTATGTCGACACAGCGACCCTGCGCCGGTGTGAGTACGGCACATCCGGCCGCCGAGAGAGCGTCCGCGAGGGCGGCGTAGAAACCAAGCAGCCGATGCGGGTGCCCGGTACCGATCAGCACCGCCCCACGGCACTCGACAACCGCCCGAATCCGCCCGGCGAAGGCATCGAGCCCGGCCAACGTCCGCTCGGGATCGATCACATCATGCCCATCAACGCGCATCGGATCGCCGGAAACCCCACACCTGTCGGCCATCAGCGCAACCAAGTCCCGCTGCCCCCAGTCGGCACAAGGATCAATCCCCATCAAAACCCGAGGATCCCGAGCAGCAAACAACCGATAACTACGCAAACTGGCTTCCCGAGAGGTAGCCACCACCCCAGCCAGCCGAGCAGCAACGAGATGCCCCCGCAAAGCCCCAATGGACAACACGAGACCGATGCTGACGGACTGGGGGTGCGGGGGCCGGGGGAACGGGGGAAGTGCGCACGGTTGGCGTAACGGGGGCGGCGCAGCAACTACGCACACCAGCCGCTGTCAGCCCGTCCGGAGTTCGAGGCCGAGCCTGCAGCCGTCCCGAGCCCCCACCCACCCTTGTCAGCCCGTCCGGCGTTTGAGGACGAGGCCCCCTTCAGGGCCGACGGGGGTCCAGGGGGCGGAGCCCCCTGTCGGGGTGGAAGGGGCGGAGCCCCTTCCAGATGGGACGGGTAGGGGCGGCGGGGGCGAAAACCCCTACGGCAACAACCCCCGCAGTGGAAACACCGCCCGCCGAGCCGCCAGCACCGCCTGATCCAGCCGGTCCGCAGGGTCGTACCCCGCCTCCCAGGGCGCCCACTTCACAGGCCACCGCCCATCAGTCATCCGCACCGGCGCCAACTGCCGCGTACGCGCGAACACTTCCTGCCGCCACTCCTCAGGAATCGACGCCTCAGGAGCAATCTCCCGCCCCGCAGCAATCCCCACCAGATGAGTCCACGACCGCGGCACAACCTCCACCACCGCGTACCCCCCACCCCCGAGCGCCACCCACCGCCCATCGGCGTACTCATGCGCCAACTCATGACAGGCAACCTGCACAGCCCGCTGCGCATCCAACGACACCGCCAGATGCGCCAACGGATCCTCGAAGTGCGTATCCGCCCCATGCTGCGTCACCAACACCTGAGGCCGAAACTCAGCCATCAACTCCGGCACCACAGCATGAAACGCGCGCAACCACCCCGCGTCCCCCGTCCCCGCCGGCAACGCCACATTCACCGCCGACCCCTCCGCAACCCCCTCCGCCCCGGTCTCCTCCGGCCACCCGGTCTGCGGAAACAACGTCCGAGGATGCTCATGCAGCGAAATCGTCAGAACTCGCGGATCCTCCCAGAACGCCGCCTGCACCCCGTCCCCGTGATGCACATCGACATCCACATACGCGACCCGCTCAGCCCCCAGCTCCAACAACCGCGCAATCGCGAGCGACGCATCGTTGTAGATGCAGAACCCCGACGCACCCCCAGGCATCGCATGATGCAACCCACCCGCGAAGTTCACCGCATGCAGCGCTTCCCCCCGCCACACAGCCTCGGCAGCCCCCACCGACTGCCCGGCGATCAACGCGGAAACCTCGTGCATCCCGGCAAACGCCGGATCATCCAGCGTCCCGATCCCGTACGCCCCATCCGCACCCCGCGGATCGACCGACGCAGCCTTCACGGCCGCGATGTAGTCCTCCCGGTGCACCAGCCGCAAGGTCGACTCCCCGGCCGCCTTCGCCGCGACCACATCCACGTCCTGGTCGAGCCCGAAGGACTCCACGAGTCGACGGGTGAGGGCAAGCCGGACCGGATCCATCGGATGCTCCGGCCCGAAGTCATAGCCCGTTACTGCCTCGTCCCACATCAGCTGTGCGCGGCCGCTCATGCCCGCCACCGTATCGGTCCGGTTGAGCTTCGAACGATCGGGCATACACAAGCGTCACCAGCACCAACACCATCGGCACAAGCATCGCCCCGCGATAACTCCACGCATCGCCCAAGGCCCCCACCAACGGCGAACCGATCAAAAAGCCCACATAGTTGAACACATTCAGCCGAGCCACAGCCACGTCAGACGAACCCGGGAACAACCGCCCAGCCGCCGCGAAGGTCTGCGGCACGAGCACGCACAACCCCAGCCCCAACAAGGTGAACCCGAGCATCCCGACCCACGCCCCGGGCGCCACAGCCACCACGGCGAACCCACCCGCGGCCACCACGGCTCCGACCCGCACCACAGCCACGGCCCCGAACCGCCGTACCCCGAAGTCCCCGATGGCCCGCCCCAGCAGGGTCGTCACCATGTAGACGTTGTACGGCACGGTCGCGAGCTGCTCACTGCTCCCCAGCACATCCTGGAGATACTTCGCGCTCCAGTTGGAGACCGTCGAATCCCCGATGTACGCGAAGGTCATCACCAGACACAGCGGCAACAGCACCTTGAACCCGACACTGGCGCCCTTCACAGCCCCCTCCCGCACCGGCTCGGGCTCCCCGTCGGCGTACCACCGACTCCCCACGAACGCGGCCGGCAACAACACCACGACAACCGGCAGATACGACACGAACAGCGCGACATCCCACCGCGCCCCCACCCACGCCAGCGAGGCCCCCAGAATCCCGCCCAGGCTGTACGCGGCGTGAAAACTGAGCATGATGCTGCGCCCGTACGACCGCTGGAGACTGACCCCGAGCATGTTCATCGAGGCGTCCAACGCCCCCACGGACAGCCCGAAGGCCCCGAGCGCCACCCCCAGCTCGACCATCCGGTCCCCGGCCGAGACCCCCAGCAGCGCCAGGAACACCACCGGCTGGGACCACCGCAGCACCAGACTCGGCGGCACCCGCTTCACCAGCCGCTCGGTCGCCACACTCCCGGCACCGGCAAGGATCGGCACGGCAGCAAGGAAGGCAGGCAGCAGCGCGTCAGAGACCCCGTACCGATCCTGGATGGCCGGGATACGGGTCACCAGCAGCGCGAACGCCACGCCCTGGGCGAAGAAGCCGAACGCCAACGAGGCCCTGCCGCGCCGCAGCACATCAGTCATGGCGGCGAGCGTAGGGCCCCGGCGTACTCGTGGGTAGATCCAGCCAAAGATGAATTTCCCTCAGCTTCGGACCATCGCTCGGTTCAGAGCAGATCGATCAACTCACCCATGTCACCGAAGAGTCCGGTGGCCCCCTCCAACCGCGAGGCCGGAGTCATCGCCGTGAACCCGTAGACGTCCATCCCGGCCGCGACGGCCGCCTGCACGCCCAGCGGACTGTCCTCGACCACGACACAGCGCTCGGGAGCGACCCCCATCCGCTCAGCGGCGTACAGAAACAGATCCGGCTCCGGCTTCCCCCGCCCGACATCCTGCGAGCTGAAAATCCGCTCGTCCTCGAACCACCGCGTCAGTCCGGTCGTCCGATGCCCCACCCGAATCCGCTCATGGCTCCCCGAGGACGCCACGCAGTACGGCACCCCGTCCGCGGCCAGCTTCTCCAGCACCCCTTCGGCCCCCACCACAGGCTTCAACTCCCGCTCGAAAGCGGCGAACACCCGAGCGTGAAAGACATCGTCGAAGTCCGCCGGCAACCGCTCCCCGGTCCGCTCCTCGACCAGATCGTGTACGCGATGCATGGCGGAGCCCATGTAGTCCCGCAGCGAGTCCTCGTAGGACGTCGGGTACCCCAGCTCTGTGAGGTAGGCGGCGAGGTGCCGGTTGGAGATGGGCTCACTGTCGACGAGCACACCGTCGTTGTCGAAGATGACGAGGTCATAGCGCATGACAAAGACCCTAAACGCAGAAAACCCCGCACCGAAAGGTGCGGGGTTTTCTCACAATTTGTTCGGCGGCGTCCTACTCTCCCACAGGGTCCCCCCTGCAGTACCATCGGCGCTGTAAGGCTTAGCTTCCGGGTTCGGAATGTAACCGGGCGTTTCCCTCACGCTATGACCACCGAAACACTATGAAACTGTCGAACAATGCCGCACCGCATGAAGCCATATGGCCATACGGGGCCGTTCGTGGTTTCAGAACCAACACAGTGGACGCGAGCAACTGAGGACAAGCCCTCGGCCTATTAGTACCGGTCACCTCCACACGTTACCGTGCTTCCAGATCCGGCCTATCAACCCAGTCGTCTACTGGGAGCCTTACCCCATCAAGTGGGTGGGAATACTCATCTCGAAGCAGGCTTCCCGCTTAGATGCTTTCAGCGGTTATCCCTCCCGAACGTAGCCAACCAGCCATGCCCTTGGCAGAACAACTGGCACACCAGAGGTTCGTCCGTCCCGGTCCTCTCGTACTAGGGACAGCCCTTCTCAATATTCCTGCGCGCGCAGCGGATAGGGACCGAACTGTCTCACGACGTTCTAAACCCAGCTCGCGTACCGCTTTAATGGGCGAACAGCCCAACCCTTGGGACCGACTCCAGCCCCAGGATGCGACGAGCCGACATCGAGGTGCCAAACCATCCCGTCGATATGGACTCTTGGGGAAGATCAGCCTGTTATCCCCGGGGTACCTTTTATCCGTTGAGCGACGGCGCTTCCACAAGCCACCGCCGGATCACTAGTCCCGACTTTCGTCCCTGCTCGACCCGTCGGTCTCACAGTCAAGCTCCCTTGTGCACTTACACTCAACACCTGATTGCCAACCAGGCTGAGGGAACCTTTGGGCGCCTCCGTTACTCTTTAGGAGGCAACCGCCCCAGTTAAACTACCCATCAGACACTGTCCCTGATCCGGATCACGGACCCAGGTTAGACATCCAGCACGACCAGACTGGTATTTCAACGACGACTCCACAACCACTGGCGTGGCCGCTTCAAAGTCTCCCAGCTATCCTACACAAGCCGAACCGAACACCAATATCAAACTGTAGTAAAGGTCCCGGGGTCTTTCCGTCCTGCTGCGCGAAACGAGCATCTTTACTCGTAGTGCAATTTCACCGGGCCTATGGTTGAGACAGTCGAGAAGTCGTTACGCCATTCGTGCAGGTCGGAACTTACCCGACAAGGAATTTCGCTACCTTAGGATGGTTATAGTTACCACCGCCGTTTACTGGCGCTTAAGTTCTCAGCTTCGCCATGACGAATCATGACTAACCGGTCCCCTTAACGTTCCAGCACCGGGCAGGCGTCAGTCCGTATACATCGCCTTACGGCTTCGCACGGACCTGTGTTTTTAGTAAACAGTCGCTTCTCGCTGGTCTCTGCGGCCACCCCCAGCTCGAGGAGCAAGTCCTCTCACCAGGTGTGGCCCCCCTTCTCCCGAAGTTACGGGGGCATTTTGCCGAGTTCCTTAACCATAGTTCACCCGAACGCCTCGGTATTCTCTACCTGACCACCTGAGTCGGTTTAGGGTACGGGCCGCCATGAAACTCGCTAGAGGCTTTTCTCGACAGCATAGGATCATCCACTTCACCACAATCGGCTCGGCATCAGGTCTCAGCCACAAGTGCGACGGATTTGCCTATCGCACGGCCTACACCCTTACCCCGGGACAACCACCGCCCGGGATGGACTACCTTCCTGCGTCACCCCATCACTCACCTACTACCAGCTCGGGTCACCGGCTCCACCACTCCCACCCACAGCAAAGCTGAGGGCAGGCGGCTTCACGGGCTTAGCATCACTGGATTCGATGTTTGACGCTTCACAGCGGGTACCGGAATATCAACCGGTTATCCATCGACTACGCCTGTCGGCCTCGCCTTAGGTCCCGACTTACCCTGGGCAGATCAGCTTGACCCAGGAACCCTTAGTCAATCGGCGCAAACGTTTCTCACGTTTGTATCGCTACTCATGCCTGCATTCTCACTCGTCAACCGTCCACGACTACCTTCCGGTGCCGCTTCACCCGGCAGACGACGCTCCCCTACCCATCACAGCGGGCGTTGGCCCTATATGCTGCAATGACACGACTTCGGCGGTACGCTTGAGCCCCGCTACATTGTCGGCGCGGAATCACTAGACCAGTGAGCTATTACGCACTCTTTCAAGGGTGGCTGCTTCTAAGCCAACCTCCTGGTTGTCTCTGCGACTCCACATCCTTTCCCACTTAGCGTACGCTTAGGGGCCTTAGTCGATGCTCTGGGCTGTTTCCCTCTCGACCATGGAGCTTATCCCCCACAGTCTCACTGCCGCGCTCTCACTTACCGGCATTCGGAGTTTGGCTAAGGTCAGTAACCCGGTAGGGCCCATCGCCTATCCAGTGCTCTACCTCCGGCAAGAAACACACGACGCTGCACCTAAATGCATTTCGGGGAGAACCAGCTATCACGGAGTTTGATTGGCCTTTCACCCCTAACCACAGGTCATCCCCCAGGTTTTCAACCCTGGTGGGTTCGGTCCTCCACGAAGTCTTACCTCCGCTTCAACCTGCCCATGGCTAGATCACTCCGCTTCGGGTCTTGAGCGCGCTACTATATCGCCCTGTTCGGACTCGCTTTCGCTACGGCTTCCCCACACGGGTTAACCTCGCAACACACCGCAAACTCGCAGGCTCATTCTTCAAAAGGCACGCAGTCACGACTTGCAAGCAAGCTTGCAAGCGACGCTCCCACGGCTTGTAGGCACACGGTTTCAGGTACTATTTCACTCCGCTCCCGCGGTACTTTTCACCATTCCCTCACGGTACTATCCGCTATCGGTCACCAGGGAATATTTAGGCTTAGCGGGTGGTCCCGCCAGATTCACACGGGATTTCTCGGGCCCCGTGCTACTTGGGTGTCTCTCAAACGAGCCGCTGACGTTTCGACTACGGGGGTCTTACCCTCTACGCCGGACCTTTCGCATGTCCTTCGCCTACATCAACGGTTTCTGACTCGTCTCACAGCCGGCAGACTGTGAAAGAGAGATCCCACAACCCCCACGACGCAACCCCTGCCGGGTCTCACACGTCGTAGGTTTGGCCTCATCCGGTTTCGCTCGCCACTACTCCCGGAATCACGGTTGTTTTCTCTTCCTGCGGGTACTGAGATGTTTCACTTCCCCGCGTTCCCTCCACTTGCCCTATGTGTTCAGGCAAGGGTGACAGCCCATGACGACTGCCGGGTTTCCCCATTCGGAAACCCCCGGATCAAAGCCTGGTTGACGACTCCCCGGGGACTATCGTGGCCTCCCACGTCCTTCATCGGTTCCTGGTGCCAAGGCATCCACCGTGCGCCCTTAAAAACTTGGCCACAGATGCTCGCGTCCACTGTGCAGTTCTCAAACAACGACCAGCCACCCATCACCCCGAACCCTCACGGATTCGAGTGCACTGGGGCCGGCATCCGAAGACAGACCTTACGGCCGTGCCCTCAGACACCCAACAGCGTGCCCGACACGATCAGCCGACCAGATCAGCGTTCCACGCCCCGAAGAGCAGTACTAGCGCCTGGTCCGTCCTGGACCTGCCGAATAATCAACGTTCCACCCATGAGCAACCAGCACCGGACATTCGCCGATGTACTGGCCTCTGACCAACCGGAGTTGGTGAGAAGTGCTCCTTAGAAAGGAGGTGATCCAGCCGCACCTTCCGGTACGGCTACCTTGTTACGACTTCGTCCCAATCGCCAGTCCCACCTTCGACAGCTCCCTCCCACAAGGGGTTGGGCCACCGGCTTCGGGTGTTACCGACTTTCGTGACGTGACGGGCGGTGTGTACAAGGCCCGGGAACGTATTCACCGCAGCAATGCTGATCTGCGATTACTAGCAACTCCAACTTCATGGGGTCGAGTTGCAGACCCCAATCCGAACTGAGACCGACTTTTTGAGATTCGCTCCACCTTGCGGTATCGCAGCTCATTGTATCGGCCATTGTAGCACGTGTGCAGCCCAAGACATAAGGGGCATGATGACTTGACGTCGTCCCCACCTTCCTCCGAGTTGACCCCGGCGGTCTCCTGTGAGTCCCCATCACCCCGAAGGGCATGCTGGCAACACAGAACAAGGGTTGCGCTCGTTGCGGGACTTAACCCAACATCTCACGACACGAGCTGACGACAGCCATGCACCACCTGTACACCGACCACAAGGGGGGCACCATCTCTGATGCTTTCCGGTGTATGTCAAGCCTTGGTAAGGTTCTTCGCGTTGCGTCGAATTAAGCCACATGCTCCGCTGCTTGTGCGGGCCCCCGTCAATTCCTTTGAGTTTTAGCCTTGCGGCCGTACTCCCCAGGCGGGGAACTTAATGCGTTAGCTGCGGCACCGACGACGTGGAATGTCGCCAACACCTAGTTCCCACCGTTTACGGCGTGGACTACCAGGGTATCTAATCCTGTTCGCTCCCCACGCTTTCGCTCCTCAGCGTCAGTAATGGCCCAGAGATCCGCCTTCGCCACCGGTGTTCCTCCTGATATCTGCGCATTTCACCGCTACACCAGGAATTCCGATCTCCCCTACCACACTCTAGCTAGCCCGTATCGAATGCAGACTCGGGGTTAAGCCCCGAGCTTTCACACCCGACGTGACAAGCCGCCTACGAGCTCTTTACGCCCAATAATTCCGGACAACGCTTGCGCCCTACGTATTACCGCGGCTGCTGGCACGTAGTTAGCCGGCGCTTCTTCTGCAGGTACCGTCACTTTCGCTTCTTCCCTGCTGAAAGAGGTTTACAACCCGAAGGCCGTCATCCCTCACGCGGCGTCGCTGCATCAGGCTTTCGCCCATTGTGCAATATTCCCCACTGCTGCCTCCCGTAGGAGTCTGGGCCGTGTCTCAGTCCCAGTGTGGCCGGTCGCCCTCTCAGGCCGGCTACCCGTCGTCGCCTTGGTGAGCCATTACCTCACCAACAAGCTGATAGGCCGCGGGCTCATCCTTCACCGCCGGAGCTTTCGACCCCCACCCATGCGAGTGGGAGTGATATCCGGTATTAGACCCCGTTTCCAGGGCTTGTCCCAGAGTGAAGGGCAGATTGCCCACGTGTTACTCACCCGTTCGCCACTAATCCACCCCGAAGGGCTTCATCGTTCGACTTGCATGTGTTAAGCACGCCGCCAGCGTTCGTCCTGAGCCAGGATCAAACTCTCCGTGAATGTTTACCGGTAATCCGGTGCAACACCACGAGAGCGGTGCGAGAGGAGGAATAATCCCCTCGCACACAGCGTCCTCGCTGTGTTATTTCAAAGGAACCTCGTCCTCCCGAACGGGAGAGACGGGGTATCAACATATCTGGCGTTGATTTTTGGCACGCTGTTGAGTTCTCAAGGAACGGTCGCTTCCTTTGTACTCACCCTCTCGGGCTTTCCTCCGGGCTTCCCTTCGGTCTTGCGTTTCCGACTCTATCAGATCTTTCCGATCCGATTTCCTCGGTGCTTTCCAGGTTCTCGCTCTCGCGTTTCCCTTTCCGGCGGTTCCGACTCTATCAGATCCTTTCGGGCCCTGATTCCCAGTCAGCGGGAGTTGTCTTTCCGGCCGTTGCGGGCCGTTCCGACGAGTGAGACTTTAGCGGATTCCCGGCTCCCGAGCTAATCGGGGGCCGCGCCCTTTCGAACGTGGATTCCTCATTTCGCGAATACGCACGCCAATGACACGACGGCAGACAGATTGACTGTCGTCGAGCGTTGGTTGGTACCTGCGGAATGGCTGTCCGGGGACCGACCGGAGTCGGCGCTCACGTCGGACAACTCGGAGAACACTACGGACCGCGTCGAGGAGTGTCAACTCAAGCCCGGAGGGCTCCCTGGGGGCGTACTCTGGCCCGCATGACAACGCGTACGTGCACCCAACTGTGGTGGGCCGCCTGACGGCGGCCGTACTCACGTATGTACTCAACGGCCGCCGCCTCGGCGGCCGTTTTCGTTTCTCCCTCCGGAGCTCCAGAGGGTCGGCCGACCGGGACGGCGGCTTCGACCAGGAGGTGGAGAGAGATGACGCGGGTCTTCAGTGGGGTCAAGCCGACCGGGCATCTGACGCTGGGGAACTACCTGGGAGCCATGCGGCGGTGGGCGGACGTCGACCAGCACCGGGCCGACGCGCTGTTCTGCATCGTGGATCTGCACGCGCTCACCGTGGAGCACGATCCCGCACGGGTGCGCAGGCTCAGTCGGCAGGCGGCGACCTTGTTGCTTGCGACTGGGCTGGATCCCGAGCTGTGCACCGTGTTCGTACAGAGTCATGTGGACGAGCACGCGCGGCTGTCGTATCTGCTGGAGTGCGTGGCCACCGACGGCGAGATGCGGCGGATGATCCAGTACAAGGAGAAGGCCGGGCGGGAGCGGGAGCGCGGTGGGAGTGTGCGGTTGTCGCTGCTCACCTATCCGGTGCTGATGGCGGCGGACATCCTGGCGTACGGCAGTGACGAGGTGCCGGTCGGGGACGACCAGGCGCAGCATGTGGAGCTGACGCGGGATCTCGCGGTGCGGTTCAACCAGCGGTACGGGAACACGTTCGTGGTGCCGCGGGCCACGCATCCGGCGGTGGCTGCGCGGGTGATGAACCTCCAGGAGCCGGCGTCGAAGATGGGCAAGAGTGATGACGTCGGGCCGGGAATCGTCTATCTGCTGGATGAGCCGGACGTGGTGCGCAAGAAGGTGATGCGGGCCGTCACCGACAGCGGGCGGGAGGTCGTGTACGACCGGGAGGGGCGGCCCGGGCTCGCGAATCTGCTGGAGATTCTCGCGGCGTGCACGGGTGGGAACCCCGAGGGCCTGAGCGGTGTATATGAGTCGTATGGCTCTTTGAAGAAGGACACCGCGGACGCCGTGGTGGAGGTTCTGAGGCCGGTGCAGGAGCGGCACAGGGAGCTGTGTGCTGATCCTGGCTATGTGGAGGGGGTGCTGCGGGATGGAGCGGAGCGGGCTCGGGCGATGGCGCGGCCGACCGTGGATGCCGCGTATCGGGCGATCGGGCTGTTGCCCGCGGCTGCGGATATCGAGGTGACCGCTTAGCGGCGGTCCGAGGTGGCGTGCTGGGCCGCCCCTGGGGTCAGGGGCGGCCGGGTCGTCAGCCGTTGTTGCCGGAGGCCAGTTCGCGGCTGCGGTCGCGGGCGGCTTCGAGGGCGGCGATGAGGGCGGCTCGTACGCCGTGGTTCTCCAGCTCGCGGATGGCGTTGATGGTGGTGCCGGCCGGTGACGTGACGTTCTCGCGGAGCTTGACGGGGTGCTCGCCGCTGTCGCGGAGCATCGTCGCGGCGCCGATCGCGGACTGGACGATCAGATCGTGCGCCTTGTCGCGGGGCAGGCCGAGCAGGATGCCGGCGTCGGTCATGGCTTCGACCAGATAGAAGAAGTACGCCGGTCCCGAGCCCGACAGGGCGGTGCAGGCGTCCTGCTGGGACTCGGGGACGCGGAGGGTCTTGCCGACGGCGCCGAAGATCTCCTCGGCGTGGGCGAGGTGGGCCTCGGTGGCGTGGCTGCCGGCGGAGATGACGGACATGGCCTCGTCGACGAGGGCGGGTGTGTTCGTCATGACGCGGACGACGGGGGTGCCCGCGGTGAGGCGCTCCTCGAAGAAGGAGGTGGGGATGCCCGCGGCGCCGCTGATGACCAGGCGGTCGGCGGGGACGTGCGGGGCGAGTTCGTCGAGGAGGGTGCCCATGTCCTGCGGCTTGACCGTGAGGATCAGGGTGTCGGCGGTCTTGGCGGCTTCGGGGTTGCTGACCGGGGTGACTCCGTAGCGGTTGCGGAGTTCCTCGGCCCGCTCCGGGCGGCGGGCGGTGACCAGGAGGTCGGCCGGGCCCCAGCCTGCTCGGATCATTCCGCTGAGCAGGGCTTCGCCGATCTTTCCGGTGCCGAGGACTGCGACTTTCTGAGTCATGGCTGGGGTGCCCTCCGGGTGTTCGTCGTCCGGTGTTCATCCTCCCATCGGGGGCTTGAGTGCGGGTGGGGTGTCCGGTGGGCGGACGTGGGCTCGAGGGTCAGGTGGTGCGGCGGCGCAGGGTGGCGGCGCCGAGGGCGAGGACGAAGAGGGCGCAGCCGGCGACGATCAGGGCGTCGCGGACGAAGGCGGCCGTCATGTCGGTGTGCTTGAGGACTTCGTTCATGCCGTCCACGGCGTAGGACATGGGGAGGACGTTGGAAATGGCCTCCAGGACGGGGTGCATGTTGTCGCGCGGGGTGAACAGTCCGCAGAGGAGGAGTTGGGGGAAGATCACGGCTGGCATGAACTGGACGGCCTGGAATTCGGAGGCCGCGAACGCGGAGACGAAGAGGCCGAGTGCGGTGCCGAGGAGTGCGTCGAGGAGGGCGACCAGGAGCAGCAGCCAGGGGCTGCCGGTGACGTCCAGACCGAGGCCCCACAGGGCGAGGGCGGTGGCGAGGGCGGACTGGATGATCGCGATGGTGCCGAAGGCGAGGGCGTAGCCGGCGATCAGGTCGCCTTTGCCGAGGGGCATGGCGAGGAGCCGTTCGAGGGTGCCCGAGGTGCGTTCGCGCAGGGTGGCGATGGAGGTGACCAGGAACATCGTGATCAGCGGGAAGATCCCGAGGAGTGATGCGCCGATGTTGTCGAAGGTCTGCGGGTTGCCGTCGAAGACGTAGCGCAGCAGGAAGAGCATCACGCACGGGACAAGGATCATCAGCGCGATGCTGCGCGGGTCGTGGCGGAGCTGGCGCAGGACCCGGGCCGCGGTGGCGGTGGTGCGGGAGAGGTTCAGGGCGCTGGTCGGGGCGGCGCTGACCGTGGCGGGTGCGCCGGTTGGGTGCGTCGTGGTGCTCATCGGGTGGTCTCTTTCTCGCGGGCGGCGGCCGCGACCGCCTCGTCCACCAGGTGCAGGAACGCCGCTTCGACGGTCTCGGAGTCGGTGCGGGTGCGCAGGGCGTCGGGGGTGTCGTCGGCGAGGATCTGGCCTTCGCGCATGAGGAGGAGGCGGTGGCAGCGCTCGGCCTCGTCCATGACGTGGGAGGAGATGAGGAGGGTGGCGCCGCGGCGGGCGGCGATGTCGTGGAAGAGGTTCCACAGGTCGCGGCGCAGGACGGGGTCGAGGCCGACGGTGGGTTCGTCGAGGACCAGGAGTTCGGGGGTGCCGAGGAGGGCGACGGCGAGGGAGACGCGGCTGCGCTGGCCGCCGGAGAGGTTTCCGGCGAGGGCGTCGGTGTGGCTGGTGAGGTCGACGTCCTGGATGGCGCGGGTGACGTTCTCGTGGCGCCGGTCGGCGGCGCCGTGGCCAGGGGCGAGGATCGCCGCGAAATAGTCGAGGTTCTGGCGGACCGTCAGGTCGTCGTAGACGGAGGGGGCTTGGGTGACGTATCCGATGCGGGTGCGCAGTTCGGGGTGGCCGGCGGGGTGGCCGAGGACGTCGAGGGTGCCGGTGACCTTGGCCTGGGTGCCGACGATGGAGCGCATGAGGGTTGATTTGCCGCAGCCGGAGGGGCCGAGGAGGCCGGTGATCTGGCCTCGGGGGACGGTGAAGTCGATGCCGCGCAGGACGGTGCGGCTGCCGCGGGCGACGGTGAGGCCCTCGGCGCGGACGGCGGGCGATTTATCCATGTTTGGAGGTGTTCCCGTGAGTGGTGGGCCGGAACTGATATTCATCATGTGCTGATTAGCCACCCGAGCAAGGGGTGTCGTCAAGTGGTTGCACTGAACGGCGCAGGCGCGTGGCGGAGTGATCGGAGTCAGGTGGTCCGGTTTGTGCGCCTCCATCGACCTCGGGGCGTCGCCGGAAGTCGATGCGGGAGGGGCCGTCTGTTCCTGACAATGGGTTTCAGTTCGCCGTGCACTCCCCCGGTGCGGCGCCCGCGCATCTCCCTTTCGCAACCGGAGGTGCTGTTGTGATGCGCCGTGGCGTAGGCAAGGCCGATCTGTTCGCTTCTCTCGTCGTGTTCCTCGTGGCCCTGCCGCTCTGTGTGGGCGTGGCCGTGGCCTCCGGTGTGCCCGCCGAGCTGGGGCTGATGACCGGGATAGTCGGCGGGCTGGTCGCCGGGGCGCTGCCCGGCAGCAGCCTTCAGGTCAGCGGCCCCGCGGCGGGGCTGACCGTGCTGGTGTACGAGGCCGTGCGGGCGCATGGGATCGAGGTGCTCGGGGTGCTGGTGCTCGGGGCGGGGCTGGTGCAGCTCGCGCTGGGGGCGCTGCGGCTCGGGCGGTGGTTCCGGGCCGTGTCCGTGGCCGTGGTGCAAGGGATGCTCGCCGGGATCGGGCTGGTGCTGGTCGCCGGGCAGGTGTACGCGCTCGGGGACGCGGCGGCGCCCGCCGACGGGCTCGGGAAGCTCGTCGGGCTGGTGTCGCTGCCGGGGCGGGTGGATCCGGTGGCGTTGTCAGTGGGGGCCGCCACCATGGCCGTACTGCTGCTGTGGCCGAGGTGGCGGCGGGGGGCTCGGCTGGTGCCCGCGCCGCTGGTGGCGGTGGCGCTGGTGGCGGCGGTGACCGGGGTGTTCGACCTGGAGGTGCGGCGGGTCGAGGTGCGGGGGCTGTGGGAGTCGGTGCGGGTGCCCGAGGCGGCGGATCTCGGGCGGCTCACGGAAGTGGGGGTGATCGGGACCGTGGTGGCGTTCGCGCTGATCGCGTCGGCGGAGTCGTTGTTCAGCGCGGCGGCGGTGGACCGGCTGCACCAGGGGCGGCGGACCGACTACGACCGGGAGTTGATCGCGCAGGGCGCCGGGAACACGGTGTGCGGGGCGCTCGGGGCGCTGCCGATGACGGCGGTGATCGTGCGGAGTGCGGCGAATCTCCAGGCCGGGGCGCGGACCAAGGCCTCGCGAGTGCTGCACGGGGTGTGGCTGCTGGTGTTCACGGCCGTACTGCCGGGGGTTCTCGGGGTGATTCCGGTGGCCGCGCTGGCCGGGCTGCTGGTGCACGCCGGCTGCAAGCTCGTGCCGGTGCGGGAGGTGGTGGCGCTGTGGCGCGGGCACCGGGGAGAAGTGGTCGTGCTGGGGGTGACGGCCGGGGCGATCGTGCTGGGGAATCTGTTCGAGGGGGTGCTGTTGGGGCTGGCGCTTGCCGTGGCGAAGACGGCGTGGGACGCGAGCCATGTGCACGTGGAGACCGAGGACCGGGGGGACGCCGGGATCGTCGTACGGGTGCTGGGGCATGCGACGTTCCTGCGGCTGCCGAAGCTGCTCGACGCGTTGGAGGCGCTGCCCCGGGACCGTGAGGTGCGGCTGGAGCTGGGCGGGCTGCGGCATCTGGACCATGCCTGTGCCGCGGCCCTGGAGGGGTGGGCCGCGGCGCGCGGAAAGGCCGGCGGAGAGGAGGGTTATGGCTTGGTCGCGACCAGGAGGTCGACGTCGTAGGTCTCCTCGACGGTGCCCTCGGGGAAGGCGCTCAGCAAGCGGGCGCGCTCCTCGGTGAGGAAGGTGGTGCTCGCCTCCTCGCCGTGCACCAGGAAGATCGAGTGGCTGCCGAGGTTGGCCAGGTGGGTGTCGACGGGGACGTGGCGGCTCCAGCGGACCACGCGCCGGGTGAAGTCGAGGCGGCCGTCGGGATCGGCGGCGCGGCTGCCGGTGCCGCTCTTCTCCACGACGGGGTCGATGCCGAAGTGGCTCTGGATGCGCTCGGCCTGGGCGGCGATCCAGGGGATGTCGAGGGCGTAGGTGTTCCACCACAGGGCGAGCGCGCCACCGGGACGCAGGACGCGCAGGGCCTCGGGGATCGCCCGGACCGGGTCGGTCCAGTGCCAGGCCTGGGCGCTGGTGAGGAGGTCGGCGCTGGAGTCGGCGAGGGGCAGGGCGTTGCCGTCGCCGCGGACGATGGGGATGCCGGGGTGGGCCCGGCGGAACTGGGCGGCCATGCCTTCGCCGGGTTCCACGGCGATGACGTCGGCGCCGCGGGCGTGCAGCAGGGCGGTGGCGATGCCCGTACCGGCGCCGATGTCCACGACCCGGGCTCCGGCGAGCGGGCGGCCGGCGAGTTCCTCGACGGCGTCCAGGAGGGCGGGCGGGTAGGAGGGGCGGTTGGCGGCGTACTGGGCCGCGGCGGCGTTGAAGGAGTGGGCGCGGCCGGGGTGGAAGGAGGCTGCCGTCATGGGGCCATGGTGGACGGGGTGGGCCGTGGGGGCGATGGGTTTTCGGTAAGAGGCGACCGGCTGGGAGGCAACCGGCTGGGAGGTGCCCGGCCGGCAGGTGCCCGGCTGGGAGGGAGGTTCAGGCGCGGCGGCGCTTCTTCGACGGGTTGCCCGAGCGGCGCTTGGTGCGCTTCTCGTACTGCTCCCGGGCGGTCTCGTACTCCTCGCGGTGGAGCTTCTCGCCGGGGGCCTCGGTGAGGGCGCGGAAGAAGTAGGCGAGCAGGGAGCCGACGAAGCCGATGGTGAGCAGGCCGCGCAGAGAGGCCTGGCGGGCGGGATCGGGGCGCCGGGTGAAGCCGTCCCAAGTGTTGCGGAAGGCGAGGGCGCTGCAGATCGCGAACATCACGACCATCAGGACCGTGACGAGGCTGCCGACCGCGGCGATCTGAAGGCCCTGATAGGCGAACCGGAGCACCAGGCAGGACACCGCCGCGGCAACCAGCGCGCCGACGGCGACGCCGATCCGGCGGGCCGTGTACCCGTCCGTGTGGTCGACCCAGGTCGTGCCGAAGAAGCGGATGGGCTCGGGGCGGGGGCCCGCGGCCGGGTCTGGGGTGCCGTTCTCGTCGCTCACGCGTCGATTATGGCTCCGCCCGGCCGTGGGCCTCCGAAGGGGTTCAGGCGCAGCGCGGACGGACGTAGCCGTCGCTGCCCGTCTTCACGTACGCGTCCGCGACGTACTCGCCGCTGTCGATGTTGTCCCAGATGTTGCTGGTGCCGTACGGGCCGGTCACGGTCTCGCCCGGCGTCTGGCAGTAGATCGCGACCTTGGCGCCCACCGGCAGGGTGCGCACGATGGGGTACTGCGTGCCCGGGCCCCGGCGCACATTGAGCTGAACGCCCGGGGCGACGTCGTAGTACGTGGCGGCGCTGGCCGTCGGCGAGATGCCGAGGACCATGAGAAAGGCGCCGGTGGTGGCGCCGGCGAGGAGGAGGGATCTACGACCGCGCGAGGTCATGTTGTTCTTGTTCCTTTTCTGTGGGGGTCAGCCGCAGCGGGAGGCCACGTAGCCGTCGCTGCCGGTGTTCACGTACGCGTCCGAGACGAACTCGCCGTTGCTGATGTTGTCCCAGATCCTGCTGGTGCCGTACGGGCCGGTCACGGTCTCGCCCGGCGTCTGGCAGTAGATGGAGACACGGGAGCCTTCGGGCAACACGCGCACGATGCTGTATCCCGGACCATGAGAAACGCGCCCGCAACCGCGGCGAGAAGGACGGCCGTGCGTCTACGGCGAAGCGTGTGTGCCCTCCGTGATCGGCGATTGTCAGAGCGAGCAGCGCGGACGGACGTAGCCGTCGCTGCCGGTGTTCACGTACGCGTCTGAGACAAACTCGTAATTGGCGATGTTGTCCCAGATGTTCGACGTGCCGTAAGGACCGCTGACCCACGTGCCGGGCGACTGGCAGTAGATCGGGACCTTGACGCCCTCGGACAGGACGCGGGTGATGGGGTAGTTGGTGCCCGGTCCGCTGCGGACGTTGAGGCGGACGCCCGGTGCGACCGAGTAGTAGCGCACCGCCTCGGCGGCCATGGCGACTGCCTCCGTCGCGTCTCCGCTCTCCGCCTCGGACACTTCGTCGACACGGTCAACAGACATGAAAGACCTCCCCCGTTGAACCCCATGGCTGCCATGGGGCCCCGATGATTCCCCTGAATCACGCCACGAAACACGCGTACGTAATTCGCACGCAGAGGCTAGCAAGCCGCCTCTGTCCCGTACGAATCATCGACTAGGCTCCGTGCGTCGCGCGCGCGGACGAACAGCACGGGGGTGGTCCCATGGCGCCACAGCGGAACGCCGGAGCGGGCGCGGAAGCGGAACTTCCCGAGTACGCCGGTCACTACCGTCTTGAGTCCTGCCTGGGCTCCGGCGGCATGGGTGTCGTGCATCTGGCGCGCAGCACCTCGGGGATGAAGCTCGCGGTGAAGGTCGTGCATGCCGAGTTCGCCAGGGATCGCGAGTTCAGAGGGCGTTTTCGGCAGGAGATAGCGGCGGCGCGGAAGGTCAGCGGCGCCTTCACCGCGTCCGTCGTCGATGCCGATCCGGATGCCGAACGGCCCTGGATGGCCACGCTGTTCATACCCGGGCCGACGCTCTCCGACCAGGTGAAGCGGAATGGCGCCATGGCCCCGGAGCAGTTGCGTCGGCTGATGGCCGGGCTGGCGGAGGCGCTGCGTGACATCCATCGCGTGGGAGTCGTGCACCGGGATCTGAAGCCGAGCAACGTGCTGCTCGCCGAGGACGGGCCGAAGGTCATCGACTTCGGCATTTCTCGGCCAAAGGACAGTGAACTGCGGACCGAGACCGGGAAGTTGATCGGGACGCCGCCGTTCATGGCGCCGGAGCAGTTCCGGCGGCCGCGCGAGGTGGGGCCCGCCGCCGACATCTTCGCGCTGGGGTCGGTGATGGTGCACGCGGCGACGGGGCGGGGGCCGTTCGACTCCGACAGTCCGTATGTCGTCGCGTACCAAGTCGTCCACGACGAGCCGGATTTGACCGGGGTGCCGGAGAATCTCGCGCCGCTGATCGGCCGGTGCCTCGCCAAGGAGCCCGAGGACCGGCCCACGCCGGACGAGTTGATGCGTGAGCTGCGGTCGGTGGCGGCCTCGTACGACACGCAGGCGTTCATTCCGGCTCAGCGGACGAGCCCGGAGCCCAAGGCTCCCCGAGTCCCCGCCGAGAAGCCGGAGGTGCGGCGGCGGCTCGGGAAGTTCCGGGGCCGACGGACGGCCCTCACAGCAGCCGTGCTGGCGCTCGTCATGGGCGGGGCGTTCACGGCGGTTCGGATGGCGGGCGACGAGCCGGCACCCGCGGGGAACGGCACCGGAAAGACCTCGGCCGCGTTCAGTTCGTGGGAGACCGCGTCGGTCTCGGGGTCGGCTACCGTGCCCCAGTGTTCGTACGGGGCAAGCAAGTTGCTCTGCGCGCAGTCCGGTGTGGTGTTCGCTCTGGACCCCCTCGACGGACGGGTGCTGTGGCGACACGCCGTTTCCGGGACTCGGGTCGGGCCACCTGCCGTCACTGGTGGACTCGTACATCCCTGGCTGGACCTCAGCCGCAGCCTGAAGGCGCTCGACCCGGCCACGGGCAAGCCCAAGTGGCAGCGGGACGTGCCTCCGTACAGCGGGCTCGCGTACGCAGGCGGCAGCCTCCTGCTCACCGGCACCGACGGCGCGGTGAGCGGGGTGGACGGCGCGACCGGCGCGCCACGGTGGAGCCACCACGTCCCCGGCCATGAGCTGCCCTACTTCGCCTCCTTTCCCGGCGACCCGCTGGCCTACGCGATCAGCAGGTCCCAGGACGACGCGACCACGCGCGTCACAGCCGTGGAGCCCGACACGGGTGACGTGCGGTGGGATGCCCTGCTGGACGGCGCGCTGAAGCCCGTCGGAACGGCCGACGGGTCCGTCTACTTCGTCGCCCTCGGCAAGGTCTACGAGGACGCGACGAGCGTGGTCCGCTACTCGCCCGACACCAAGAACTCCGTGCGCGTGGAGTTGCCCGTACCGGTCCAGCAGCCGGAAGGCACCGTGCGCGGGGACGTCGTCTACCTTCTGGGCAACGGCGGATCGCTGGTGGCCGTCGACATGGACGCACGCCGACAGCGGTGGAGTACGGAGACAGGGGTGACCCGGGGGTCGGCTCCGGTGACCGACGAGCGGCATGTGTTCTTCACGGCCTTGGACGGACGGCTGCTCGCCATGGACGCCCAGGACGGCAGCCTCGCCGGGCAGACGCCCCCGCGGCTCGGTTCGAAACCGGACCAGGTCGCGGTCGGACTGCCCGCCCCAGTGATCGTCGGTCGCCACATCTACGCCTCCGCCCCCAACGGCTCAGTCTTCGCCGTAGACGCCCGCAACCCCTCCACCTGGTGACATGACGAAGGGCCGCCCCCAGCCAACGGGAGGCGGCCCCGACACCCAACCCCTCAGCCCAGCTTGCTCACATCCCGCACCGCGCCCTTGTCCGCGCTCGTCGCCATCGCCGCGTAGGCCCGAAGCGCCGCCGACACCTTGCGGTCGCGGTTCTTGGGGGCGTACACCCCGTTCAACGCCTGCTCGCGGCGGGCGAGTTCCGCGTCGTCGACCAGCAACTCGATCGAGCGACCAGGGATGTCGATGCGGATGCGGTCGCCGTCCTCGACGAGGGCGATCGTGCCGCCGCCCGCCGCCTCCGGGGAGGCGTGGCCGATCGACAGGCCCGAAGTGCCACCGGAGAAGCGGCCGTCGGTGATGAGGGCGCAGGCCTTGCCCAGGCCGCGGCCCTTCAGGTACGAGGTCGGGTAGAGCATCTCCTGCATACCGGGGCCGCCCTTGGGGCCCTCGTAGCGGATGACGACGACGTCGCCCTCCTTGACCTGCTGGGTCAGGATCTTCTGGACGGCTTCCTCCTGCGACTCGCAGACGACCGCCGGGCCCTCGAAGGTCCAGATCGACTCGTCGACACCCGCCGTCTTCACCACGCAGCCGTCGACCGCCAGGTTGCCCTTGAGGACCGCGAGGCCGCCGTCCTTGGAGTACGCGTGCTCGGCGGAGCGGATGCAGCCGCCCTCGGCGTCCTCGTCCAGGGAGTCCCAGCGCTCGGACTGGGAGAAGGCCTCGGCGGAGCGGGCGCAGCCGGGGGCCGCGTGCCACAGTTCGACGGCCTCCGGCGAGGGCGAGCCGCCGCGGACGTCCCAGGTCTTGAGCCAGTCGGCGAGAGACGGGCTGTGAACCGAGTTCACGTCCTCGTTCAGCAGGCCCGCGCGATGCAACTCGCCCAGCAGGGCCGGGATGCCGCCGGCGCGGTGCACGTCCTCCATGTAGTACGTGCGGTTCTTGGCGACGTTCGGCGCGACCTTCGCCAGGCACGGCACCCGGCGCGAGACCGCGTCGATCTCGTTGAGGCCGAAGGGGACGCCCGCCTCCTGGGCCGCGGCCAGCAGGTGCAGGATCGTGTTGGTGGATCCGCCCATGGCGATGTCGAGGGCCATGGCGTTCTCGAAGGCCGCGAAGTTGGCGATCGAGCGAGGCAGGACCGTCTCGTCGTCCTGCTCGTAGTAGCGCCGGGTGATGTCCATGACCGTGCGCGCGGCGTCGACGTAGAGCTGCTTGCGCGCGGTGTGCGTGGCCAGGACCGAGCCGTTGCCGGGCAGGGAGAGGCCGATGGCCTCCGTCAGGCAGTTCATCGAGTTGGCGGTGAACATGCCGGAACAGGAGCCGCAGGTCGGACAGGCGTTCTCCTCGATACGGAGGATGTCCTCGTCGGAGATCTTGTCGTTCACCGCGTCGGAGATCGCGTCGACCAGGTCGAGCGTACGGACCGTGCCGTCGACCAGCGTCGCGCGGCCGGACTCCATCGGGCCGCCGGAGACGAAGACCGTGGGGATGTTCAGCCGCAGGGCGGCGTTGAGCATGCCCGGGGTGATCTTGTCGCAGTTGGAGATGCAGATCAGGGCGTCGGCGCAGTGGGCCTCGACCATGTACTCGACCGAGTCCGCGATCAGGTCGCGGGAGGGGAGGGAGTAGAGCATCCCGCCGTGACCCATCGCGATGCCGTCGTCGACCGCGATCGTGTTGAACTCGCGCGGGATGCCGCCCGCCTCGACGATCGCCTCGCTGACGATCCGGCCGACCGGCTGGAGGTGGGTGTGGCCCGGCACGAACTCGGTGAAGGAGTTCGCGACGGCGATGATCGGCTTACGGCCGATGTCCGCACCCGGTACACCGGAGGCGCGCATAAGGGCGCGGGCGCCCGCCATGTTGCGGCCGTGGGTGACTGTGCGGGACCTCAGCTCGGGCATCGTCGCTCGCTCCTTCAGACAGATAGGGCTGATATCGAGCGTACGCCGGTCATCCAGGGGCCGGACACGTTGTCCGCAATACGGGACGTACGTCTCGTTCGCCGGGCCTCACGGATTGACTCTGTCGCCCGGCCTCAGGGATTGGTCAGATGCCCCTGCACCACGGGGGCCACCCGCGCGATGATCTGCTCGGGATCCGCCGACGCGATCGGCTCGATCTTGATGACGTACCGCATCATCGCGACACCCACCAGCTGCGCCGCCGCGAGCTCGGTGCGCAGATCGGCGTCGGGCAGGTCGAGCTGTTCGACGATACGGCGCAGCAACTGGGCCGAGATCAGCTTGCGGAAGACCGCGGCCGCGCTCTCGTTGTTCACCGCCGAGCGGACGATCGCGAGCAGCGGGGCCCTCGTCACCGGGTTCTCCCAGAGCCCGAAGATCATCCGGGTGAGCCGCTCGCCCACGCCGTCGAGGGGGCCGTCGACGACGGTGTCGCGGGCCCGGAACGCGGGGGCGAAGGCGACCTCCACGGCCGCCTCGAAGATCTGTTCCTTGGTGCCGAAGTAGTGGTGCACGAGCGCGGAGTCCACCCCGGCCGCCTTGGCGATCCCGCGTACGGACGTCTTCTCGTATCCCCGCTCGGAGAACTCCTCGCGGGCCACGGCCAGGATCCGGGCTCGGGTGTCGGCGGACTCACTGCGCGTACGGCGGCCCCGCCCCCGGCGCGGAGCGGCGGTGTCGGTCACGGCCGGGGCACCTTCACGGCGGAGGCCAGATGGAGCCGGGTGAAGGCGAGCGCCTCGGCGAGATCGGCCTCGCGCTCGGCGCTGGACATGGCGCGGCGGGTGTTGACCTCGATGACGACATGACCGTCGAACCCGGTCAGGGCGAGACGTTCCAGCACCTCGGCGCACGGCTGAGTACCGCGGCCGGGGACCAGATGCTCGTCCTTGGCCGAGCCGCGCCCGTCGGCGAGGTGCACATGTCCCAGTCGGTCACCCATACGGTCGATCATATGGATGGCATCGGTGCGGGCGGTCGCCGTGTGGCTGAGATCGACCGTGAAGTGACGGTAGTCGTCCTTCGTGACATCCCACTCGGGGGCGTACGCGAGCATCTCGCGGTCGCGGTAGCGCCAGGGGTACATGTTCTCGACGGCGAACCGCACATCCGTCTCGTTCGCCATGCGCCAGATTCCGGCGACGAAGTCCCGCGCGTACTGGCGCTGCCAGCGGAACGGGGGGTGCACCACGACCGTACTGGCGCCCAGCTTCTCGGCCGCCGCCTGGGCGCGCTGGAGTTTGGTCCAGGGGTCGGTGGACCACACGCGCTGGGTGATGAGCAGGCAGGGGGCGTGCACGGCGAGGATCGGGATGCGGTGGTAGTCGCTGAGCCGGCGCAGGGCCTCGATGTCCTGGCTGACGGGATCGGTCCACACCATGACCTCGACGCCGTCGTACCCGAGGCGCGCCGCGATCTCGAAGGCCGTCGCCGTCGACTCCGGATAGACCGAGGCCGTCGACAGAGCGACCTTCGCATCCGGGATGCGCACCACTGGTTCTGCCACGAGGGACAGAGTAAGGGGCACACCTGGGCACCGGGGCTCCGATGCCGCTGCGGGAGACATAGGGCACAGAAACCGGCCAGTGCGCCGGAGGCGACGGGGCAGCAAGGGGCGTACGGCCTGATGGGGGAGCGAATCGAGGGCGACCCTTGGCGTACGCCCCCACTCACGCCGTAGGCATGTGGTCCAGCCGCCGCAGGATCACGCCCTCGCGCAGCGCCCACGGGCAGATCTCCAGCGTCTCCACGCCGAACAGGTCCATCGCGCCCTCCGCGACCAGCGCGCCCGCCAGCAGCTGCCCCGCGCGCCCCTCCGAGACGCCGGGGAGCTCGGCGCGCTGCGCCGCGGTCATCCCGGCGAGCTGGGGGACCCACGCCTCCAGGGACTCCCGCTTGAGATCGCGCTGGACGTACAGGCCCTCCGCGGAGCGCGCCGCACCGGCGATCCGGGCGAGCTGCTTGAACGTCTTCGACGTGGCCACGACATGATCGGGGCGCCCGAAGCGGCTGAACTCCCCGACCGTACGAGCGATCTGGGCGCGGACATGCCGACGCAGCGCCCGGATGTCCTCGGGCTCGGGCGGATCGGCCGGCAGCCACCCGGCGGTCAGCCGTCCCGCGCCCAGCGGCAGCGACACCGCCGCGTCCGGCTCCTCGTCGATGCCGTAGGCGATCTCCAGGGAGCCGCCGCCGATGTCCAGCACCAGCAGCTTCCCGGCCGACCAGCCGAACCAGCGGCGCACGGCGAGGAAGGTCAGCCGGGCCTCCTCGGCGCCGGTCAGCACCTGGAGCTCGACCCCCGTCTCGGCCTTCACGCGCGCGAGGACGTCGTCCGCGTTGCTCGCCTCCCGCACCGCGGACGTGGCGAAGGGCAGCAGATCCTCCACGCCCTTGTCCTCGGCCGCCTGAAGCGCCTCCTGGACGACCGAGATCAGCTTGTCGACCCCGTCGGGACCGATCGCTCCGCTCTCGTCGAGCAGTTGGGCAAGGCGCAGATCCGCCTTGTGCGAGTGCGCGGGCAGCGGTCGCGCGCCCGGGTGCGCATCCACCACCAGGAGATGCACCGTGTTAGATCCCACGTCGAGGACACCGAGTCTCATGTACGGAACGCTACTGCCAGCCGCGCCATCTACCTCCCCCGGAGCGGTCCCTGCCGGGGTCCCGGGCGACTTACCCTGGACGAGTGCCAAAGACGAAAAAGGCGAAGGACCCGAAGACGGCCAAATCATCCGGCGGTTCTTCGCAGGTGAAGCCATCGAAGAAGGCGAAGCGGAAGGCCTCGGCAGCGGACGAGCAGGGCCTGGACTTCGCACGCGCGTGGGTGGAGTTCCCCGATCCGGCAGACGACGAGCAGATCTTCCGGTGCGATCTGACATGGCTGACCTCTCGTTGGAACTGCATCTTCGGCAGCGGCTGCCAGGGCATCCAAGCAGGTCGCGCGGACGACGGCTGCTGCACCCTGGGCGCCCACTTCTCCGACGAGGACGACGAGAAGCGGGTCTCCGAGTACGTGGCGAGGCTCACGCCGGAGATCTGGCAGCACCATGACGTGGGCATGGAGACCGGCTGGGTCTCCACGGACGAGGACGGCGAGCGCCAGACCCGCCCGTACCAGGGTTCGTGCATCTTCCAGAACCGTCCCGGCTTCGCCGGTGGCGCGGGCTGCTCGCTGCACATCCTCGCCCTCAAGGAGGGCCGGGAGCCGCTGGAGACCAAGCCGGACGTCTGCTGGCAGCTTCCGGTCCGGCGGACCTACGACTGGATCGACCGGCCCGACGACACGCGCGTGCTCCAGGTGTCGATCGGCGAGTACGACCGCCGCGGCTGGGGCCCGGGCGGCCATGACCTGCACTGGTGGTGCACCTCGGCGACCTCGGCACACGGCGCCGGGGACCCGGTGTACGTCTCCTACCGCGCGGAGCTGACCGAGCTGATGGGCAAGGCCGGCTACGACCGCCTGGTCGAACTGTGCGAGCAGCGCCTGGCCTCGCAGCTGCCGCTGGTGGCACCGCATCCCGCGGACCCGGTGGGCTGACGGCCGGGGCAGCTAGGGCCTGTCGGGATCTGGTGCGTGCAACTGCAAGGCGGAGGAGGGCGGCGACGGGGAGCGTCGGCAACCGACGACAACGCCGCAGATGCACGCACCAGAGCCCGCGACGCCGGACTGATCCAAACGACAGGCCCTACTAGGACTGGGAGGGGCTCGGGTCGCCGCTGTCGCTCGGCGGCGGCGGCGATGACGAGCCTTCCGGATCGGTCGGCTCTCCCGTCCCGGACGGCGGCGGATCCGGGTCGGAGGACGAGGGCGGCGGATCGGTCGGCGTGGGTTCGGTCGGCGCCGGATCGGTGGGCGTCGGTTCCGGATCGGTGGGCGTGGGATCGGGCGTCGTCGGGGGCGGGTCGCTCGGCGTGGGGTCGGTGGGCGCCGGATCGGGACTGCCGGGACCGGGGCCCGGGTCGGAGGGGCTCGGCGCGGTGCCGTAGCCCTCGATGCGGACGACGGCTCCGGCGGGCGACACGGCGACCCGTGCGGTCCAGTACCCGGACGGCTCCCGCAGCGGATCGACGTACACCTTGATCGTGAACGACTTGCCGGGCGCGAGGGTTCCCGACGAGCGGCTCAGGTACAGCCAGGGCGCACCGGTGGTGGCGGACCAGCGCACGGGGGCGTCGCCGGTGGCGGTCAGGGTGATGAGCGTGGTGTCGCCGCTGTTGTCGGCGGTGACGTCGAGCTGTCCCGCGCCCTTCTTCCCGGCGCCGGTGACGCTGATGACCTCGACAGTGACGTCGGGCCTGGCGCCCTTGGCGTGGCGGCCGCCGGGGCTGCTGGCGTTGCCCGCGTTCTCGTAGCCGCCGCCCGCCGCCTCGCCGTCGAGGGCGTCCGGGCCCTGCGCCTCGCTGGCGCTGGCCGCCCGGCCCTCGACGTCCTCGCCGGTGGGCGTGGAGCGGTAGGCGGCCCACAGGGCGAGCACGGGCGCGGCGACGACGGTGGCGACGACGGTCGTGGTGACGGCACGCGCGCGCAGCCGGTCCCGGCGGGCGGCCCGGTCCTTGGGGTCCATCGGGAATCCGCGCCGGTCGAACCGGGGCGCGGTGCCCCGCGCGCGTGGGACGTGCGCCATGGCGGCGTGCAGGGCCGCGCGGGGTGCCTCCAGGACGGGCAGTTCGGCGGGGGTGACGGTGGCGCCGGGCCAACGGCCGGGGACCGCGCGCTCGGCGGTACGGCGGCAGCGGGGGCAGTCGTCGACATGCCGGACCAGCTCGCGGCGCAGGGCGGTGGACAGGACGAGCTGGTTGTCGCCGGTGAGGCGGGCGACGCTCGGGCAGGTGCCGGTCTCCACCACGGCGAGGGCCGCGCGCGTGCGCTCCACCTCGCAGGCGGCGGAGGCGAGCAGCTCGCGGGCGGCGGCGGGGTCGGTGCCGAGGACGGCGGCGACCTCGTGGGCGGCGAGGTGGTGGCGTACGGCGAGTTCGAGCGCCTCGCGCTGTTCGGGGGTGGTGCCGGCGGCCTCCGGCCAGGCGAGCAGGGCGAGTTGCCTCCTGCGCTCCTCCTGGGCCCGCTCGGAGACGGGCGGGGCGGCGGGCGGTGGCCGGTGGGTGCCGTGGCGGCCCGCGGCGTGGGTGGCCTGACGTTTCTGCTTGGCCTCGGCGAGCTTGCGCAGACAGGACCAGCGGGCGAGGGCGTACAGCCAGGCACGGCGGTCGGCGGCGGACTCCGGGACGCGCTGACCGCGCCGCTCCGCCAGGGCGAGGACGTCGCCGAGGGCGGCGGTCGCGGCGTCGTGGTCGCACAGCACGGAGAGGCAGTAGGTGAACAGGCCGTCCAGGTACGGCTCGTAGCGCGCGGGCGGGCGCTGCGCCAGGGTGCGCGCCGCGCCTCGGTCGCGCGCCTCTCGGTGCGCTCGGTGTGCGCCGGTGGTGCGGGCGGAGGTCTCCGGGCGGCTGCTCGTCATCCGTGGACCGTAGGCGCGTCGGGGAGGCACCTTCTCCCACCTTGAGCACATTTAATTCGTACGGGTGAAACGATCCCTCATAAGGGGACAGGAACGCCTCGTTCCATGGCCGGTTCCCGGTCGTCGTGGCTGGTTCCTTACTCGGGTACGTCGAAGCCGGGGAGGTGCATGCCCGGTTCGTCGTAGAGCAGGGAGAGCTGGTGATCGCCACCCTGGACACGCAGCCACCACAGGGCCCGCGGGAGCTCCGCGACGGAACCGACGCCGCTGAGGAAGCGGTCGACGAACGCCCGGAGGCGGTCGCACTCCGAGCCGCAGCTCCCCGGGTGGGGGGCCGTCGTCCACAGGACCACGCCGTGGCCGCGCGTGAGCAGCCGGGACATGATCTCCCGGCCCGGGCCACGGCTGACGGGGCCGCAGAGAACCGGGAACGCACCCCGCGGACAGCCGCCCACCGACGCCGGATTCGCGCCGATCGGGACATGCCACGCGGAGACGCCTTCCGCGCGACGCAGCGCAGCGTCGACGGAGGACCATTGCTTCGCCGACGACACGGGCCGGTCCGCGAAGCGGATCGTCACCGGCCGCTGCGTCCCCAGGGACTGCCACTCGCGTCCGGGGGCGGGCCAGGTGTGCGGTGCCAGGTCGAAGGACCTCAGAGGCAGGGCGAACGCCACCGGCGTCGGACGGTACTGCGTGTCCGTACCGGCCAGAACACCGCGCAGCGGATTCGCCAGCTCACGCATCAACGCCTCGCGCCTGGTCCACGAGTAGCTCACGTGCTTGGGGTCCCACCGGGATCCCTTGGACACGTAGATGCTCCAGCGGACGGACGAACGCCGCATGGCCGCGCCGGACGCCATCACCAGGACACTGGCGTCGGAGCGGACCCGCGAGGCGCCGCGGATGACCACGCCCGAACGCCTGTCGGCCCGGGACGCGGCCGTCGTGTCCCCGGCCTGTTCGTACGCCTCCTTGGCCGCTTCCCAGTCGTCGCGGGCCGCCGGGTACTGATGCAGTTCCTCACGAGCCCGGGCACGCACCTCGATGGCCTGGGCCTGCGCGTGCACGTCGCCGAGTTCGCCGTACAGGGCGATGGCCTCGTCCGCCGGACCGATGGCCTCCTGCACGCCCCCGGTGCTGCACAGCGCCTCGGCCCGGATGAGCAGAGCCCGTGCCGTGCCCGGGCGGTCGCCGAGCGAGCGGCTGATCTCGGTGGCCCGCCGCAGGGTGTCGAACCCCTCCGCGTAGCCGCCCATTTTGAGGAGAGTCGAGCCGAGGCTCAGCTCCACCGCCGCCTCACCCCGACGGTCGCCCACTCGCGCCAGTGCGTCCCGCGCCGCGGTGTAGTGGTCCCTCGCCGACTCCCACTGTCCCCCGACCTCGGCCACCCGGCCCAGGGCTTCGCGCGCCTTCGCGGCCCCCCACGCGTCGCCAGCTTCCTCGTGCAGGGCCAGTGCGCGCAGGTGCGCCGCGGTCGCGTCGGCCAACTGGCCCGTCCCGCACAGCGCCTCGCCCCTCAGGTTCCACAGCTGCGCCGACTCCCGCGGCCCCGTGTCCCGCTCCAGGGCCGCCGTGCAGCAGTCGAGGCTCAGCGCGAAGTGCCTGCGCCAGTTCAGGTAGGCGACCAGGTGCAGGGTGAGGTCGACGATCTGCGCGTCCACGGCGTCCGCGGGCGACTCGCGGATCTGCGCGATCAGGCTGGGGTGCTCGCCGTCCAGCCAGGCCAGCGCGTCCTCCCGCCGCTCGGGACGGTCGTCCCCCGGGCGGCCTTCCGTGCCCAGAACCCGTACGGCGTCCTTGGTGCGGTCGAGGCAGTAGGACAGCAGCTGTGCCCGGGCCTGAGCCGCCTCCGACCGGACCTCCTCGTCCTCCGTCAGCACCTGTTGGACGTACGCCTTGGGCAGTTCCAGCACACGCAGGCGTCTGTCGCGCCGGACGGCCATGCCGGTGTCGAGCAATGCGCGAACGGCCTCGTCGTCCCCGAAGAACAGCTCCTCGGTGGGCTCCGGTCCGAGGTCGTCGCCCGGTACCGCCGCAAGCAGCCGCAGGGTCCGTGCGCACCGGGAGGTGAGGCTCGCGTACTCGGCGTCGAAGACGTCCCTGAGATCGTCGAAGGCATGGAAGATCCCGCCCGACCCCTCGATGTGGGTACGCGTCTCGGCGAGCCGACCGGGCTGGTGCGCCGCGATACGCAGGGCGAGCGGCACGCCCCCGCACAGGTCGGCCAGCGCCTCCGCCGCTCGGCGTTCGGAGCCCGGTGCGTCGAGAACCGCCGTCGAGGCCGCCAGGGACAGGGGATGCAGCACCCTGCGTCGTTCTTCGGGAACCCCGCTCCCGCCGCGGGAGGTGAGCAGTACGTGGAAGCGGCTGCGGGCGGTGATGTTCCAGGTCCGGGTCGCCTCTTCCCAGGTCGTCCCGTCGTGCACGATCAGCACGGGCCAGCGGCCCTCGCGCAGCCGCGAGCGGGCGAGGGCCACGGCGCCGGCCGCGTCGGGCCCGCTCGGGATCCAGTAGGCGCCGCCGGGGAACCAGCCGCGTTCCACCGCCGCTCGCGCCGCCGCCACCGCGAGCGCCGACTTGCCGATTCCCGGCATGCCGTTCACCAGGGTGTAGCGCTGCTCGGTGATCGTCGCACGGGCGTCGAGGAGCCCCAGCACATAATTGAGATCGCTCTCCCGTCCGGTGAACGCCGCCGGCACCGGGGGCAACGACAGGCGGTCGGTGCGTGGCGCGTCGTTGCCGAGTACCCGGGTCAGCACCTCGGCGGCCCGGTCCACGGCTGCCCGGCCGACCGCGCAGACGGTGAAGTGCTCGGCGGCGGGAGTGGCATACGCGGCGGTGAGGCAGACCTCGTCCCTCGGGTTGTCCGCACGCACCCGCTCGTAGTAGGCGCTGTTGCCCATGACCACGCGTGCCGTGTCCACCAGCCGTGGGGAAGGTCTGACGGTCAGGCCGGGCAACTCGACCTCGGTGGCCACGACGACGTCGCCGAACTCCAGCCTGCGCTGCGCCCCTTGCCCGTGCACCAAGGACATCACCAGCGTCGCACCGTGGTCGCGACCGGCCGCCATGGCCACCTGCCGGTACGGCGCGTGCCGGTTCAGGGCGGTGACGGCGGGCATGAGGACCGCATGCCGTTCGGTGCCGACGAGAGTGCCACTGATCAGGCCGTCACCGAGCCGTCTCCGGTCGGTCAGCCGGGCGGCCACCGCCGCGTGCAACGTGTCGGACGCGGTCAGGATGAGGACGGTCCCGGTCTCCTCCTCGGCCTCCTCCTCGTCGGGCTCGGGGACCTCCGGTTCGCCCGGCGCCGGCAGTGCCACCTCGATCTCGGTCACCGGCGAGCCCTGGCCCGCGCCGTTCAGCCGGACCGGAAGACGCTCGCTGCGGAACGGCACTCCGCCCGCGGTGATCAGGGTCAGCCGCAGTGCCGTGTCACCGCCGGGGCCGTCGCCGACCGGGTAGGTGACGAAGCGGACCGGGCCGTAGGTTCCGCCGAAGCGGTGCAGGACCAGCGTGGTGTTGCCGACGGACTCGACGGCGAGGCGGGGTTCGCCCTCGAGCATGCAGCCGATGGCGTACTCCTCGCTGTCGTACGGCCAGGCGCCGTCGGCCGCGTCGAACTCGACGTCGACCGTGACGAGGTACCGCCGCCCGGCCTCGGCCTCCTCGGGCCAGCTCACGAGGGGCCGCAGGGGGACGGACGGCCGGTCCGTCCGAGTGGTCACGGCCTCTCACCCCCCGCGCATGCCTGTGCGTGCGGCGCCTCCAGGGACAGTGTGGTCCCCGGATGGCCGAAGTAGGCGTACATGAAGCCGTTGAAGAATCCCTCGATCGCCGTTTCGGCGCGCTCCGCGTCACCCGCGACGATCGCCGCCTCGGCCTCGCGGGCGTGGTGGGCGCGGTGCTCGGTGAGGGCTTCCGCGAGGTTGACCGGTCGCTTGCGTGCGCCGGCGAGCAGGCGCACCGCGAAGTCGTGCGCGTCGGCCTTGCTGACCTCCGCGAGCGTGGCGATGACCGCGCCGGCGCCCCAGCGGAGGAAGACCTCGGCGAAGGTGGCGGGCACGGCGGCGTTGTACCGGTCGTCCGCGACGGGACGCGCCGAGACGCAGGAGTTGATGAGGACGGCCGCGCCGTTCTCGTACAGGGCGTCCATCCGCCAGTCCTCCGACAGCTCGGGCAGCGAGACGTCGCCGAGCGTGAACTTGTCGGGGTCCGTGGAGTAGGTGCCGTGGCAGCGCATGAGGAGCAGCCCGAAGGTGGTCCGCCGGTCCCTGAGACGGTGGTGCAGCTCCGTCATGGTGGTGGCGCGGGTCCCCGTCTCGTGCTCGCCGACGCGGTCGTGGGGGACGGCGAACTCGGGGTCCTCGTAGACCAGCACCCCGCCCCGGGGCTTTCGGGGCTGCGGGACGTAGTGCGAGGCGCGGGTGCCGTCCCACACCGTGGTCCAGCGGACCACGGGCACCGAGGCGCCGACCCAGCCGCCGGTGTCACCGGCCGGGTCGAGGGCCGGGGCGCTTCCGATCCGCTGCCGGTAGAGCAGCTCCCAGGGGATCTCGTACGGCGTCTGGTCCCAGACCACCAGCGTCGGGCGCTCGGCCGATCTCAGCCAGTCGACCCAGGCCATCAGCGTCGGCTCCGTCTTCCACCAGCCCTTGAGCCGGCGGTAGGCGGAACGCCAGCCGGAGTGGGCCGCCAGTTCGACGAGGCGCGGCAGGCCGATGTCGGGCCGGCCGCGATGGTCGAGGTCGCTGGGCCGATTGGCGGTGCGCACATCGCCTCGGTGGTGGAGATACAGCTCGAAGTTGGGGCGGCCCGCGTACGTGGTGCTCTTGACGCACAACAGAGCCGTACCGGCCGGGAGTTCGTCGGACAGGTGGGCGTTCTCGGGGTCGAACCCCTGGGCCTCGGGCGGCTCTTCGACTCCGTCGAGATCGTAGTGGGGGGCGCCGGTCGAGTCGGTGCTGTCGTCCGGTAATCCGCTCACCGCACCCATGTCGGCGTGGAGTCTGCTGCGCAGGCTCGTCGACTCCGTGGTCATCGTCGCGCCCCCGGTCTGCTCCTGGGCGTCACGACCAGCGTCGCGCCGAGGGCCTCGGCGAGTTCGGCGGGCAGTTCGGCGTAGTGGTCGAGGTCGGGTGCGATGACCACCGCCCGCATCCGGTTCAGCGGCGCCGCCGTGGCCGCGACGTACAGGGCATCGTCGACGCCCTCGCGGTGCACGCCGCTCGGCGGACGGCCGCGCAGACTGGCGTCCAGGGGGACGTTGCCCCGGCCGTCGGTGACCACGACGAACAGCACCTCGTCCACCACCGCGCGTCCTCGGCGCAGGAAGCGCCGCAGTTCGTGGACGCCGAGGTCGAGGGCGTGGGCGAGCGGGCTGGCGGTGCCCGGCGCGCGTTCCAGCGCTTCCAGCAGCCCGGGGTGGAGCAGCGAGGGCGCCCGGAAGCGCTCGGCGCACAGCTCGAGTTCGGCACCGCTGTGCCCGAACTCCACCACGGTCACCGCGGCGTTCGACTCGTAGGCCCAGCGCAGATGCGGGGCGAGCGCGGCGCTGTGGTCCCAGTCCCGGCAGGAGTGGTCGAGGACCAGGACCAGGGCGTGGGCCGGTTCGGGGCGCCGCCGGTACTGGCGCAGGTCCTTCGCGCGCAGGGTGAGCGGTCCGGTGCGCAGTGACTTGTCGAGCACCCGGGTCTTGGCCGCCTCCACCAGGCTCGGCACCAGGGCGAGGTCGTGGACGTCACGAGCGCGCATCGTGCCGACCGGGCGGCCGTTGAGCCGCTTGGCCACGGTGCGGCGGCGGTTCGGGGGGCGCAGGGAGCCGAGTTGGGGCAGGGCGTCCGGGGAGTCCTCGGGGTAGGGGGCCGGCTCCTTGGCCGCGCGCGGGGTGACCGCGGTCTCGGGCAGCGCGAGGGGTGGTTCGGGTTCGACCGCGAGGCCGGGGGCGTAGGAGACCTCGGGAGGCGGCGGCTCCGGTCCCATCGGCGGCACGACGGTGGGATGTGATCCGGCGTGCGGTTCCGGGAGCAGCGGGTCGAGGGAGGGGCGGGGAAGCGGGATGCCGAGCAGGTCGGCGGCCGCCATGACATGCCGTACCTCGGTGCGGCGGGCACCCGCGTGGGCGGCGAGTGCCCGTGCGGTCCGGGCCAGGGCCAGGCCGCGCCGCATGCCCGCCACCCCGGCGACCATGGCCGCCACCCGGTGGCCCGCTCCCGGCGTCAGCAGGGGGCGCGGCCCGTCCTCCGGTACGTAGGGAAGGAGAGGGAGCGCCGAGACGAGGGACTCGCGTTCGGCGGGGAGGTCCCAGAACCGTTCGGTACCCAGGCTCCACAGGGCGTCGTTCAGGTGTTCCGCCTCGACCCGTAGCGGAAACCGGTCCAGCAGGTGCGGGGAGAGCCGGGGTGCCTCGGCCCGGTCCACGGCCGCCAGCCAGCGTGCCCGGGGGTGCCAGCGCAGACTGTGGTCGTGCATCTCGACGTGTCCGACGTCGGCGCCGATCAGCGTCACGGCGGCCCGGACAACGGCGGGACCGGCCTGGGCGAGGTCGGGGACGAGGACCACGGGGGGCGGCTCGCCGGGCTTCTCCACCAGCAGGCCCGGCACCAGACGCAGCCCTCTGTCGTCCAGCCGGGGCCGCAGCCACAGCTCGTCCTCCCCGAGCCAGGAGCCCAGGGTGTGTACGTCCCGCCCCGCTCCCATGTGCCGGGCCAGCCAGCTCCCCAGGGCCGGCAGCAGCTCCGGGTCGAGGTCGAGGAACAGCACTCCGCCGGCGTCGGGTTCCGTGGCGACGCAGCCGAGCAGGGTCAGGGCACGGGTGACGGCACGCTCCCTCGGGGACTCTCCGTCCGACGGCTCCGGGCGGGCGAGGGCCCGCGGGCCGTCCGGTGTCGCGGGTGCGGGGCTGTCCTGCATGGATCAGCCCCGGACGCCCGCGAGCAGGTCCCGCACCTGGTCGTCGTCCTCCTCGCCCCACAACGGCAGGGTGCCCGTGTCGCCCCTGCCCCGGCGGTGGAACAGGGCCGATTTCGCCACGTCGTTCAGGTGCTGGACGGTCACGTGCGACGCGCCCTCGATCGCCGCGAGGGCATGGGCGGCGCGCAGCAGGACGATCTCCCCACGGTGACCGGCGAGTTGGAAGCCCTCGGCGAGCACGGCACAGCCGGTGTAGACGACGGGCTCGATCACGACGCCGCCCAGGCGGCCTCGTGCGGCCTCCAGAGCGGCACGTTTGTCGGCGTCGGCCTGGAGTGCCTCGGCCATGAACTGCGAGGACGGGTCACCGCGTTCGGTCTCGAATCTGAGCACCGTCTCGACGATGCGCTGACGCTGCCTCGCCTCGGACTCGGACTCGACCGCGGCCACGAGCCCGAAGCGGTCCAGCAGTTGGGGCCGCAGCCCGCCCTCGTCCGGGTTCATGGTCCCGACCAGGGTGAACTCCACGTGCTGCGTCTGTTCCGAGCGGTGGTCGCGTTCCAGGGCGAGGATGCCGGTCGAGGCCGCGTCCAGGATGATGTTGACCAGGTAGTCGTCGAGCAGGTTGATCTCGTCGACGTACAGCATGCGGGCCTTGGACTGCGAAGCCCGCACCAGCAGACCGTCGGACTTGTGGGTGTTGCCCCGCATGAGTTCCTTGATCTTCCAGCCGCCCAGCACCCGGTCGTCGGTCGCGCCGATCGGCATGGTCACGGGCAGGCCGCCCACCGCCATCTTGGTGAAGGCACGCACGGTGGTCGTCTTCGCCGTGCCGCGCTGCCCGGTGGCGAGCACACCTCCGACAGCCGGACAGACATACGCGATCTCCAGCGCGGTGCGCAGCTCCTCCTGGCCGACGATCAGTGAGTACGGCAGGACGGTCGCCAGGGCAGCCGCCTCCTGGGCGGCCTCGCGTTCCCACTCCTCGGCGTACTCGGTGTCCTCCTGGGCCGGGTGGCCGTGGTCGTCCCGCACGTCGTCCGTGTCCGTCATGGCTGTCCCTGTCCGCCGGTGGTGCCCTGGTCCTGAGGCGTGGTGTAGCGGAAGCCGGGCGGCAGGGGCACGCCCTGGCGCCACAGGTCGCACCACGCGGCCGCGGTCCTGCGTTCCTCGTCGGGCTCCTCGGGCACCGGTGCGCGCAGGGCCTCCAGCAGCGCGAACCGGTGCAGGTCGAAGGCGACGTTCAGGGACTCGCCGTAGGCCATGGCCGCCCGCACCGCTCCGCGGTAGGCCACCCACGACACGGCCAGCGGCAGGAGCGCCAGCGTCAGCCACCAGCCGGTCCGCGCCAAGGCGGCGGCCGCGATCAGGGCGGTGACCAAGGTGGTCACCGCCATCCTGGCCGCGGCGTCCATGGTGTCCCGGCGGTCGTCGACGACCGCCCGGACCGGCTCCCCCAGCACCGCGTACAGGCGCGGCCACGCCACCACGGCGTCGTATCCGAACGAGCGCCCCGCGGTGTCCTCGGCGGCGGCAAGGGCGTTGCCCAGCGCGGTGGGCCGGATCAGGTGGTCGCGCAGCGGATAGCGCCGACGCAGTTCGTCGGCGGCCACTCCAGCGCGCTGTACGACCTCCGGCGCGACGGGGACGGACTGCGTCCAGACACCGGAGGGACCGGGCGGGACGGGGACGACGGCGGGCAGTTCGGTCCGCCGCTCCCAGGCCTGCTTCTTGCGCAACTGTCGCCCGCGGATCCAGCGGGCCCGGGTGAGCCACTCGGGCCAGGCGCCCTCCAGCAGCCGGACGACGGAGGTCTGGAGCGGGGCCAGCAGGACGGCGACGAGGGTGACGCCCAGCACGAGCAGCAATATCTCCCCGACACCCAGAGCGGCGGCCGTCGCCCAGGCTCGGCTGAATCGGAGGGTCCCGTCGACCGGGGGCCGCCAGCCGCGTGCCCCCGCCCAGAACAGCACGAGGAGGAAGAAGGCCGCCGCGTACGTCGGCAGATAGCCCACCAGGAAGAACCGTCGTCCCCCGGCGAGCCCGGCGGGCGGCTGCATCGATGCGCCGAGCTTCACCGCACCAGCTCCATCACTCCGTGGGCGGTGCACCGGGGGAGGTTTCCGGCGTCGTAGTACGCGCGTAACTCGCCTCCGCCGCAGGTCCGGCACACGAACAGCAGGGCCCGGTAGTGCGTCGACACGCCCGGCAGGCCGGCGCGGTCACCGGCCCCCCAGTCCGCGGCGGCGCCGCCCGGGGGCGCCTGGGTTCCTGCCACGCCCAGGGACTCGCGGATGCGCGCACGCGTGCTGATGCCTATGCCGGCGCCGTCGGCGGCTCCGGGGACCCGGATCGCCACGCCCTCGTAGGTGGGATGGTCCCGGAAGAGGGCCGCGATCCGGCGGGCGAGGGGTGCCACGCGGTCCTGGTGCGGATCCGCGTCGACGGCGACGTCATACGTGGTCAGTCCGGGATCGACGAGTCCGCCGTACAGTTCCCGCGCCAAGGCGGCCAAGTCGTCGTCCGGCACCGGCCCACCCTCCTGCCCCCGCGGCGCGGCCACGCCACCACATGCCCTTCGTGGTGTTCGGTAAGCGCCGATTGTACGGAGATCCAACCGGGCGGGAAGGCCTGTTGCCCCAACTTCCCACGCTGTCCCGGGGCTCGGCGGGCTTGTCAGTGGCCCGCGTTACGGTGTGCGCATGGCTGCCCGTACGAAGACCGCCAAGGAGCGTCCGTCCTACCGCTGCACCGAGTGCGGCTGGCAGACGGCCAAGTGGCTCGGTCGGTGCCCCGAGTGTCAGGCCTGGGGGACGATCGAGGAGTACGGCGCGCCCGCGGTCCGTACGACGGCGCCGGGGCGTGTCACGACGTCCGCGCTGCCCATCGGCCAGGTCGACGGACGGCAGGCCACCGCCCGCCCCACCGGAGTGCCCGAGCTGGACCGCGTCCTCGGTGGCGGCCTCGTGCCCGGCGCCGTGGTGCTGCTCGCGGGCGAACCCGGCGTCGGCAAGTCCACGCTGCTGCTGGACGTCGCGGCCAAGTCGGCCAGTGACGAGCACCGCACCCTCTATGTGACCGGCGAGGAGTCGGCGAGCCAGGTGCGGCTGCGCGCCGACCGCATCAAGGCCCTCGACGATCATCTGTACCTCGCCGCCGAGACGGATCTGGCGGCCGTGCTCGGCCACTTGGACGCGGTCAAGCCGTCCCTGCTGATCCTCGACTCCGTGCAGACGGTCGCCTCACCGGAGATCGACGGCGCCCCCGGCGGCATGGCGCAGGTGCGGGAGGTCGCGGGCGCGCTGATCCGGGCCTCCAAGGACCGCGGGATGTCCACGCTGCTCGTGGGCCATGTCACCAAGGACGGCGCCATCGCGGGCCCCCGCCTGCTGGAGCACCTCGTGGACGTCGTCCTGCACTTCGAGGGCGACCGGCACGCGCGCCTGCGCCTGGTGCGCGGCGTCAAGAACCGCTACGGCGCGACCGACGAGGTCGGCTGCTTCGAACTGCACGACGAGGGCATTACGGGCCTTGCCGACCCGAGCGGACTTTTCCTGACCCGTCGTGACGAACCGGTCCCCGGCACCTGTCTGACGGTCACCCTGGAGGGCCGCCGCCCGCTCGTCGCCGAAGTGCAGGCGCTCACCGTCGACTCGCAGATCCCCTCCCCGCGCCGCACCACCTCCGGACTGGAGACCTCCCGGGTGTCGATGATGCTCGCGGTCCTGGAGCAGCGGGGCCGGATCAGCGCGCTCGGCAAGCGGGACATCTACTCCGCGACGGTCGGCGGAGTGAAGCTCTCCGAGCCCGCCGCGGACCTCGCCATCGCCCTCGCGCTGGCCAGCGCCGCCAGCGACACCCCGCTGCCCAAGAACCTCGTCGCGATCGGCGAGGTGGGCCTCGCCGGCGAGGTCAGACGGGTCACGGGCGTGCAGCGACGGCTCGCCGAAGCGCACCGGCTGGGCTTCACGCACGCGCTCGTGCCGGGCGATCCCGGCAAGATCCCTCCCGGTATGAAGGTGCTGGAAGTCGCGGACATAGGGGACGCTCTCCGGGTCCTTCCGCGCTCGCGTCGCCGAGAGGCCCCACGGGACGAGGAGGACCGCCGGTAGACTTTGCCCTGGTCTCGCCCGTCCGTACGAACCGAGTGTGCGAAACGGGAGCGCCCCAGAACCTGCGACCGGAGGAGTGCAGTGGCAGCCAACGACCGGGCAGCAGCTCCCGGAAAGTCCGGTGGGAGCTCCGGTGCCGATGGCCTGATGCGCGCCTCACTGAGCGCCGTGGCACCCGGCACGGCCCTGCGCGACGGCCTTGAGCGGATCCTCCGCGGCAACACCGGAGGACTCATCGTGCTGGGCTCCGACAAGACCGTCGAGGCCATGTGCACGGGCGGATTCGTGCTGGACGTCGAGTTCACGGCGACCCGGCTGCGGGAGCTGTGCAAGCTCGACGGCGGCATCGTGGTCTCCTCGGACCTGTCGAAGATCCTGCGCGCGGGCGTGCAGCTGGTGCCGGATCCGACGATCCCGACGGAGGAGACGGGCACCCGGCACCGTACGGCGGACCGGGTCAGCAAGCAGGTCGGATTCCCGGTCGTCTCCGTGTCCCAGTCGATGCGGCTGATCGCGCTGTACGTCGACGGTCAGCGCCGGGTCCTGGAGGACTCGGCCGCGATCCTCTCCCGCGCGAACCAGGCCCTCGCGACCCTGGAGCGGTACAAGCTGCGGCTGGACGAGGTCGCGGGAACGTTGTCAGCGCTGGAGATCGAGGACCTGGTGACGGTCCGGGACGTCTCCGCGGTGGCGCAGCGTCTTGAGATGGTCCGGCGGATCGCCACCGAGATCGCCGAGTACGTGGTGGAGCTGGGCACCGACGGGCGGCTCCTCGCGCTTCAGCTGGACGAGCTGATCGCGGGCGTCGAGCCCGAGAGGGAGCTGGTCGTACGGGACTACGTGCCCGAGCCGACGGCGAAGCGGTCCCGTACGGTCGAGGAGGCGCTGTACGAGCTGGACGCACTGAGCCATGCGGAGCTGCTGGAACTGCCTACCGTGGCACGGGCGTTGGGGTACACCGGGTCTCCTGAGGCGCTGGACTCCGCGGTGTCGCCGCGCGGGTTCCGGCTGCTGGCGAAGGTGCCGCGGCTGCCCGGGGCCATCATCGACCGGCTGGTGGAGCACTTCGGCGGGCTCCAGAAGCTGCTCGCCGCGAGTGTGGACGATCTCCAGACGGTGGACGGGGTCGGCGAGGCCCGGGCACGGAGCGTGCGCGAGGGGCTGTCGCGGCTGGCGGAGTCCTCGATTCTGGAGCGGTACGTCTAGCTGTCGCGGGGGGTGGGCGCAGGCTGGGCGCCTGGCCCCTGCCCCCTAGTCCTTCTAGTCCTTCTCCAGTACGAACGACGTCTGCGCCTTCGCGAAGCCCGGAGTGGTCGCCTCGACCAGGTACGTGCCCGCCCCTGCCGAACCCGCCGGAGGCGTCGCGCACTCGGGGGCGCTCGGCTTGCGGTCCCACTTGACCGTGTAGGTGACGCTGCTGTCGGCCGCCACCCGGAAGATCAGGTTGCCCGCCGTCTTGGGGCAGTGCTCCGAGGACCAGTAGTCCTCGTCGCTGTCGGCCTGAGTGATCGTCAGGACCGCGTTCTTCGGGCCGAGATCGACCTTGCAGTCGCCGCCGGAGGAGTTGGTCGCGGTGAGTTCCAGCGTGGGGGTCTCACCGGGGTCGTAGGTGTTACGGGCGCTGCGGACCGTCAACTTCACCGCGCTCGCAGTGCAGTTGGGCAGCGAGGAGCCCGCCGGAAGCGTGTCGCCCGCGCCGACCCCCGTACCGCCGGCGGAGCCGCCACCGGCGCTTCCCTCGGCCCCCGAGCCGCCGGAACCGGCGCCGTCGTCGGTCCCGGAGCCGTCACCGGAGCCCGAACCCGCCGTGTCCCCCGAGCCGCCGTCCTCCGACTCGTCGCGCCCGCCCGGCGCCTGGCTGATCGCCGGACCGGAGCCGGAGGGCCCCGGTGTGATGGTCGACGGCGCGGGATTCTTGCCGTTGGACCCGTTGGCGCCGTTCTTGCCGCCCCCTCCGCCCGAGGCGAGCACCCACGCGATCAGCAGCGCCAACAGGGCTAGTACGGACAGCAGTACGGCCCTCCGTCGCCAGTAGATGGAGGAGGGAAGCGGCCCGACCGGATTGCGCAGAGATCCCACGGCGCAAACTGTACGAGAGATCGGCGGGTTCGCTTGCCCTACCCGCCGCCCTGGGCCACAACTTTTCCGGATCATCATCCCGGAGAGCCGCCGCGACCGGCGGGGAACTCCACGCCGGGGCCCGTCCGTTGATGAGAACGACGGTCGTGCCGCCCGGCCTCCTCGCGACTCCGCCCAGCGGTACGGCCGTCCCGGCCCGGTCCGCTTCCCGGCGAACCCGCGGAGCAGGTCCCGTACCCCCATGGGGTGGCGGTCCCCCCGTGCCCCCGTCCCCGCATGGCAGGATCGGTAGGGCCATGACTGCGCCCACAGAGTCCGAAGCCCGCCCCGAGCCCCTAGGCGGCGAGGCGTCCCGCGGAGAGCCGCTGCACGCCCCCGTCATCGACTGGTTCGACGACCACGCCCGCGATCTGCCCTGGCGGCGGCCGGAGGCCGGACCATGGGGGGTGATGGTCAGCGAGTTCATGCTCCAGCAGACCCCGGTGAACCGGGTCCTGCCCGTCTACGAACAGTGGCTGGCCCGCTGGCCGCGCCCCGCCGGCCTCGCCGAGGAGGCACCCGGCGAGGCCGTCCGGGCCTGGGGACGGCTCGGCTATCCCCGCCGCGCACTGCGGCTGCACGGCGCCGCGGTGGCGATAACGGAACGGCACGGCGGTGACGTACCGACCGATCACGCGCAACTGCTCGCGCTGCCCGGCATCGGGGAGTACACCGCCGCGGCGGTCGCCTCCTTCGCGTACGGGCAGCGGCATCCGGTGCTCGACACCAACGTCCGCCGGGTGTTCGCGCGAGCGGTGACCGGGGTGCGGTACCCGCCGAACGCGACCACCGCCGCCGAGCGCAAGCTGGCCCGCGCGCTGCTGCCCGAGGACGAGCCGACGGCCGCGCGCTGGGCCGCCGCCTCCATGGAGCTGGGCGCGCTGGTGTGCACGGCGAAGAACGAGTCGTGCCACCGCTGTCCGATCGCCGCGCAGTGCGCCTGGCGCGTTGCGGGCAAGCCGGAGCACGAAGGTCCGCCGCGCCGCGGCCAGACCTACGCCGGCACCGACCGCCAGGTCCGCGGCAAGCTGCTCGCCGTACTGCGGGAGGCGCACGCGCCCGTGCCGCAGGCGGCCCTCGACCGGGTGTGGCACGAGCCGGTGCAGCGCGCCCGCGCGCTGGACGGACTGGTCTCGGACGGACTGGTCGAGCCACTGCCCGGTGGTCTGTATCGGCTGCCCGCGAACTGATCTGTATCTGTCGGCCGCTAACCGAGTCGCACGCCAAATCACCCCATAGTCCCGCCATTTGGTGCGCCGCTTTACCCCGTTCCTACTTCCGTTACACAACCGACGGACAGCCGATTGCCAGCCGCAGGCTGCTTCGGACAGCGCCGTGACAACGCCTCCGTAGCTTCATTTCCGTGCCCGACGGGGTGGCACGGAACGAAGAAAAACGGGGAATCGGAGGCGGTCAACATGGCGCAGGGCGAGGTGCTCGAATTCGAGGAGTACGTCCGCACCCGGCAGGACGCGCTGCTGCGCAGCGCGCGTCGGCTGGTGCCGGACCCCGTGGACGCCCAGGACCTCCTCCAGACGGCGCTGGTACGGACGTACGGCCGCTGGGAGACCATCGAGGACAAGCGGCTCGCGGACGCCTATCTGCGCCGGGTCATGATCAACACCCGGACCGAGTGGTGGCGGGCCCGCAAGCTGGAGGAGGTCCCGACCGAGCAGCTCCCGGACGCCTCGGTCGACGACTCCACCGAGCAGCACGCGGACCGCGCCCTGCTGATGGACATCATGAAGGTGCTCGCCCCCAAGCAGCGGAGTGTCGTCGTGCTGCGACACTGGGAGCAGATGTCCACGGAGGAGACGGCCGCCGCCCTCGGCATGTCGGCCGGAACGGTCAAGAGCACGCTGCACCGGGCGCTCGCCCGGCTCCGCGAGGAGCTGGAGAGCCGCGATCTGGACGCACGCGCGCTGGAGCGTGAGGAGCGGGAGCGGTGCGCGGCCTAGCCAGTGCGGCCACGGAGACGACCAGGGCACGGGGAACCTCGCAGGCGGTGATCACGGCGGTGGCCGTGTTCACCGCCCTCGCCCTTTTCGTGTCCGCCTGCGCGACCGGCGGCACCGGCGCCCGCGACGAGGGCCCGGCGCACGACGAGTCGGTGGCGGGCGCCGCCGTGGCACCGACGGCGTCCCCGGCGCCCTCGTCGAGCGGCCGCCCCGGGCAGGCCGAGGTGGTCCGGCTGATCCAGGCGGATCCGCTGGTGTCGACCGAGGTCAAGCGCGATCTCAAGCCGTGCGCCGCCGACGACTACGCCATTGACACCTCCTACGGCGACCTCACCGGCGGCACCGCCGAGGATGTCGTCGTCAACGTCCTGACCTGCGGAGACGGCGTCGGGGTGGGCTCGTATGTGTACCGCGAGCAGAACGGCTCGTACGAGAATGTCTTCCAGGCCGAGGAGCCGCCGGTCTACGCACAGATCGACCGCGGCGATCTGGTGGTGAGCAAACAGGTGTACGAGAAGGGCGACCCGGTGTCGAACCCGTCCGGCGAGAACGTGATCACGTACCGCTGGAACGGGAGCCGCTTCGCCCAGGAGTACTTCTGGCACAACGACTACGGCACGGTCGTCGAGGACACGCCCTCGCCGGTGCCGGAGGCCTGAGCACCGCCGGAGGCTCGACCGCCGTCGAAGTGAACCGATCGGGCCCCTCCATCCGATCTCTTGTAGGACGCCCACCACCACCCAGAGGACTGAGAGCACCGGGATGGCAGACCAGACCCACGTTCTGTTCGTCGAGGACGACGACGTCATCCGCGAGGCCACCCAGCTCGCCCTGGAGCGGGACGGTTTCGCCGTCACCGCCATGCCCGACGGGCTGTCGGGCCTGGAGGCGTTCCGCGCGGACCGGCCCGACATCGCCCTGCTCGACGTGATGGTCCCCGGTCTGGACGGGGTCAGCCTGTGCCGCCGGATCCGGGACGAGTCGACCGTGCCGGTGATCATGCTGTCGGCGCGGGCGGACTCCATCGACGTGGTGCTGGGCCTGGAGGCGGGCGCCGACGACTACGTGACCAAGCCGTTCGACGGTGCCGTGCTGGTCGCCCGGATCCGGGCGGTGCTGCGCCGCTTCGGACACGCGAGCGGCGGCGCGCAGGCCGAGGAGGCGGGGGCGGCGGCGAACGGCGGGGTGCTGACCTTCGGCGAACTGGAGATCGACACCGAGGGGATGGAGGTGCGCCGGGCGGGCTCGCCGGTGGCACTCACCCCGACCGAGATGCGGCTGCTGCTGGAGTTCTCCTCCGCGCCGGGCACGGTGCTCTCCCGGGACAAGCTCCTGGAGCGGGTGTGGGACTACGGCTGGGGCGGTGACACCCGGGTCGTCGACGTCCATGTGCAGCGGCTGCGTACGAAGATCGGCCAGGACCGGATCGAGACGGTCCGTGGCTTCGGCTACAAGCTCAAGGCCTGAGCGGGGCGGGGCAGCGGGACATGCGGGGGATCTCCTGGCGCCGTGCGGATCTGCGCGCGGCCGATATCCGTACCGGTCTGAAGTGGAAGCTCAGCGCGGCCATCGCGATGGTCGGCGCGCTGGTGGCCGTCGCGCTCAGTCTGGTCGTGCACAACGCCGCGCGGGTGTCGATGCTGGACAACGCGCGGGATCTGGCCGATGAGCGCATCCAGATCGCGCAGCGCAACTACGAGTTGTCCGGGCGGCCGAACTTCCCGAACGTCAAGGTCGACGACCAGGATCTGCCGGAGCCGCTGCGGGACAAGGTCCGCCAGGGGCGGCGGGCGACGTACGTCACCGACTCGGCGGGCGGCGGGCCGGACATATGGGCGGCCGTGCCCGTACAGGACGGGCGGGTGCTGTCGCTGCACTCCGGATTCACCGACCGCAGCACCGACATCCTCAAGGACCTCGACCAGGCCCTGGTGATCGGCTCCATCGCGGTCGTCCTCGGCGGCAGCGCGATCGGGGTGCTGATCGGCGGGCAGATGTCACGCCGGCTGCGCAAGGCGGCGGTCGCCGCCGGGCAGGTGGCCAAGGGGGAGACGGACGTCCGGGTGCGGGACGCGATCGGCGGGGTCGTGCGGGACGAGACCGACGATCTGGCGCGGGCGGTGGACGCGATGGCGGACGCGCTGCAACAACGGCTTGAGGCGGAACGGCGAGTCACCGCCGACATCGCGCACGAGCTGCGTACGCCGGTGACCGGGCTGCTGACCGCGGCGGAGCTGTTGCCTCCGGGGCGGCCGACCGAGCTGGTGCTGGACCGGGCGAAGGCCATGCGCACGCTGGTGGAGGACGTCCTGGAGGTGGCCCGGCTCGACGGTGCCTCGGAACGGGCGGAGCTTCAGGACATCCTGCTGGGCGAGTTCATCGTGCGGCGGGTGGCGGCGAAGGATCCGGACGTCGAGGTGCGGGTCGTCCATGAGTCGGAGGTCACGACGGATCCTCGGCGGCTGGAGCGGGTGCTGTTCAATCTGCTGGCCAATGCCGCGCGGCACGGGAAGCCGCCGGTCGAGGTGAGTGTCGAGGGGCGGGTCATTCGGGTCCGGGACCATGGGCCCGGGTTTCCGGAGGCGCTTCTCGCGGAGGGGCCCAGCCGGTTCCGGACCGGGAGTGCGGATCGGGCTGGGCGGGGGCATGGGTTGGGGCTGACCATTGCCGCCGGTCAGGCGCGCGTCTTGGGCGCGCGCCTGACGTTTCGGAATGTGCGGCCCGCGGGGGCTCCGGAGGGGGTTCCTGCGGAGGGGGCGGTGGCGGTGCTGTGGCTTCCGGAGCATGCGCCGACCAATACCGGGAGTTATCCGATGCTTCCGTAACTCCCCGCGCCCCTTTGGGGAGTTCTCCCGCCCGTAGTTACACCGTTTCCGCCACCGACGCCTGCGGAGTCGCCGCCTTCTCCTCCTTCGGGCCCGCCCCCTTCAGCGGGACCTCCTTCACGAACACCGCGGCGATGAGCGAGACGACCGCCACTGCCGCTCCGAGCAGGAACGCGGAGTGCGTGCCCGCGGAGACCGCGTGCTGGTAGGCCTCCCGCGCCGCCTCGGGCAGCTTCGCCAGGCTCGCCGCGTCCAGTTGGGCGGACTGCTCGGTGACCTTGGAGCCGAGCGACCCGGCGCGTTCGGCCATGACGTCCTGGACGCGGTTGTTGAAGAGCGCGCCCATGATCGCGACGCCGAAGGAGGAGCCGAGGGTGCGGAAGAGGGTGGTGGAGGAGGACGCCACGCCCATGTCCTTCATCTCCACGCTGTTCTGCGCGACCAGCATGGTGATCTGCATCAGGCAGCCCATGCCGAGTCCGACGACGGCCATGAAGACACCGGAGGTGAAGCGGGAGGTGCCGGTGTCCATCGTCGAGAGCAGGTAGAGGCCGAGGACCATCAGGACGCTGCCGAGGACCGGGAAGACGTAGTAGCGGCCGGAGTTGGTGGTGACCCGGCCCGCGACCATCGAGGTCACCAGCATCGCGCCGAGCATCGGCAGGAGCAGCAGCCCGGAGTTGGTGGCGGAGGCGCCCTGCACGGCCTGCTGGTACAGCGGCAGGAAGAGCGTGGCGCCGAACATCACGAAGCCGGCGATGAAGCCGATGACGGACATCAGCGTGAAGTTGCGGCTGCGGAAGATGTGCAGCGGCACCACCGGCTCGGCGGCCCTGGTCTGCCAGAACACGAACCCGACGAGGGAGGCCACGCCGATGCCGATCAGCTCCATGATCCGCGCGGACGTCCAGGCGTACTCCGTGCCGCCCCAGGTGGTGACCAGCACGGTCGCGGTGATGCCGATGGTCAGCAGACCGGCGCCCAGATAGTCGATCCGCGCCTGCGCCCGCTTCTTCGGCAGATGCAGGACCGCGCTGATGGCGGCCAGGGCGACGACGCCGAGCGGGAGGTTGATGTAGAAGGCCCAGCGCCAGCCCCAGTGGTCGGTGATGGTGCCGCCGACCAGCGGACCTCCGATCATGGCAAGCGCCATGACGCCGGCCATCATGCCCTGGTACTTGCCGCGCTCGCGGGGCGGGATCAGGTCGCCGATGATCGCCATCACACCGACCATGAGTCCGCCGGCGCCGAGGCCCTGCACCGCGCGGAAGCCGATCAGCTGGCCCATGTCCTGGGCCATGCCGCTGAGCGCGGAGCCGATCAGGAACAGCACGATCGAGCTCATGAAGACGCCCTTGCGGCCGTACATGTCGCCGAGCTTGCCCCACAGCGGGGTGGAGGCGGCCGTGGCGAGGGTGTACGCGGTGACGACCCACGAGAGGTGTTCGAGCCCGCCCAGTTCACCCACGATCGTCGGCATCGCCGTACCGATGATCATGTTGTCGAGCATCGCGAGCATCATCGTGATCATGAGCGCGAGAAGCACCACGCGCACGCTCTTGGGCTGTTCCTCCGGTACCGCGTCGTCCGTGGACTGCGTCTGCGCCATGGCTCCCACTCCCCCAGCTACTTACTTGCCGCCCGGCAAGTTGTCTACACTTCAGGAAAGTAGAGGCGTAACTAGCCGGGCGTCAAGTAAGTTTTTGGCAAGCGCGAGGAGTACGAGGATGGGTGGCATGGGCGGCACGGATGGCACCAAGCAGCGGCGCCGCGGTAACACCCGTCAGCGCATCCAGGACGTGGCACTCGAACTCTTCGCCGAGCAGGGGTACGAGAAGACCTCGCTGCGGGAGATCGCCGAGCGCCTGGACGTCACCAAGGCAGCGCTCTACTACCACTTCAAGACCAAGGAAGAGATCATCGTCAGCCTCTTCGAGGACCTGACGAAGCCGATCGAGGAACTGATCGCCTGGGGCCGGGAGCAGCCGAACACCCTGGAGACCAAGCGGGAACTGCTACGGCGCTACGGCGTGGCGCTGACCGAGGCGGAACCCCTGTTCCGCTTCATGCAGGAGAACCAGGCGACCGTACGGGACCTCAGCATCGGCATGATGTTCAAGAACCGCATGAAGGGCATGCGGGAGATCGTCATCGACCCCGACGCCGACCTGGTCGACCAGGTCCGCTGCATCAGCGCCCTGTTCACCATGCACGCCGGGATGTTCGTCTTCCAGGAACTCGCAGGCGACCCCGAGGACAAGCGCGAAGCTGTCCTGGAGGTCGCCATCGATCTGATCACCCAGGCGCACGGCGGCGCCCGGAAGTCTTCTTAGCCGGAAGTCTTCTCAGAGAGACAGGCCCTTGCCGCGCAGGAAGGCGACCGGGTCGACCGCCGAGCCGTAGTTGGCGGTGGTGCGGATCTCGAAGTGCAGGTGCGGGCCGCTGGAGTTGCCGGTGTTGCCGGACAGGGCGACCTTCTGGCCGGTCTTGACGACCTGGCCGACCTTCACCTGGATCTTCGACAGGTGGGCGTACTGCGAGTAGGTGCCGTTGCCGTGCTTGATGACGACGGCGTTGCCGTAGGCGGGGCCGTCACCGGCGCCGTTGCCGCCGGCCTTGACGACGGTGCCGCCGTGCGCGGCGTAGACCTGGGTGCCGCTGGCGACGGCGAAGTCCTGGCCGCTGTGGGTGGACTGCCACATGGCGCCGTTCTGGGCGAAGCTCGCGGACTTCGTGTACTTCTTCACCGGCTTGGCCCAGGAGACGGCCTTCTTGGCCTTCGCGGCCTTGGCGGTCTTGGCGGTCTTCGCGGCGGTCGCGGCCTTGGCGGTGGTCGCGGTCTTGGCGGTGGTGGCGGTCTTGGCGGCGGGCTCCACGGCCGAGGCGACTCCGGCCCCCAGCACGACCGTCGCCCCCAGGGCGGCGGCCACTGCGGCGACGCGGTTGCGGAGCAGGGTCGTACGGGAAGAGCGGACGGAGACGCGCTGGGACATCAGAACCTCGGGGGGTCGGGGACAGAGAGACCACCCGGCGCAACAGGCGGCCGCCGGGTGGGCCAGTCCTTGGTACCGCCGCCGCCCATCTCCGCCCAAACGTGTGACCTACGACGGAAACTAGTAGTTCATCCCAAAACCTATGTCACATTGACAGAGGCCCTATCTGGGACGAATACGGCCATCACGGCAAGCCCGACTCCACAGGACTGGACCAAAAGTCCGTTTTGCCCCAGCGGGCGTTTCTACTACTCCCCCTCGTAAGGGACAAATCGCCTGTGCGGCATGTCACCGGCACCCAAGATCCAGGGACGCCGGAATGTGACCGGCGCTACCCTGACCTGCGTTCATGTGACGACGGGGGAGGTCGGCTTGGACCCGGCAGTACTCGGCGCCAGGCTCGCGTCCGGCGTGGTCGCTCCGCTGGTGCGGAAGCTGTTCGTCAAGGAGGGTCCGGGCGCCGCCCTGGTGGACCGCCCGGTGCGGCTGTCGGCGCTGGTGTCGTTCCGGGGCGAGCAGCGCACCCTGGACCGGCCCGCCTTGCACAAGCTCTCCGCCGAGCTGGTCCGCCGGGCCCTCAGGGGCGGCGAGCGGCCCATCGGGGCCGACGAGGAGCAGGCCGTCGTCCACGCCCTCGCCGACACCCTCTTCGCCCTCGGCGACCTCGCCATGACGGACGTCCAGGCGGTGGACCTCGGCCACGAGTCCCTCGCCGCGAGCCTGCGCGGCGCGAGCAACCACCCCGACCGTGACCTCTCCTACGACGCCTCCCAGTTCTACGGCCGCCTGCTCGCCACCGCCTGTCTGCACATCGTGCACTTCTTCACCCAGCGGTCCACCTTCGTCGCAAGCACTCTCGTCGAGCAGTCCCGCGGGCAGCGCGAGCTGATCGCCAAGGTCGACGAGCTGATCGCCCGCACCCCGCCCACCGGCGGCACCGACACCACCTTCGAGCGGCGCTATCTGCCCTACGTCACCACCAAGCACGGCCGGCTCACGATCTACGGCATCGACCTGGCCAACTCTCCCGACCGCTGGCCCCTGGACGCCGCCTACCTCAGCCTCCAGGCCCTCGGCCCCGGCGAGGACGACCGCGCAGGCGGCCCCGGCGGGCTGCACATCGCCTCTGCGGCACAGCCGGTGGAACAGGCGCTCGCCGGACACGACCGGGTGCTGCTGCGCGGGGTCGCCGGGTCCGGCAAGACCACGCTGGTGCAGTGGCTCGCGGTCACCGCCGCCCGCGGGGAGCGCGGCGACCGGGTCCCGTTCGTGCTGCCGCTGCGCACCCTGGTCCGCCGCGGTCTGCCGGCCCCGGACGCCTTCCTGTCCGCCGTGCACGTCCCGTTCCACGCCGCCCAGCCGGACGGCTGGGCGGACCGTGTGCTGACCGTCGGGCGCGGGCTGCTCCTGGTCGACGGCATCGACGAGATCCCCGAGCGGGAGCGGGAACGCACCCGCCGCTGGCTGCGCGACCTCCTCGACGTCTACCCGGGCAACCAGTGGCTGGTCACCTCCCGCCCCTCCGCCGTCCGCGAGGACTGGCTCGCCGCCGACGGCTTCACCGAGCTGGCCCTCACCCCGATGAGCCAGGACGACGTCTCCGCGTTCATCGAGCGCTGGCACACCGCGGCCCGGCTCGACGCGCCCGACCCGGAGCGCCTGGACGGCTACCGGCGCACCCTCCTGGACGCCGTACGCACCAAGCCCGACCTCGGGCGGCTCGCCACCAACCCCCTGATGTGCGGACTGATCTGCGCCCTGCACCGCGACCGGCGCGGCTATCTCCCGCACGGCCGCAAGGAGCTGTACGACGCCGCCCTGTCGATGCTGCTCGCGCGCCGGGACGAGGAGCGGGACATGTTCGGGCAGGGGTTCGGTCAAGGGGATGTCTTCCTCACCGAACTCCCCCTGATCCAGCTGCTCCAGCGGCTCGCGTACTGGCTGATCCGCAACAACCAGTCCGAGCTGGACCGCAACCGCGCCGAGCGGATCATCGCCGACGTACTGCCCTCGCTGCCGGTCGCTGCGGAACAGGGCGACGCCGGTCGGATCCTGCGCCACCTGCTGGTCCGCAGCGGCCTGCTGCGCGAACCGGCCGCCGGCACGGTGGAGTTCGTGCACCGCACTTTCCAGGACTACCTGGGCGCCAAGGCCGCCGTGGAGGACGGCGACTTCGGACTGCTGGTGCGCGGAGCCGCCGACGAACAGTGGGCGGACGTCGTCCGGATGGCGGTGGCACACGCCCGTCCACGCGAACGGGCCGAACTGCTGCGGGATTTGAGCAGGGCGGCGGAGCGCGCCGAGGGCGCGGTGAGCGCGCGGCTACGGCTGCTGGCACTCGCCTCGCTGGAGCACGCGACGGAGCTGGACCCGCGAGTGCGAGCGGAGGTGGAGCACAACGCCGCCTCGCTCATCCCGCCGCGCACCACGGAGGAGGCCCGCGCCCTGGCCTCGGTCGGCCCGCTCGCCCTGGAACTGCTGCCCGGACCCGAGGGCCTGGACCCGGAGGAGGCGCGGGCGGTCGTCGTCACCGCCTGCCTCATCGGCACCGAGGCCGCACTGCCGGTGCTGGCACGGTTCCGGGACCATCCGGCGCTGGACGTACGGGCACAGCTCTCCTGGAGCTGGTCCCGGTTCACCACCCGCCGGTACGGCGAGGAGATCGTCGGCCATCTGCCGCAGGAGGGGCTCTTCTTCAGCGTGCGGTCGGCGGCACAGTTGCGGTTTCTGCGGCAGCTCGGCGGACGGGGCTCCGTCCAGCTCGTCAGCGGGATCGTGCCGGACGAGATCGAGGCCGGGCTCAACCCCGCGACGACGACAGAGCTGGTCGTCCGCGACAACGACGAACTGCGCGACCTGAGCTGCCTTTCGAGCCTCGACCGGCTGGTCTACCTGGACGTGAACCGGTGCTTCGCCCTGGAGAGCCTCGCCGCGGTGGCCCATCTCCCGCTGATCTGGCTGTCCCTGGACCTGCTGCCCCGCGGGCTGGACCTGAGCGTGCTGTCCGGATCGCCGACCCTGGACCAGCTCGACCTCGGGATCCTGCTGGAGGGCGAGACCCTCGACGAGGCACTGCCCCGGGACCTGACCCTGCGCTATCTGCGGTTCACCAAGCACGCCCTGGAGCTGACCGGGCTGCGCGGACTGCACCGCTTCCGCACACTGCGGCGGCTGAGCCTCGGCAAGCTCACCACCTCGCTCTCCCCCGCCGACCACGAGGAGGTCGCCCGCCTCCCGGAGCTGGAGCATCTGCACATCGACTGGCAGCACAACGGCGGCTGGCAGGGCCCGCCCCTGCCCGGGATCACGCACCTGCGGCTGAACAACTTCCAGGGCACCGAGGACCTTTCGGCGGTCCCGGCCCTCTTCCCCGCCCTGCGCTCGGCCACCGTCGTACACGCCCCGGACGTCACCGAGATCCCGGAGACCGCTCTCGCCCCGCTGCCCTCGGCCCGAACTTTCGAAAGGATCCGCCGAGTTGTGTGACGCACACCTCTAGCGGCCTACCGTCCAGTAACCCTACGGTTCCCCACGCGCCACCCAGCTCGACGAACATGCACACGACATGCTGGCCGTACGCGAAGGGACCCCCACACACATGACCACCCGACGCCCCTGGGCGCTCCGCATCGGTGCCACCGCCGCCTCCGCCGCCGCCCTGGTGGCTTTCGCCGGCCCCGCCGCCCAGGCCGCGACGAGCTCCGGCACGCTGACCGTCGCCACCGCCGCCGCCACGGCGGACGTCGACTACGCGACCTGGCAGAAGGACTGCCAGCTGGTGATGGACCAGGCGCTGCCCGAGATCAAGCAGCGGATCGCGAACACCAAGCCGGGCGAGAAGCAGGCGATCGTGTTCGACATCGACAACACGACCCTGGAGACCGACTTCGGCTTCAGCTACCCCCAGCCGGCCAACAAGCCGGTCCTGGACGTCGCCAAGTACGCCCAGGAGCGCGGCGTCGCCCTGTTCTTCGTGACCGCCCGCCCGGGCATCATCTACTCGGTCACGGACTTCAACCTCAAGTACCGCGGCTACAAGGTCGCCGGGCTCTACGTCCGCGGCTTCCTGGACCTGTTCAAGAACGTCGGCGACTACAAGACGGCCCAGCGCGTCGACATCGAGAACAAGGGCTACACGATCATCGCGAACATCGGCAACAGCGCGACGGACCTGTCGGGCGGCCACGCGGAGAAGACGTACAAGCTGCCGGACTACAACGGCCAGCTGTCGTAGTCCCCGGACATACGTGAGGGGCCGGTGCTCAATGAGCACCGGCCCCTCGACGTCTGAGGCTTACGCCTCCTTGCTCAGGTTCGGCCCGGCACCGCCGGCCGCCTGCTCGATCGGCGGGACGTCGGGCAGCGCCGACTTCTCCTCACCGCGGAAGGTGAAGGTCTGGGTCTCGCCCTCGCCCTCGGTGTCCACGACCACGATGTGACCGGGGCGCAGCTCGCCGAAGAGGATCTTCTCCGACAGCGAGTCCTCGATCTCGCGCTGGATGGTGCGACGCAGCGGACGCGCACCCAGCACCGGGTCGTAACCCTTCTTGGACAGCAGCTCCTTGGCGGACTGGGAGAGCTCGATGCCCATGTCCCGGTCCTTCAGGCGCTCGTCCACCTTGCCGATCATCAGGTCGACGATCGCGAGGATGTCCTCCTGCGTCAGCTGCGGGAAGACGACCACGTCGTCGACGCGGTTGAGGAACTCGGGCCGGAAGTGCTGCTTGAGCTCGTCCGAGACCTTGTTCTTCATGCGCTCGTAGTTGGTCTTCTTGTCGCCCGAGGCCGCGAAGCCCAGGTTGAAGCCCTTGGAGATGTCCCGGGTGCCGAGGTTGGTCGTCATGATGATGACCGTGTTCTTGAAGTCCACGACCCGGCCCTGGGAGTCGGTCAGACGACCGTCCTCCAGGATCTGGAGCAGCGAGTTGAAGATGTCCGGGTGGGCCTTCTCGACCTCGTCGAAGAGGACGACGGAGAACGGCTTGCGGCGGACCTTCTCGGTCAGCTGGCCGCCCTCTTCGTAGCCGACGTAGCCGGGAGGCGAACCGAACAGCCGCGAGACGGTGTGCTTCTCGCTGAACTCCGACATGTCGAGGGAGATCAGCGCGTCCTCGTCGCCGAAGAGGAACTCGGCGAGCGCCTTGGACAGCTCGGTCTTACCGACACCGGACGGACCGGCGAAGATGAACGAACCACCGGGACGCTTGGGGTCCTTCAGGCCGGCACGCGTACGGCGGATCGCCTTCGACAGCGCCTTGACGGCGTCGGTCTGGCCGATGACCCGCTTGTGAAGCTCGTCCTCCATGCGCAGCAGACGCGAGGACTCCTCCTCGGTCAGCTTGAAGACCGGGATGCCGGTGGCGGTCGCGAGGACCTCGGCGATCAGGTCGCCGTCGACCTCGGCGACGACGTCCATGTCGCCGGCCTTCCACTCCTTCTCCCGCTTGGCCTTGGCGGCCAGGAGCTGCTTCTCCTTGTCGCGGAGGGAGGCGGCCTTCTCGAAGTCCTGCGAGTCGATCGCGGACTCCTTGTCCCGGCGGACACCGGCGATCTTCTCGTCGAACTCGCGCAGGTCCGGCGGCGCGGTCATCCGGCGGATGCGCATCCGGGAACCGGCCTCGTCGATCAGGTCGATCGCCTTGTCCGGCAGGAAGCGGTCCGAGATGTACCGGTCGGCCAGGGTGGCGGCCTGGACCAGCGCCTCGTCGGTGATGGAGACGCGGTGGTGGGCCTCGTACCGGTCACGCAGACCCTTGAGGATCTCGATCGTGTGCGGCAGGGACGGCTCGGCGACCTGGATGGGCTGGAAGCGGCGCTCGAGCGCGGCGTCCTTCTCCAGGTGCTTGCGGTACTCGTCCAGGGTGGTGGCACCGATGGTCTGGAGCTCACCGCGGGCCAGCATCGGCTTCAGGATCGAAGCGGCGTCGATGGCGCCCTCGGCGGCACCCGCACCGACCAGCGTGTGCAGCTCGTCGATGAACAGGATGATGTCGCCGCGGGTGCGGATCTCCTTGAGCACCTTCTTCAGGCGCTCCTCGAAGTCACCGCGGTAGCGGGAGCCGGCGACCAGCGCGCCGAGGTCCAGGGTGTAGAGGTGCTTGTCCTTGAGGGTCTCGGGCACCTCGCCCTTGACGATGGCCTGGGCGAGGCCCTCGACGACGGCGGTCTTGCCGACGCCGGGCTCACCGATCAGGACCGGGTTGTTCTTGGTACGGCGGGACAGCACCTGCATGACCCGCTCGATCTCCTTCTCGCGCCCGATGACCGGGTCGAGCTTGGACTCACGAGCGGCCTGGGTGAGGTTCCGGCCGAACTGGTCGAGGACCAGGGACGTCGAGGGGGTGCCCTCGGCAGGCCCGCCGGCGGTGGCGGTCTCCTTGCCCTGGTAGCCGGAGAGCAGCTGGATGACCTGCTGCCGCACCCGGTTGAGATCGGCACCCAGCTTGACCAGGACCTGGGCGGCGACACCCTCGCCCTCGCGGATCAGGCCGAGCAGGATGTGCTCCGTGCCGATGTAGTTGTGGCCGAGCTGAAGGGCCTCGCGGAGCGACAGCTCCAGGACCTTCTTGGCACGGGGGGTGAAGGGGATGTGCCCGGACGGGGCCTGCTGGCCCTGGCCGATGATCTCCTCCACCTGCTGGCGGACCGCCTCGAGCGAAATCCCGAGGCTCTCAAGGGCCTTGGCGGCGACACCCTCACCCTCGTGGATCAGGCCCAGGAGGATGTGCTCGGTGCCGATGTAGTTGTGGTTGAGCATCCGGGCTTCTTCCTGAGCCAGGACGACAACCCGCCGCGCGCGGTCGGTGAACCTCTCGAACATCGTTAATCGCTCCTCAGAGCGGTCAGGCAGTGGGGGGAACTTCCCCTCCCTGTCCTTCCGCAGCTTAGTCCCGCAAGCGGGGACCGCTCATTCCAACTGCCGACACCGTCGATGGCCTCCTGACCCCGAACGCCGACATCTGCTCCAACCTGATGGTGCGAGACGATGTTCCCGCAGGCCAGGCAGTTACCCGCTTCACCAGTACGCCGATGGCGAACGTGAGACGGCCTGTTCTGCGTGTCGCCCCCTCCCACTAGGGATGTCTTACCCGCCGTCACGGACAGTCCATGCCGCGTGCACGGGTTCCCTCCGCTACGGGCGAACAACCTCGCGCCTCCCCATACCCCCGTACGCCCCCTCCGTCGACACTCTGTGCGTTCGCGAGAACACCCAGCGTAACTCGCGCGCTCTTCCGACGGTTGCACTTGGCATGGTTGGCAGCCTCCCCCCGGTCACCGCACTCCCCCTCCCCCGCCGGCCGCTCGATCCGAGCGATCAGGTCCGCCGGTGGTACGAGAACGAACTGGGGTGGCCGACGGTGCCCGGGAATCCACCGGGACTCCGGCTGGGCCTGCGCTTCGACGTCCTGGACGTCCCGGCCGAGGCGGGCCGGGCGGCGCTGCGCCATCTGTCGCCGGGCTCTCCGGTGGCCCTGCGGGGCGACCGGATGCAGCTCCTGGTGGCCGCGGGCAGCGCGGAAGAGCTGCCCGGGGTGCTGGCCTGGCTGGAGTGGGGCGCACTGCCCCTGGACCTCACGGCGACGGGTGAGGGCGGCGTGATGGATGCGCCCGAGCCCTTCGGGGGGCCTTCCGGGCCGGGCGGTGCCATGGCCGCGCCCGATCTCCCCGGGCCGGGAACGGGGGCCGATGGGCGGCCGCTTCCCCTGGGCCGCCCCGGCGCGCCGCAGGGGATCGCTGTGTGGCTGCGACCTCCCGAGCCGGGGTGCGAGGTCGAGGCCTCGCTGCCGACGCTGTCGGCTCTGGGGGGCGGTGGGGGCGCCCCCGATCTCGTACGACTCGTGGACACGATGGCGACACACTGCCACCGATTGCGGCTGCGCCGCGTGTGCGCTCAGCCGTTGGCCTTCTCGTAAGCCTCACGAATGGACGCCGGAACACGGCCGCGGTCGTTGACCTCGTATCCGTTCTCCTTCGCCCACGCGCGGATCTGGGCGGTGTCCTGGCTGCCACCGGAAGCGGCACGCGCCTTTCCACGCCCACCCGAAGCACGGCCTCCGGTACGACGACCACCCTTCACGTAAGGCTCGAGAAGGCCGCGGAGCTTGTCCGCATTGGTAGTCGTGAGATCGATCTCGTACGTCTTGCCGTCCAGCGCGAACGTCACGGTCTCGTCCGCCTCGCCGCCGTCGAGGTCGTCGACAAGAAGGACCTGAACCTTCTGTGCCACCGGATTTCCTTTCATCGATAACTTCTGGGCCGGGGTCTGCGGCGTCCCGCCGTTTCGCCGCCCCCTGTTATATGCAGTACTGCACTACGTCGGAAAGCAAACCGCTTTTGCTGGAAAAACACAAACCCCTGGCAGAGACCTACAGCCCGCTCCCCGCCCGGAAACATGCGCGTTTCGGACATAGGGCACCGGATCTCTGCTTCGGGTCTCCGCTTCGGCTTACCGGCGATCACAGATGCAGAAGCATCCGGCTGTTGCCCAAGGTGTTCGGTTTCACTCGTTCGAGACCGAGGAACTCCGCGACGCCCTCGTCATAGGAACGCATCAGCTCGGCGTAGACATCCGTGTCGACCGGCGTCTCTCCGATCTCGACGAAGCCGTGCTTGGCGAAGAAGTCCACTTCGAAGGTCAGGCAGAATACCCGGCGAACACCGAGCCAACGTGCGGTCTGGAGCAACTTCTCCAGCAACTGGTGACCGACGCCGGCGCCCTTGAGTCCCGGCTTCACGGCGAGAGTGCGGACTTCCGCGAGGTCTTCCCACATCACGTGCAGGGCGCCGCAGCCGACGACCTCCGCGTTGTCGTCGCGTTCCGCGACCCAGAACTCCTGGATGTCCTCGTAAAGCGTCACCGTGGCTTTGTCGAGCAGGATGCCGCCGCGGACGTAGGCGTCAAGCAGGCGACGCACCACCGGGACATCGCTGGTGCGGGCCCGTCGGACGGTGATGGCTTTTGCGGTGACTTCTGGGCTCTCTGCCGGTGAGCGATGTGCGGACATGAGCGGACGCTATCGCCCGTCACCCTCCGGTGCCGAGCCGGGGTTCTCGGACCCGCTATCCACTTGCTGCGCTTCTTCCGGCCCTTGGACGATGCGGACCGCATCCCGAAGGGCATGTCGCTGTTCCTCGCTCATCATGCCGAAGAAGGCGACGAGGGCGGCGGCCGGGTTGTCGCTCTGCGACCAGGCGTCGTTCATCAGGGCGGCGGCGTAAGCGGCACGAGTGGACACCGCCTCATACCGATAGGCCCGGCCTTCCGCCTCACGGCGCACCCAGCCCTTCTGATGGAGATTGTCCAAAACGGTCATCACCGTGGTGTACGCGATGGACCGTTCCTGCTGAAGATCTTCGAGGACTTCTCGAACGGTCACCGGGCGGTTCCACTTCCACACCCGCGTCATGACCGCGTCTTCGAGTTCTCCCAATGGGCGAGGCACAGCTCAGCACAATAGTGGGAGATGCCGGGATTGGCGTGCCGGACGTGCACTTTCACCGGCAAACGATCACAAAAAGGGCGTACGACTCGAAAAGCGAGAGTCGTACGCCGTAACGGTCCGGGTGGCGTCAGCCGTCCGCGCGCCCCGTCCCCTGCCGGGCCCCCTCGGCCCGCGCGAGGGCGGCGTCGACGACCGCGTCCTCCTTGGCCTTGTTGGTCCCGCCCTGGGTCTTCACGATCACCCTGATCACCCCGGCGAAGAACACAGCCATGACGACGGGGGGCACGAGCGCGGAGACGTAGTCCATGGATTCAGGGTAGCGAGGGGGGTCGGTCGGGCAGGGGGTGGGGTTCGCGGGCGGCGCAATCAGCCGGCGGCCAGCCGATGGGGCGGCTGGGCGGCCGGGGGCGGGGTCGGCTTGCGGCGGGGGAAGACCTCGCCCGGCGTGGGGACGGGGCGGCGGGGCGGTTGCGGGTCGGCGGGCTCGGGGGCGGCCGGCTTCTCGGCGGGCCTGACGGGGGGTTTCTTGGCGGGTTTCTCGGCGGGATCGCCCTCCGCGTCGGCGACGGGCGCCGCCGCAAGGCCCCCAGGAAGGGCGAGAAGGCGGGTACGGGAGGCGGGGACGGTCGGGGTGGCCGAGGAGTCCTGCCGGGCCGTGCGGCGGGCGAGACGGGCCCGTACGTCCCGTTCGGCCAGCGTCTGGCAGCGACTCAGGAGAGCCGCGGCGACCGGGTTGCCGCGCAGGGCGCGCAGGGCGGCCAGATCGTCGGGGTCGGGCCGGTATCCGGCACCCAGGGCCTCCTCCAGAAGGGCGAGATAACCGGCGGCGGTGCCGGGGAGGGCGGAGCGGTACCGGGCGAGGTCGGCCACGAGGAAGGCGCGCAGCCGAGCGCCCTCGCGCACCGCTTCGTCCAGTGAATCGGCGAGGCGGAGACACTCCTGGACGTCCTCGGCCGAGGCGGGGTCGGGGTTCAGGGCAAGGGCGAGCGCGCGTCGGAGCACACGCAGCTCCTCCACGCCGAACGCCATGCCGCCGCGAGATCCGTATGGCGTGGGCATGCGCCGACGATACGCGCTAATCAGACAAACTCGACATAGGGAGAGGGCGTGGCGCGACGGAGCCACCCGGTCGGGCCGGTCGGGCGCCGCCGCTGCCCGCTCACATGCGGGAGACGTTCCGCTCGTACACCAGCCGCAGCCCGATCAGCGTCAGCCAGGGCTCGTGCTCGTCGATGACCGAGGACTCGCCCAGGACCATCGGGGCCAGTCCGCCCGTCGCGATCACCGTCACGTCCTCGGGGTCGTCCGCCATCTCCCGCGCCATCCGGCTCACGACGCCGTCCACCTGCCCGGCGAAGCCGTACACGATTCCGGACTGCATCGCCTCGACCGTGTTCTTGCCGATCACGCTCCGCGGGCGGGCCACCTCGATCTTCCGCAGCTGCGCCCCCTTGACCCCGAGCGCCTCCACGGAGATCTCGATACCGGGCGCGATGACACCGCCGACGTACTCCCCGCGCGCGGACACCGCGTCGAAGGTCGTCGCCGTACCGAAGTCCACGACGATGGCGGGCCCCCCGTACAGCTCGACCGCCGCGACCGCGTTGATGATGCGGTCCGCGCCGACCTCCTTGGGGTTGTCGGTGAGGATCGGCACGCCCGTCTTCACCCCGGGCTCGACCAGCACCGCCGGCACGTCGCCGTAGTAGCGCCGGGTCACTTCCCGCAGCTCGTGCAGGACGGACGGCACGGTCGCGCAGATCGCGATCCCGTCGATGCCGTCCCCCAGCTCCTCACCGAGGAGGGGATGCATCCCCATCAGCCCCTGAAGCAGCACCGCCAGCTCGTCCGCGGTGCGGCGCGCGTCCGTGGAGATGCGCCAGTGCTCGACGATGTCCTCGCCGTCGAACAGGCCCAGGACGGTGTGGGTATTGCCTACGTCGATCGTCAGCAGCATGGCCGGATCCCGCTCCCTACTCCGCCGCTCGCAGATCCAGCCCGATGTCGAGGATCGGCGAGGAGTGCGTCAGCGCCCCCACGGCCAGATAGTCGACACCCGTGTCCGCGTACGCCTTCGCGTTCTCCAGCGTGAGCCGACCGGACGCCTCCAGGGCCGCGCGCCCGTGCACGAGCGCCACCGCCTCCTCGCACTCCCCGGGCGTGAAGTTGTCCAGCAGGATCAGGTCGGCCCCGGCGTCCACCACCTCGCGCAGCTGGTGCAGGGTGTCCACCTCGACCTCGATCGGCACCTCGGGGAAGGCCTCGCGCACGGCCTTGAAGGCCGACGCGACGCCGCCCGCGGCGACCACGTGGTTGTCCTTGACCAGCGCCGCGTCCGACAGCGACATCCGGTGGTTCACACCGCCGCCGCAGCGGACCGCGAACTTCTCCAGCGACCTCAGCCCCGGGGTCGTCTTCCGCGTGTCCCGCACGCGTGCCTTGGTGCCCTCCAGAGCGTCCGCCCACGCGCGCGTGGCGGTGGCGATGCCGGACAGCCGGCACATCAGGTTCAGGGCGCTGCGCTCGGCGGTCAGCAGGTCACGCGTGCGCGTGGTGACCGACAGCAGCTTCTGCCCGGCCTCCACCCGGTCGCCGTCCTCGACGTGGCGCTCGACCTCGAACTCGTCGGTGCAGACCACGGAGATCACCGCTTCGGCGACCCGCAGCCCGGCCGCCACGCCCGCCTCACGCGCGGTGAAGTCGGCGGTGGCGACGGCGTCCTCGGGAATGGTCGCGACGGTCGTCACGTCCACGCCGTGGGCGAGGTCCTCCTGGATGGCGACGTTCGCGATGTCCTCGACCTCCAGGGGGTCGAGGCCCGCGGCGGCCAGCAGCTCGGCGAGCGCGGGGTCGAGCCCGCACTCCAGATACGTCTCGTCGGTGTCCGCACCGCAGGCGCAGCCGTCGCCGCAGCCGTCGTCCTGGACGAGGGGGAGGTCGGGGGTGCTCACGTCTGTCACTGCTCCTGGGGCTGCCGGGTCGGGGGGAAGTCTGCGGTATCGGTGGGCTCTACGGCGAGTGTGCGGTCCGGATTCAGCCGTACGACGATGTGGCGGCGCCAGTCGGTGTCGTCGCGCTCGGGCCGGTCCTCGCGCCAGTGGCAGCCGCGGGTCTCCTCGCGCAGCCGGGCGGCGGCGACCAGGACGCGGGCCACGCACAGGAGGTTGGTGGCCTCCCAGGTGTCGACGCCGGGCTCGGCGGTCTTGCCGTTCTCGACCAGGGCCTCGCGCGCGTCCGCGTGCAGCCGCTGGAGCTGGTCGGCGGCCCGCGCGAGGGAGTCGGCAGAGCGCAGGACGCCCGCGCCGTCCGTCATGATCCGCTGGATGGCGAACCGGTCCTCGGGCGCGAGCAGCGGATGCGCGGGCACCTCCGGGTGCGGCACCGGATGCGGCACGCGCGCGAGGAGGCCGTTGTCGGCGTGGCTCGCCGCGATGTCGGCGGCGATGCGCTCGGCGTAGACCAGGCCCTCCAGCAGGGAGTTGGACGCGAGCCGGTTCGCGCCGTGCACGCCGGTGCAGGCGACCTCGCCGCACGCGTACAGGCCCGGGACGGTCGTACGGCCCTGGGAGTCGGTGCGCACGCCCCCGGAGGCGTAGTGCGCGGCCGGGGCGATCGGGATGGGCTCGTACACGGGGTCGATGCCGTTGGCGCGGCAGGCGGCGAGGATCGTCGGGAAGCGGTGCTCCCACATGTCGGCGCCGAAGTGCCGGGCGTCGAGGAACATGTGCTCGGCGTCCTGCTCCTGCATGCGGCGCATGATGCCCTTGGCGACGATGTCCCGGGGCGCGAGTTCGGCCAGTTCGTGCTGGCCGACCATGAAGCGAACGCCGTCGCCGTCGACCAGGTGCGCACCCTCGCCGCGCACGGCCTCGGAGACGAGCGGCTGCTGGCCCTCCGCGTCCGCGCCGAGGAACAGCACGGTGGGGTGGAACTGCACGAACTCCAGGTCGGAGATCTCGGCTCCCGCGCGCAGGGCGAGCGCGACGCCGTCGCCGGTGGAGACCGAGGGGTTGGTGGTCGCGGAGAAGACCTGGCCCATGCCGCCGGTCGCGAGGACGACCGCGGGGGCGTGCACGGCGCCCACGCCGTCGTGCTGGCCCTCGCCCATCACGTGCAGGGTCACGCCCGCGGTACGGCCGTCGGCGTCCGTGAGGAGGTCCAGGACCAGCGCGTTCTCGATGGTGCGCACGCCCCGCGCGCGAGCTGCCTCTACGAGCGCGCGGGAGATCTCCGCGCCGGTCGCGTCCCCGCCCGCGTGCGCGATCCGGCGCCGGTGGTGGCCGCCCTCGCGGGTGAGCTCCAGGCCGCCCTCCTCCGACTCGTCGAAGTGGGCGCCCGTCTCGATGAGCCGGCGCACGGCGTCCGGGCCCTCGGTGACGAGGATCCGCACCGCGTCCTCGTCGCACAGCCCGGCGCCCGCGACCAGGGTGTCGGCCAGGTGCTGCTCGGGGGTGTCGCCCTCGCCGAGGGCTGCGGCGATGCCGCCCTGCGCCCAGCGGGTGGAGCCGTCGTCGAGGCGGGCCTTGGTGACGACGACCGTGGTCAGACCGGCGGCCTCGCAGCGCAGGGCCGCGGTCAGACCGGCGACGCCGGAGCCGACGACGACGACGTCCGCGTCGATGGACCACCCGGGCGCGGGCGCGTGCAGTCGTATGCCTGTGCTGGTCACGAGGCGGCTCCGAGGGTTCCGAGAGTTCCGAATGTGAGGGGGATGTTGTCGATCAGCCGGGTCGTGCCGACCCGGGCGGCGACCGCGAGGACGGCCTCGCCGGTGAAGTCGTCGCCGATCTCGGTGAAGTCGGAAGGGTCGACGAGGGCGAGGTAGTCCAGGGCGAGCGGCGGGTCGAGGCGGGCGGCCTCGTCCAGGACCAGGCGGGCGGCGGCGCGAACGGCCGCGGGGCCGCCCGGGGCGGCCTTGGCGACGGCGTGCGCGTCGGCGGCGGCACGGGACTCCCCGAGGGCGCTGAGCGCCTCGGCACGCGCGTGCGTGGCGGGGACTTCGAGCGCCCGCGCGCGCAGTGCCTCCTGCGCCGCGTGCCGGTCCTGGCCCGCGAACAGCGCCTGGGACAGCGCGAGCGCGGTGCGCCGGTCGGCGGGCGAGAGATAGCGGTTGCGGCTGGACAGGGCCAGGCCGTCGTCCTCGCGCACGGTCGGGACGCCCACGATGTCGATGCCGAAGTTCAGATCGCGGACCATGCGGCGGATCAGGGCGAGCTGCTGGGCGTCCTTCTGGCCGAACAGCGCCACGTCGGGGCGGGTGAGGTGGAGCAGCTTGGCGACGACGGTGAGCATGCCGTCGAAGTGCCCGGGGCGCGCGGCGCCCTCCAGGCGCTCCCCCATGGGGCCCGCGCTGACCCGGACCTGGGGTTCGCCGCCCGGGTAGACCTCGTCCACGGCGGGCGCGAACACGACATCCGCGCCGGCCTCCTCGGCGATCTTGAGGTCGGCTTCGAGGGTGCGCGGGTAGCGGTCGAGGTCCTCGCCCGCGCCGAACTGGAGCGGGTTGACGAAGACCGTCACCACGACCTCGCCGTCCGGCCCGGCGATCTCGCGCGCGGAGCGGACCAGGGTGGCGTGGCCCTCGTGCAGGGCACCCATGGTCATCACGACGGCCCGGCGGCCGGTACGCGCGCGTGCGGCCAGTTCGGCGGCGGTGCGCAGCAGGGTGGTGGTCATCCCGCGTCTCCCTTGGTGCTGTCGGCGAGCACTCCGAGCAGGTCTTCGGCGAGTTCCGGCTTGAGCAGCCCGTGCGCGAGCGCGCGGTCGGCGGTGGCGCGGGCCATCGCCAGGTAGCCGGCGACGGTCTGCGGGGCGTACTTGCGCAACTCGGTGACGTGCGCGGCGACCGTGCCGGCGTCCCCGCGCGCGACGGGGCCGGTCAGGGCGGCGTCGCCGGAGCGCAGGGCGTTGTCGAGGGCGGCGCCGAGCAGGGGGCCGAGCATCCGGTCGGGGGCCTCGACCCCGGCGGCGCGCAGCAGCTCCATCGACTGGGCGACCAGCGTCACCAAGTGGTTGGCGCCCAGAGCGAGGGCCGCGTGGTAGAGCGGCCGCATCTCCTCGGCGATCCACTCCGGTTCGCCGCCCATCTCGATGACGAGGGCCTCGGCGGCGAGGCGCAGTTCCTCGGGGGCCGTGACGCCGAACGAGCAGCCGGCCAGGCGCTGGACGTCGACGGGAGTGCCGGTGAAGGTCATCGCCGGGTGCAGGGCCAGCGGCAGCGCGCCCGCGCGCAGGGCGGGGTCGAGGACCTTGGCGCCGTACCGTCCGGAGGTGTGCACCAGCAGCTGGCCGGGGCGAACGGCGCCGGTCTCGGCGAGTCCGGCGACCAGGCCGGTCAGGGCGTCGTCGGGGACGGTGAGCAGGACCAGGTCGGCACGCTTGAGAACCTCGGCGGGCGGCACGAGGGGGACGTCGGGCAGGAGTTGCGCGGCCCGTCGGCGGGAGGCGTCGGAGACTCCGGAGACGGCCACCGGCCGGTGCCCGGCGAGCTGGAGGGACGCGGCGAGCGCGGGGCCCACGCGGCCGGCGCCGACGACGCCGACGGTGAGCCGCGCGGGTCGGTCCTTCGGATCTGGCTGTTGGCTTGTACTCACTCGACGGTGGCCTTCCCGTTCCAGTCCGCTCCGGGTACCGGACGATTTCTCGTCATGTTAACGCGATCGGTTCGAGGGGCGTTCAGTTGTCCACAGGCTGTGGGTTTCCGTGAGCCATCGGCGCACGGGGCAAACGCTTGCGGAAAATGCGGGTGCCCGCGTGAGGCGGGGCGCGACATCATCCGGGCATGAGTGATGCGGCACAGACGGATCGGCAGGGCGCGGAGCACGTGAAGCGGCTCTCGGACGACGAACGGCGCAAGTTGCTGAGGGAGCGGCGCATCAGCGCGTCCAGGAGCGCGCGGCGCCTGTTGGGGCGCCCGGTGGCGCAGCGCACGCTCCGGGATCGCCTCGCGCTGATGGAGCGCGCGGCGGACGTGTACGACCTCGACCAGCCCGCCGACATGTACGGCGACGGCGTCGTCGAGGTCCTGGAGGACAAGGTCGCCGGGCTGCTCGGCAAGGAGGCCGCCGCGTTCTTCCCGACCGGCACGATGGCCCAGCAGGTGGCCCTGCGCTGCTGGGCGGGCCGGACCGGGAACCCCGCCGTCGCCCTGCACGCCCTGGCCCACCCCGAGATGCACGAGCGGAACGCCTTCAGCCAGGTCAGCGGCTTGCGCCCGGTCAGGATCACGAGCGAGCCGCGCCAGCTCACGGCCGACGAGGTGCGCGGCCTGGACGAGCCCGTCGGGGCGCTGATGCTGGAACTGCCGCTCAGGGACGCCGGTTTCGTCCTGCCGTCCTGGGAGGAGCTCACCGAGGTCGCCGAGGCGGCGCGGGAGCGTGAGGCGGTGGTGCACTTCGACGGCGCGCGCCTGTGGGAGTCCACCGTCCACTTCGACCGCCCCCTGGACGAGATCGCGGACCTCGCGGACAGCGTCTACGTGTCCTTCTACAAGTCCCTCGACGGCTACGGCGGCGCTGCGGTCGCCGGGCCCCAGACCCTCGTCGACGAGATGAAGGCCTGGCGGCACCGGTACGGCGGCACGGTCTTCCAGCAGTTCCCGACCGCGCTGTCGGCCCTCGTCGGCCTGGAGCTGGAGCTGCCCCGGCTGCCCGACTACGTCCGGCACGCGCGCGTGGTGGCCGACGCGCTGCGCGCGGGGTTCGCGGCGGCGGGCGTGCCCTGGACCCGCGTCCACCCCGAGGTGCCGCACACCAACGAGTTCCAGCTCTGGCTGCCGTACGACGCCGATGACGTCGCCGAGGCGGCGGTCCGGCACGCCGAGGAGACGAGGACCCTGCTGTTCTCCCGCCCCTGGGCCGCCCCCGTTCCGGGACTCGCCGTCACGGAGATCGACGTACGGGCCGCGGGCCTGGACTGGACCGCCGACGACGTACGGACGGCCGTCGCGGACTTCGCCGAACGGCTGAAGTCGAGCGGCTGAAGTCGAGCGGCTGAAGGATCAGGTCAGCGGGTAGGGCGCGGGCCGCGGCCCAGGGCCCGGCGGAGCCTGCCGCCCACCGGGCGCCCGGCGAGGACGGCACGGAAGCGGCGTTCGTCCCGCCACTGCCGTACGACTCGCGCGTCGTGGGTGCCCGGCGCGGGCGGCGCCGGCTCGCCGTGCTGCCCCGCGCGGTAGGCGTCGAGGAGGTACTGCTGGGTGATGCTCATGGCGGTTCGCCTCTTCGGGACGGAAGTGATGGACGCCGGCGGTGAGGCTCCGCGGCTGCCCCGGTCCTCCCAGCCTGCGCCGGTCGCGCCCCGAAGTCGCGTCGATTGACGGCGGGCGTCAAACGAGGGCGGCGTTGTCAGTGGCGGGGTGCACCATGAGGGCATGAGCGTGAGCATCGACATCGCGGGGCTGCGGCCGGAGAGGGTCGCCGTCGTGCCCTCGCCCCTGGCCGAGCTCGGCATGGCGCTGCACGCCCTGTCCGAGCCGAGCCACCATCCGGGACTCCAGGGCTGGGTGACCAGCGTGACGGCGGGCCTCGACCCGCATCTGGCCGACCGCATGTGCGAGGCCGACTTCCTGTGGCGTACGACGTTCTCGGACCTGTTCCTGCCCTGTGCCGGCATCCCCGGCGGGCCCACCCTCCCGGGTGCCACGCTCGCCGAGGAACTGGACCTGCTGGACAAGCTGACGGACGAGCAGTTCGCGGACGCCGCCCTGGAGTTCACCTGCGCCCTGCCGTACACCACCCCGGGCCCCTCGGTGCTCGACGACGCCGAACTGCGCCGCCGTGCCCTGGAACTGGCCGCCGCGCGCGGGCCCCAGCAACTGCGCTTCAGCAAGCGGCTGCTGGACGATCCGCCGCGCATCCGGGCCTGGCTGCGACAGTTCCTTGAGGACTGCGACGAGGCGTTCTTCGCGGACGTCTGGCACCGCCTGCGCCACCAACTCGCCGCCGACGCCCGCCACAAGACCGACCTGCTGCGGCACAAGGGGCTGGCCGAGGCGCTCACCGCGGTCTCCGCGGCCGTGAAGGTCGACGAGGACGGCGGCCGCATCACCATCGACAAGCTGCGCCAGGGCCACAGCGTCATCCGCGACCGCAGCCTGCTGCTCGTGCCGACGAGCCTGGGCTGGCCGCATCTGATGGTGCTGCACCGGCACGGCTGGCAGCCGGTGGTGCACTACCCGGTCGGCTCCCCCGAGCTCAGCGCGCCGCCCGCGGTCGATCAGCTGATCCTGCGGATGACCGCCCTGTCTCACCCGGTGCGCATGCAGCTGTGCCGGAACCTCGCCCGCAGCACGTACACCACGAGCGAGCTGGTCCAGATCCACGGCATGACCGCGCCCGAGATATCCCGGCACCTGAGCGTGCTGAAGAAGGCGGGCCTGATCACCACCCGCCGCCGCGGCCGGTACGTCCTGCACCAGCTGGACGTGACGGCCGTGGCCCGGCTCGGCAGCGACTTCCTGGAGGCCCTGCTGCGGTGAGCGGGGAGCCTCTTCGGCGACCGGCTCGGGCTCAGCCCTGCCCGCCGCCGGCCCGTACCAGCCCCGTCTCGTAGGCCAGGACCACCACCTGCACCCGGTCCCGCAGCCCGAGCTTGGTCAGGATGCGGCCGACGTGCGTCTTCACGGTGGCCTCCGACAGCACGAGCCGGGCCGCGATCTCGCCGTTGGACAGGCCCTGCGCGACCAGCACCATGACCTCGCGCTCACGGTCGGTGAGCCGCTCCAGCTCCTTGTGCTGCGGCTCCTTGCCGGTGCTCGGCAGCATCGGCGCGAAGCGGTCCAGCAGGCGGCGCGTGGTCGAGGGGGCCACCACCGCGTCGCCGCTGTGCACGGCGCGGATGGCGGCGAGCAGCTCACCCGGCGGCACGTCCTTGAGCATGAAGCCGGAGGCGCCCGCCTTCAGCCCGGAGAAGGCGTACTCGTCGAGGTCGAAGGTGGTCAGGATCAGCACCTTCGGCGGGTTGGGGTCCGAGCAGATGCGGCGGGTGGTCTCCACGCCGTCCAGCTTCGGCATGCGCACGTCCATCAGCACCACGTCGACGGCGGTCTCCCGCAGCACCTGAAGGGCCTCCACGCCGTCGCCCGCCTCCGCGACGACCTCCATGTCCGGCTGGGCGGCGAGCACCATCCGGAACCCGGTGCGCAACAGCACCTGGTCGTCGACGAGCATCACGCGGATCGTCATCGGGTCCTCTTCCATGTCCGGCTACGGGGTCGTTACAGGTGTCAATCCAGGGCGCGGCTCGCCTCAGTGCGCCGGTTTCAGCGGCAGCAGGGCGCTGATGCGGAATCCTCCGCCCGGGCGGGGGCCGGCGTCCAGGGTGCCGCCGACCATGCCGACGCGCTCCCGCATGCCGATCAGGCCGTGGCCCTGGCCGTCGACGCCACCCTCCTCGTACAACTCGTGCGGGGCGCCCTTGCCGTCGTCCTCGACGAGCAGGCCGAGACCGTCGTCGAAGTAGACCAGGCGCACGCTCGCACCCGCGTTCGGGCCGCCGTGCTTGCGGGTGTTGGTGAGCGCCTCCTGCACGATGCGGTACGCGGTGAGCTCGACGCCGCTGGGCAGCGGGCGCGGGGTGCCCTCGACCTTGAAGTCGACGGGCAGTCCGGAGGTGCGGCACTGCTGGATGAGTTCGTCGATCTGCTCGACGTCGGGCTGCGGGACGTACTCCCCGCCCTCCTGGTGCTCGCCGGTGCGCAGCACGCCCAGCAGGCGGCGCATCTCGGCGAGGGCCTGGCGGCCGGTCGAGGAGATCGTCTCCAGGGCCTTCTTCGCCTGGTCGGGCGCGGCGTCGAGGACGTAGGCGGCGCCGTCGGCCTGCACCACCATCACCGACACGTTGTGCGCGACGACGTCGTGCAGCTCGCGCGCGATCCGGGCGCGCTCGGCGGCGACCGCGACCTTGGCCTGCGCCTCGCGCTCCTTCTCCAGCCGGCTCGCGCGCTCCTCCAGCTCCGCGAAGTACGCGCGCCGGGTGCGTATCGAGTCGCCGAGCACCCAGGCGAGCGCGAACGGCACCGTGGTGAAGATCATGATGGCGACGGTGCCGAGTGCGCTCGACTCGTTCTCCGGCCAGCGCAGCTGCGCCAGGGGCGCCGCGACAAGACCGACGCCCAGCGCCAGCCGGGAGGCCCAGCGGGCGCCGGTCGCGGCGACGGTGTAGGTGATCACCAGCATGGCGAAGTTGGCCGCCATCGTCTCGACGTCCAGCGCCAGCTGCGCCACACCGAGACCGACGGCCAGCAGCAGCATCCGCTCCGGCATCAGCCGGCGCAGGGCGACCACCAGGGAGAGCAGCAGCGCGATCGGCACGGCGGCGGCCACCGGGTAGTCGGTGTGCTCCGCCTCCTGCTGCACGACCCCGGACACCACAGAGATCCCGAACAGGAAGACGGCCCAGAAGCTGTCGACCCATGTCGGGTGCCTGCGGAGGAAGTCATAGATGCGCTGCACGTAACCCAGCGTAGGGAAGCGTGACGTGTGCAGGGGTCAACCGGAGGACCGATCCGCGACGGGCGCGCGTACTCCCCAAGGTGGAGGCACCGTTCCCCTGTGCCTTTAGCCTGGGCCGGTGACGGAAGACACAGGCGAGGGCTGGCTGGGGTGGCGGGCGGCGGCTCAGGAGGCGCTGTACGGACCCCACGGCTTCTACCGCAGGCCCGAGGGCCCGGCGGGCCACTTCCGTACGTCCGTCCACGCCTCGCCCCTCTTCGCCGAGGCCGTGGCCAGACTGCTGTGCAGTGTCGACGAGGCGCTCGGCCGCCCCGAGAGGCTCGACTTCGTCGACATGGCCGCGGGACGCGGCGAACTGATCACCGCGGTCCTCGCCGCCCTCCCCGCTGACGTGGCCGCCCGCGCGCGTGGGTACGCCGTCGAACTCGCCGACCGCCCGCCCGGACTCGACCACCGGATCGAGTGGGTGCCGGAGCCTCCCCCGGGCGTCACGGGCCTGCTGTTCGCCAACGAGTGGCTCGACAACGTCCCCGTCGAGGTGGCGGAGGTCGACGCCGCGGGGGTGCCGCGCCTCGTCCTCGTCCGGCACGACGGGACCGAGCGGCTCGGGGAGCCGGTCGAGGGGGCGGACGCGGAGTGGCTCGGGCGGTGGTGGCCGCTTCCCGCGGAGGAGGGGGTGCGAGCCGAGATCGGGCGGCCCCGGGACGAGGCGTGGGCGGCGGCCGTCGCCACGCTCACGCGGGGGCTCGCGGTCGCCGTCGACTACACGCACTCGGCGGACGAGCGCCCTCTGTTCGGGACGCTGATGGGCTTCCGCGAGGGGCGCGAGACGGCGCCTGTGCCGGACGGGTCGTGCGACATCACGGCGCATGTGGCGCTGGACGCTTGTGCGCACGCGGGCGTGAACGCGAATGCGCGGGCGGGCGCGGAGGCGGGCGCCACGGCGCGTGCGCTTCCGCGTGCGCGCCTGCTCATGCAGCGCGACGCTCTGCGCGCCCTGGGCATCGCAGGCGCACGCCCCCCGCTCGCCCTGGCGACCACGCAACCCGCCGCCTACGTACGCGCCCTCGCGAGCGCCGGTGAAGCCGCCGAGCTCACCGCGCCCGGCGGCCTCGGCGACTTCGGGTGGCTGCTTCAGCCGGTTGGAATTCCGGACGCACCCCTCGAAGGGCCGCTCCGAGAGCTACTTGTCGATGTCCCCGACCACGAAGAACATTGACCCCAGGATCGCCACCATGTCCGCCACCAGCGTGCCCGGAAGCAGTTCCACCAGCGCCTGGATGTTGTTGTACGAGGCGGAGCGGAGCTTGAGCCGGTACGGGGTCTTCTCGCCCTTGCTCACGAGGTAGTAGCCGTTGATGCCGAGGGGGTTCTCGGTCCATGCGTAGGTGTGCCCCTCGGGCGCCTTCAGGACCTTGGGCAGCCGCTGGTTGATCGGGCCGGGCGGCAGTTCGGTGAGCCGGTCGAGGCAGGCGTCGGCGAGGTCGAGGGAGTTGTGGGTCTGCTCCAGCAGGCACTCGAACCGGGCGAGGCAGTCGCCCTCCTGACGGGTCACGACCTTCAGGGTGTCCTGAAGGTCGCCATAGGCGAGATAGGGCTCGTCGCGGCGCAGGTCGAAGTCCACGCCCGAGGCGCGCCCGATCGGCCCGCTCACGCCGTACGCGTGCACGGCCTCCGGCGACAGGACGCCCACGCCCCGCGTGCGCCCGCGGAAGATCTCGTTGCCGAGGACCAGGTCGTCGAACCGGTCCATCCGGGAGCGCACATCGGCGACGGCGGCACGCGCGCGTGTCGTCCAGCCGGCGGGCAGGTCCTCCTTGAGGCCGCCGACCCGGTTGAACATGTAGTGCATGCGCCCGCCGGAGACCTCCTCCATCACGTGCTGTAGTTCCTCGCGCTCCGAGAACGCGTAGAAGATCGGCGTGATCCCGCCCAGCTCCAGCGGGTACGAGCCGAGGAACATCAGGTGGTTGAGCACCCGGTTGAGCTCCGCGAGCAGCGTGCGGGTCCACACAGCGCGCTCGGGCACCTCCATGCCGAGCATGCGTTCCACCGCCAGGACGACGCCCAGCTCGTTGGAGAAGGCCGACAGCCAGTCGTGGCGGTTGGCGAGCATGATGATCTGGCGGTAGTCGCGCGCCTCGAAGAGCTTCTCCGCGCCGCGGTGCATATAGCCGATCACCGGTTCGGCACTGGTGATGCGCTCACCGTCCAGGACGAGCCGCAGGCGCAGCACGCCGTGCGTGGACGGGTGCTGGGGCCCGATGTTGAGCACCATGTCGGTGCTCTCCGCGGCTCCGCCGATACCGACCGTGGTCTCCGTCGTAGGCATGGACACAGTCTCTCCTACGTAGGCTGACCATATGGAGACGGGGAGCCGGGAAAACGCGGCGCATACCGGGCAAACAGGCGCCGCGCCTGCTGTCGGGCACGAGCCGGTCTGGACCGGGCTGCCACCGGGGCTGTTGCGGATGCGGCGGCTGTTGCTGGTGGTGTGGCTGGGACTGCTGGCGATCGGCCTCGCCGTGCTCCTGGGTCTGCTCGCCGGCCCCGCATGGGCCACGTTCGCGCTGCTGCCCCTCGCAGTGGCGGTCTGGGGCTGGGTCATGCTCGGCCGCAACTGGCGCTCCTGGCGCTACGCCGAGCGCGCCGACGACCTGCTCATCAGCCGGGGCGTGCTGTGGCGCGAGGAGACGGTCGTGCCGTACGGCCGCATGCAGCTCGTGGAGGTCACGTCCGGGCCCGTCGAACGGCACTTCGGGCTGGCCAGCGTGCAGCTGCACACCGCGGCCGCCGCTACCGACGCCACCATCCCCGGCCTGGACCCGGCCGAGGCGGAACGGCTGCGCGACCGGCTCACCGAGCTCGGTGAGGCCCGATCGGCGGGCCTGTGACCCTCCCGGGCGTCGAGAACGCCGTACGCGAGAAGCCGGCCGTCACCGAGCGGCGGCTGCACCCCGTGACGCCGCTCAGGCGGGCGTGGGCGCCGGTGGCCGTGGTCATCGGGTGGGCGGTGCACGACCCCGACCAGACCCAGCGGCAGCTGACCCGGCTGACGACGACCACGCTGCTGCTCGCGATAGCCGTCGCCGTTCCGGCCGCCGCCCTGTACGGCTTTCTCACCTGGTGGTTCACGCACTTCGCGGTCACCGACACCGAACTGCGCATCCGTACCGGGCTGGTGTTCCGGCGCACCGCGCACATCCGGCTGGAGCGCATCCAGGCCGTCGACGTCAGCCAGCCGCTCCTCGCGCGCGTGGTGGGCGTCGCCAAGCTCAAACTCGATGTCGTCGGCGCCGACAAGAAGGACGAGCTCGCGTTCCTGGGCGCGGAGGAGGCGCGTGCGCTCCGCGCGGAACTCCTCGCACGCGCCGCCGGATTCGCGCCCGAGACGGCGCGTGAAGTGGGCGAAGCACCAGCGCGCGAGCTGATGCGCACGCCCGCACGCGAACTCGCGCTCTCCCTCGTGCTGACGGGCTCCACCTGGGGCACCCTGGTCGCCGCCCTCGTCGTCCCGCCGGTGCTCTGGTTCGCCACCCACAGCGTGTGGACGGTCCTCGCCACCGCCCTCCCCCTGCTCGGCGCGGCGGGCGCGAGCAGCGTGGGCCGGTTCGTCGCCGAGTACGACTGGACGGTCGCCGACTCCCCCGACGGACTGCGCATCGACCGCGGGCTGCTGGACCGCGTCCACGAGACGGTGCCGCCGGGGCGGGTGCAGACGGTGCGGATCGTGCGGCCGCTGCTGTGGCGGCGGCGCGGGTGGGTGCGCGTGGAGCTGGACGTGGCGGGGTCCTCGAACTCCGTGCTGGTTCCGGTCGCCCCGCGTGAGGTCGCCGAGGCCGTCATCGCGCGCGTGCTGCCCGGAGTGACGGTGCCCCCGGACTCGGCGCTGTCCCGGCCGCCGCGGCGTGCGCGCTGGTGCGTGCCCCTGTGGTGGCGCGGCTACGGACTGGTCGTCACCGACGCGGTGTTCGCCGCGCACGAGGGACTGCTGCGCCGCAGCCTGGCGCTCGTGCCGCACGCGAAGGTGCAGAGCGTGCGGCACGCGCAGGGGCCCTGGAAGCGCGCGCTGGGCGTCGCCGACGTGCACGTGGACACGGGGGCCAACAAGACCGTCACAGCGCGTCTGCGGGACGCTGAAGAGGCGTCGGAGCTGCTCCGGGCGCAGGCCGAACGCTCGCGGACGGGCCGGAGGGACGCGCCGCCGGACCGGTGGATGGCGTAGGACAGCAAGAAGGGGCCGACCCTGAGGCCGACCCCTGGTTGAAGCGCTCCCGACGTCAGGACACCGCGCTGCGCAGCACCTGTACGTCGATCTGCTCCGTCTCGTCGTGCGCCGTCAGGTCGATCACCTGGCCGACGCCGCGGGACTCCTCGTCGACCGGCTTGAACTCGGCCTCGGACTCGGCCTTGTGCAGCGCGAGCGCCTCCTGGCCGACGACGTCGGCGAGATCCTCGTTCTGCACGTCCTCCAGGGCGGGCGCATCGCCCTTGTGGGTACCGAAGAAGTCGAAGCCGCCCTCGACCTTCGGGCGCCGTGCGGGCGTCGACGGTACGACGGCCACCGCGGTCGGCGCGACGAAGTGACCGGCGGGCTGCTGAGCGGGCAGTGCCGGCTTTCCCGTAGTGGTGGCGGCCGCGCGCACATGCTCCTGCCCGTCGACCGCCTCGGGCTTCCCCTGCGCCTCGTCCTCCTGCGCGACCGAACCGGCCTGCACGGCCCGGTCGTTCGAGGAGCCGTCGTGCTGCGCGGGCACGTCGGCCTGCGCGTCGCCGGAGGACTGCGCCTCGGCGAAGGACTGCGCCTCGGCCTTCACCGCGCCGTCCCCCTTCGGCTCGCCGTCGCCCTTCGCCTCACCGTCGGCCCCCGCCGAACCGTCGCCCTTGGGCTTCGGGGGCTCCTCCCCGTCGAGCTTCGACAGTGCCGCACGCGCGCGCAGGAACAGCCGCGACCCCTCGGGCGAGAAGATCGCGGGAGCCGTCGGCTCGGACGTCTCGTCCTCGGTGTCGACATCGACATCTGCGTCGGCCTCGACCGCCGGGGCTGCCACGGCCCCAGCCTCCTCCGAAGCCGAAGCCGAAGGCGATGCCGGATCCGAGTCCGCCTCGACCGCCACCGTCGGCGACGGCCCCGGCGGCAACGCCCGCGCAGGCTCCGCCGCCTCTATCTCCAGCAGCCGACGCCCCTCCAGGGCGCTCGCCCGCTCGGTCTCCGCGGTGGCGTACCGCCGCAGCAGCGAAGCGTGTTCGTTGCGCAGCCCCGCGAGCTCCGCGCGCTTGGCACGCAGCCGCTGCTCCAACTTGCCGCGCAGCTCGCGCGACTCGTCGAGGTCGGTCTCCAGTTCGGCGACCCGCTCCTCGAAGCGCCACTCGTCACTCGCACGCGCGCGTGTCAGGTCGGCGACGCGTTTGCCGGCCTGGGTGTCCCAGCGGCGCATGACGATCGCGCCGATGACCGTCGTCGCCGCGGCGGCCGCGGCCAGGCCCCGGAGCACCAACGGCTCCGAGAACGCCCATGGGCCGAGCGCGCAGACGACGGAGACGCCCGCGATGGCCGACGGGGGCAGCAGCCTGTGCAGAGGCGGGGAATGGCGGTGACGTCCACGTGGCATGGCCAGAAACTTACCGCGCGTAGGCGAATCTTGGTGGCCCGCCCAGCAAAAACACAGCCATCCCAAGGCCTTCACGGAATTCCGATCCCAAATCGAGATGAGGACCAACCACGGAAGAGCCTTAGCAAGGGCTTTCTGCGGCCTTGGAACCGGCTTTGGCGAGAGGAGTGAACCTCTCCCCCCAAGACACCGTCCTAGAGGGCGCAATGTCGCCGGATGCCCGAATCGGCACCGGGTTCAAGGTCTCTCGCGGAACTACGGGATGCGATGTCTGTCAGGACGGATGACGAAGAGTCGGGCAGGGTTCCGCGGCCACCGGGCCGTGGGCGCCGGTTCCTGCGCGGCCCGCGCCCCGAGGCGGTCCCCGTTCTCGTCGGCAGAACCTGTGCCCTGGTAGGACTCCTGGACATCGCCGCGGGCGTCTTCCCGCACGTCTGGCACAGCCGTATGCACACCGTCGCCGAGGTGCCGCCCGGGGCACTCGGCCCCTTCGCGGCCGCCCTCTCGCTCAGCACGGGCGTGCTGTTACTGCTCCTGGCGCACGGCCTCAAGCGCGGCAAGCGCCGCGCATGGCGAGCCGCCGTAGCGCTCCTGCCGGCAGGCGCCGTGGCGCAGTTCGGCTACCGGCACTCCCTGCTGGGCGCCGTCGTCCCACTCGTCCTGCTGGCCGTGCTGCTGCGCCACCGCGACCGGTTCGCGGCGCCGCCCGACCTCCGCAGCCGCTGGCGGGCGCTCGCCAACTTCGTGCTCATGGGCGCCGGTTCCCTCGCCCTCGGACTGGTCATCGTCAGCGCACACCCTGGCACCCTGATCGGCAACCCGAGCCTGGCCGAGCGCATCACCCACGTCCTGTACGGCCTGTTCGGCCTCGACGGCCCCGTCGACTACCAGGGCACGACCACCTGGACGGTCGCCCGCTCCCTGGGCGCCCTCGGCCTGCTCACCGCCGTCACCACGCTCTACCTCGCCCTGCGCCCCGAACACCCGGCCGCCCGCCGCACCGAGGAGGACGAGACCCGGCTGCGGGCCCTGCTGGCGCAGCACGGCGGCCGTGACGCCCTCGGCCACGTCGCGCTGCGCCGCGACAAGGCCGTCGTCTTCTCGCCCAGCGGCAAGGCCGCGGTGACCTACCGTGTCGTCTCCGGCGTGATGCTCGCCGGTGGCGACCCGATCGGCGACGTGGAGGCCTGGCCCGGCGCCATCGAGCGCTTCATGGATGTCGCCAGGGCCCACTCCTGGACCCCCGCCGTCATGGGCTGCTCCGAGACCGGCGGCGAGGTCTGGACCCGCGAGACCGGCCTGGACGCCCTCGAACCGGGCGACGAGGCGGTGATGGGCGTCGCGGATTTCTCCCTCGCCGGCCGCGCGATGCGCAAGGTGCGCCAGATGGTCACGCGCATCGAGCGAGCCGGTTACCGAACCCGGGTACGACGAGTCCGTGACCTCGGCGAGGCAGAGCTGGACCGAATCAGCCGCGCCGCCCTCCGGGCCGAAGGCTTCGTCAGCCTCGCGCTCCCCCTTCCACGCCCCTTGCGCCGCCGCACCACACCCGCACGCCCCTGCGCCCGCGTGGCGACGGACTCCACCGTCCGCGCCGCGTAACCCGGACAGGCCCGGACGGAAGCCCCCTACCCCCGTCCCCGGGGCTTCCGTCCGGGTCGCCGCATGCGCTGCGCCGCAGCCGTGCGCCGCGCCACCGGGGCCCACAACTCCACCGCACGGCCGTTGCCGGCCCGCCCGGGGCCTACGCTGAACATATGAGCAAGCAGAGCGGACGCGGGCGCGTGGCAGGCCTTCCTGAATGGGACCGCTGCGCGGTCATGGGAGTCGTGAACGTGACCCCCGACTCCTTCTCCGACGGCGGCCGCTGGTTCGACACGACCGCCGCCGTCAAGCACGGCCTCGCCCTGGTCGCGGAGGGCGCCGACCTGGTCGACGTCGGCGGCGAGTCCACCCGCCCCGGCGCCACCCGCGTCGACGAGGACGAGGAACTCAAGCGCGTCATCCCCGTCGTCCGCGGCCTCGCCTCCGAGGGCGTCACCGTCTCCGTCGACACCATGCGCGCGTCCGTCGCCGAACAGTCCCTCGCGGCCGGCGCGGCCCTGGTCAACGACGTCAGCGGCGGCCTCGCGGACCCCGCGATGATCCCGGTCGTCGCCGAGGCCGGCGCCCCCTTCGTCGTGATGCACTGGCGCGGCTTCCTGGCGGGCGGCAACGTCAAGGGCGTCTACGACGACGTCGTCACCGAGGTCGTCGACGAACTGCACGCACGCGTGGAGGCCGTTCTGGCGGGCGGCATCGCCCCCGACCGCGTCGTCGTCGACCCGGGTCTCGGCTTCTCCAAGGACGCCGAGCACGACCTCGTCCTCCTCGCCCACCTCGACCGGCTGCTCGCTCTCGGCCACCCGCTGCTCGTCGCCGCCTCCCGCAAGCGATTCCTCGGCCGGGTCCTGGCGGGCCCGGAGGCCGCGCCGCCGCCCGCGCGCGAGCGCGACGCAGCCACGGCCGCCGTCTCCGCGCTCGCGGCGCACGCCGGCGCATGGGCGGTGCGCGTGCACGAGGTGCGCGCGACGGCGGACGCGGTACGGGTCGCACGCGCCGTAGAGGGAGCGCGCGGAACAGAACACGCGCCGGGCGCGCGCACCCACGAGCGGGGTGCGCACTCCCCCGAAGGAGCCCGGTGAGCGCCCCCCACACCGACGTAGAGCAGGTGGAAGCCGCGAACACCGCCTTCTACGAGGCGATGGAGCGCGGCGACTTCGAGGAGCTGACCTCCCTCTGGCTCACCCCGGCCGACCTGGGCGTCGACGAGACCTATCACGACCCGGCCGACACCGGCGTGATCTCCTGCGTGCACCCCGGCTGGCCGGTGCTGACCGGCCGCGGCGAGGTCCTCAGGTCGTACGCGCTGATCATGGCGAACACCGACTACATCCAGTTCTTCCTCACCGATGTGCATGTCTCCGTCACCGGCGACACCGCGCTCGTGACCTGTACCGAGAACATCCTCAGCGGCGGCCCCGCCCCCGCGGGCGGCGACGAGCTCGGCCCGCTCGTCGGACAGCTCGTGGTCGCCACCAACGTCTTCCGGCGCACCCCGGACGGCTGGAAACTCTGGTCCCACCACGCCTCACCGGTTCTGGCCGAAACCGACGAGGAAGAAAGCGACGACTCGCCCTCCTGAGTGGGTAGGCGCACCGCAGAGTCCCCACCGAGCCCCCCACAGGGACCAACAAGTGGTTGGAATCACGCCGCCCTGGGTAGGGGCGGCTACCAACCCGTGAGCCGCCGGGTTCCCCAGGGGAAACAGCCGATGAAACCTCCTGACCCCGGCGCGGGCCCCGCCCCCGTGGAACGGCCCTGTCAGTGCCCGCAGGTAGATTCGTTCGAGGCCGGTGTGCCGCCCGCACACGGCACGGACCGGCCGTTACCGACGATTGCAGGAGTGATTCGCGTGGATCGTGTCGCGCTGAGCGGCCTGAAGGCCCGCGGGTACCACGGTGTGTTCCCCAAGGAGCGCGAGGAGGGCCAGACCTTCATCGTGGACCTCGTCCTGGGCCTGGACACCCGGCCGGCCGCCGCCGACGACGACCTGGCGAAGACCGTGCACTACGGCATCGTGGCCGAGGAGGTCGTGGCCGTCGTCGAGGGCGAGCCCGTCAACCTCATCGAAACCCTCGCCGAGCGCATCGCCCAGGCCTGTCTGAAGCACGAAGGGGTCGAGGAGGTCGAGGTCCGCGTCCACAAACCCGACGCGCCGATCACCGTCCCCTTCGACGACGTGACCATCACCATCACCCGGAGCCGAGTATGACCGCGTTCTTCGCCGGGGGTCACAGCGACCCGACCGTACAGCCGGTACCCGCTTCCGTCGTCGAGCAGGTCGACGCCGCCGACACCACCCTGCACAACCCGCGGCGCGCCGTGATCTCCCTCGGCTCCAACCTCGGCAACCGCCTGGAGAACCTCCAGGGCGCCATCGACGCGATGGAGGACACCCCGGGCGTCCGTATCAAGGCCGTCTCGCCGGTCTACGAGACCGAGCCGTGGGGCGTCGAGCCCGGCAGCCAGCCCTCCTACTTCAACGCGGTCGTGGTCCTGAAGACCACGCTGCCCCCGTCCTCCCTGCTGGAGCGGGCTCAGGCGGTCGAGGAGGCCTTCCACCGCGTCCGCGACGAGCGTTGGGGCCCGCGCACGCTGGACGTCGACATCGTCGCATACGCCGATGTCGTCACCGACGACCCTGTCCTCACCCTCCCCCACCCGCGCGCGCACGAGCGGGCCTTCGTCCTCGCCCCCTGGTACGACGTGGAGCCCGGCGCCCAGCTCCCCGGCCGCGGCGCGGTCGCCGACCTGCTGGGCACGCTGACCCGCGAAGGCGTCACTCCCCGCGCGGACCTGGAACTCCGGCTGCCCGAGTAGTCGTTAAGGTCAAGACGATCGACCACAGTCCGTGGGGATCCGGGGGAGCTGAAGGGACACCGTGAGAGAGCTGCGCATCAGGGTGCTGGCGTTCGTGTTCGTCGTCGCCGGCATCCTGTCCTGGGCGGGCGCCCGCCTCTGGAACTCGATCGGGACCCTGCCGAGCGTCCCCCTGGCCGCCCCCGTCGTCCTGGCACTGATCGCCGCGGTCCTGCTGGCCACGGCGCTGTCGATCCGCTCCCGCCTCAAGGCCCAGCGCGAGCGCCGCCCCGGCGCCAAGGGCGTCGACCCTTTGATGGCCGCCCGCGCGGTCGTCTTCGGCCAGTCCAGCGCCCTGGTCGCCGCCCTGGTCGCCGGCATGTACGGCGGCACCGGCGTCTTCCTCCTGGAAGTCCTCGACATCCCCGCCCGCCGAGACCAGGCCATCTACGCCGGCTTCTCGGTCGTCGCGGGCATCGCCGTCATAGCGTCCGCCATCTTCCTGGAACGAGTCTGCAAACTCCCGGAGGACGACGAACACGACGGCACCGGAGCAGCACCGGTTTCCTAAGCCTCAGCGCGCCATGATCAGGCTCATCGCCTCGGCCCGGGTCGCCGCATCGCGCAGTTGACCGCGCACCGCCGAGGTAAGAGTCTTCGCCCCCGGCTTGCGGATCCCCCGCATCGACATGCACATGTGCTCGCACTCCACGACCACGATGACGCCGCGCGGCTCAAGGATCTCCATCAGGGAGTCCGCGATCTGCGTGGTGAGTCGTTCCTGCACCTGCGGGCGGCGGGCGTAGACATCGACGAGCCGGGCCAGCTTGGACAGCCCCGTGATCTTGCCGGTGGTGGCCGGAATGTAGCCGACGTGCGCCACGCCCCGGAACGGGACCAGATGATGCTCACAGGTCGAGTACACCTCGATGTCCTTCACGAGCACCATCTCGTCGTGCCCGAGGTCGAACGTCGTGGTCAGCACGTCCTCGGGCTGCTGCCACAGCCCCGCGAATATCTCCTTGTACGCCCGAGCGACCCGCCCCGGCGTCTCCCTCAAGCCCTCGCGATCCGGGTCCTCTCCGACCGCGATCAGCAGTTCGCGTACGGCGTTCTCGGCGCGCTTCTCGTCGAACTCGCCGATGCGGCCCTCGCCGTCCAGCGTCACGGGGTCGGTCATGTGGTGCCTCGTTCCTGTACGGGTGGCGCGTGTGGGTCACGCGTCTGAACTGCGGGCATACGAAAATGCCGCGCCCCCCAGGCTAAAACCAGGGGGACGCGGCATCCATTCCGGGCCCGGTGGGATCACCGGGGCACGGGTCAGCTCTCCGGGCGCTCCTCTGGAGCGGGCTCGGGAACGGGCTCCGTCACCGTCGACTTGGCGGTGCTGATCGCCGGAGTCGCGCCGTTGGCACCGTTCGTCAGGGCCAGCTCCTTGGGGGAGAGCACCGGCGGGCGGGTGGACGGCGTACGGCGGGAGGAGCCGGTCCAGGCGGGCCGGGGCGGGCGCTTGACGATGGGGGCGAAGACCTCGGCGATCTCCTCCTTGCCCAGCGTCTCCCGCTCCAGCAGTGCGAGGACCAGGTTGTCGAGGACGTCGCGGTTCTCGACCAGGATCTCCCAGGCCTCGTTGTGCGCCGTCTCGATGAGCTTCTTGACCTCTTCGTCGACCAGCGCGGCGACCTCTTCCGAGTAGTCGCGCTGGTGAGCCATCTCACGGCCGAGGAAGGGCTCGGTGTTGTCGCCGCCGAACTTGATCGCACCGAGGCGCTCGGTCATGCCGTACTGCGTGACCATCGCGCGGGCCGTTGCGGTGGCCTTCTCGATGTCGTTCGCGGCGCCCGTGGTCGGGTCGTGGAAGACGAGCTCCTCGGCCGCACGGCCGCCCAGCATGTACGCGAGCTGGTCCAGCATCTCGTTGCGGGTCGTGGAGTACTTGTCCTCGTCCGGGAGCACCATCGTGTAGCCCAGCGCGCGGCCGCGACTCAGGATCGTGATCTTGTGGACCGGGTCGGAGTTCGGGGAGGCCGCCGCGACCAGGGCGTGGCCGCCCTCGTGGTACGCGGTGATCTTCTTTTCCTTGTCCGACATGATCCGGGTCCGCTTCTGCGGGCCCGCCACGACGCGGTCGATGGCCTCGTCGAGCATCTGGTTGTCGATGAGCTTCTTGTCGGAGCGGGCCGTCAGCAGCGCCGCCTCGTTGAGCACGTTCGACAGGTCCGCGCCCGTGAAGCCCGGCGTGCGGCGGGCGACCGCCGACAGGTCGACGTCCGGGGCGACCGGCTTGCCCTTCTGGTGGACCTTGAGGATCTCCAGACGGCCCTGCATGTCCGGGCGGTCGACCGCGATCTGGCGGTCGAAGCGGCCGGGGCGCAGAAGGGCCGGGTCGAGGATGTCGGGCCGGTTCGTCGCGGCGATGAGGATCACGCCGCCCTTGACGTCGAAGCCGTCCATCTCGACGAGCAGCTGGTTCAGGGTCTGCTCGCGCTCGTCGTGACCGCCGCCGAGGCCGGCGCCGCGGTGGCGGCCGACCGCGTCGATCTCGTCGACGAAGACGATCGCCGGGGCGTTCGCCTTGGCCTGCTCGAACAGGTCACGGACTCGGGAGGCACCGACACCGACGAACATCTCGACGAAGTCGGAACCGGAGATCGAGTAGAACGGCACGCCGGCCTCGCCCGCGACGGCACGCGCGAGCAGGGTCTTGCCCGTGCCGGGAGGGCCGTACAGGAGTACGCCCTTGGGAATCTTGGCGCCGACGGCCTGGAACTTGGCGGGCTCCTGGAGGAATTCCTTGATCTCGTGGAGTTCCTCGACGGCCTCGTCCGAACCGGCGACGTCGGCGAACGTCGTCTTCGGGGTGTCCTTGGTGATGAGCTTGGCCTTGGACTTCCCGAAGTTCATGACTCGGGAGCCGCCGCCCTGCATCTGGTTCATCAGGAACAGGAAGACCACGACGATGAGAACGAAGGGGAGCAGCGAGAGCAGGATGCTCACGAAGGCGTTCTGCTTGGTCGGCGAGACCGTGTACCCGTCCGGGATCTGGTCGTCCTGGAACTTGGTCTGAAGGGTGTTGGCGATGGTCACACCCTGGTCGCCGATGTAGCTCGCCTGGATCTTCGAGCTGCCCTCGATCTTTTCGTCGCCCTTGAGCTGGACCTTGATGGTCTGCTCGTCACCGGTGGTCAGCTTTGCCGACTCGACCTTGTTGTCATTGATCGCCTGGACGACCTGGCCGGTGTCCACCGTCTTGTAGCCGCCGGACGAGCCGACGACCTGCATCAACACGACCACGGCAAGGACGGCCAGCACGATCCACATGACCGGCCCACGGAAGTATCGCTTCACGTCCATCCATACGGAGCGATGTCGCCCCGTCCCTCCTGCCATAGTGAGTTTGATAAGACAGTTCTTCTGACGGTACCCCAGCATTCGCGCGAAGCCGCACGGGACGGCTGGCAATCCCGTCTCTGCATGCTCCAACGGCGCGAACCGCGCCGGGGTTCCCGATCGTCCTACAAGCATCGCCCTTGTGGCTCAGCCGCGAGCTGAGCCGAGGGGCTCAGCCGCCGTAGACGTGGGGCGCGAGCGTACCGACGAACGGGAGGTTGCGGTACTTCTCGGCGTAGTCGAGGCCGTAGCCGACGACGAACTCGTTGGGGATGTCGAAGCCGACCCACTCGACGTCGATGGCGACCTTGGCGGCGTCCGGCTTGCGCAGCAGGGTGCAGACCTTGAGCGACTCGGGCTCGCGGGAGCCGAGGTTGGACAGCAGCCAGGACAGGGTCAGTCCGGAGTCGATGATGTCCTCGACGATCAGGACGTGCTTGCCCTTGATGTCGGTGTCGAGGTCCTTGAGGATCCGCACCACGCCGGAGGACTGGGTGCCCGCGCCGTAGGAGGACACGGCCATCCAGTCCATCGTGACGGGGGTGGACAGCGCCCGGGCGAGGTCCGCCATGACCATCACCGCGCCCTTGAGCACGCCGACGATGAGCAGGTCCTTGCCCGCGTACTCCGCATCGATCTTCGCGGCCAGCTCGGCCAGCTTCGCGTCGATCTCTTCCTTGGTGATGAGCACCTGCTGGAGGTCGGCACCCATGTCTTTCGCGTCCACCCGCATCACTTTCGGTCGTCCCACCGGCCGTCCACCCCCGGGGCGGGGGTGAGGATTCAGCCTTGCCGAATCACCAGTCTGCCACCCTGACGCTGGGCGACGACTTTGCCGGGGAGATTGATGGCCCCCTGGCCGCGCCAACCGGTGATCAGACGGTCGACTTCCTCGATGTGCCGGGCGAACAGCGAACCCGCGGGGGCACCGGCCTCGATGGCGGCGCGGCGCAGGATCCGGCGGCGTACGGCGGGCGGGAGGGCGTAGAGCTTGGCGCACTCCAGCAGGCCGGTCGCGTCGCGTACGGAGGTTTCGGCCTGGCTGGCCCAGGCGTCGAGGGCGTCGGCATCGTCGCGGGACAGTTGGGCCGTACGGGCGAGGGCCTCCACGACGCCCTTGCCGAGGGCCTTCTCCAGGGCGGGCAGGCCCTCGTGGCGCAGGCGGGAGCGGGTGTAGGCGGGGTCCGCGTTGTGGGGGTCGTCCCAGACGGGGAGGGACTGGACCATGCAGGCGCGGCGGGCGGTCTGCCGGTCGAGTCCGAGGAAGGGGCGCCGGTAACGGCCGTCGGCCCCCGAGACCGCGGCCATTCCGGACAGGGAGCGGATGCCGGAGCCGCGGGCGAGGCCGAGCAGGACGGTTTCGGCCTGGTCGTCGCGCGTGTGGCCGAGCAGGACGGCGAGGGCGCCGTGGCGCTGGGCGGCGGCGTCGAGGGCGGCGTAGCGGGCGTCCCGGGCGGCGGCCTCGGGGCCGCCTTCGCGGCCTACGGTGACGGCGGTGGACTCGACGGGGTCCAGGCCGAGTTCGCGCAGGCGCAGGACGACTTCCTCGGCGCGCAGATCGGAGCCGGGCTGGAGGCCGTGGTCGACGGTGATGCCGCCCGCGCGGATGCCGAGTTTGGGGGCCTCGAAGGCAAGGGCCGAGGCGAGGGCCATGGAGTCGGCGCCGCCGGAGCACGCCACGAGGACGAGCGGCGGGAGCGGGCGCTCGGGCGGGGTGTCGGCGGGGGTGTCGCTGTGTTCGGTGAGGAGGTCGTGGAGGACGCGGCGGACCGCCAGGCGTATCGCCGCGACCGCAGGATGGGGACCCATGTCCGGTTCCCTTCATGAAGTTTTCGGGGGTGAGCCCGAGATCGGTCACTCAGAGTGTGTAGATGGTGACAGAAATGGGCGGTTCCCCGAGCATTGCACGCCTACCCATCGCTCACGGTCCCTCGGACGGGTGATTGGAGGGGCGTTCGCCTGCCGTCGGCCGGATTCGTTTCACGACTTCCCCCAGGGGCTCACGACTCGGCCTTGCGGTGCACCCGCGCGACCCAGTCCGCCGGTTTGGCGATCTCCGCCTTGGTCGGGAGGGTGTTGGGGGAGGTCCACACGCGGTTGAAGCCGTCCATGCCGACCTGGTCGACGACGGCCCGCACGAAGCGTTCGCCGTCGCGGTACTGGCGGAGCTTGGCGTCCAGGCCGAGCAGTTTGCGCAGGGCCAGGTCCAGGCGGGAGGCCCCCTTGGCGCGGCGCTGCTGGAACTTCTCGCGGATCTCGGCGACGGACGGCACGACGGCCGGGCCGACGCCGTCCATCACGAAGTCGGCGTGGCCCTCCAGGAGGGACATCACGGCGGTGAGGCGGCCGAGGATCTCGCGCTGGGCCGGGGTCTGCACGATCTCGACGAAGGAGCGTCCGCCGTCGTCCTCCTCGCCCTCGGGCCTGCTGCCGGCGAGGGACTGGGCGGCCTCCCGGATGCGCTCCAGCACGGTCATGGGGTCGACGTCGGTCTCCCCCAAGAACGACTGGATTTCACCCTCCAGGTGGTCCCGCAGCCAGGGCACGGCGGTGAACTGGGTGCGGTGGGTCTCCTCGTGCAGGCAGACCCAGAGGCGGAAGTCGTGGGGCTGTACGTCGAGTTCGCGCTCCACGTGCACGATGTTCGGCGCGACGAGCAGCAGGCGGCCGCCGCCGTTGGCGCCGGCGGGCAGTTCGCGGGTGGCGGGGGCGAAGGTCTCGTACTGGCCGAGTACACGGGAGGCGAGGAACGACAGCAGCATGCCGAGTTCGACGCCGGTGACCTTGCCGCCGACGGCGCCGAGGACCGCGCCGCCGGGGGTGTCGCTGCGGCGCTCCTGCATCTTGTCCAGCAGCGGTTTGAGGAGTTCGCGGAACCCGGCCACGTTGGCCCGGACCCAGCCGGGGCGGTCGACGACGAGGACGGGGGTGTCGTGGGTCTCCTCGGTGCCCAGACGAGTGAAGCCCCGGACGTGTTCCTCCGAGGCTTTGGCGTGCCGGCGCAGCTCGGCGACGACGGCGCGGGCCTCGTCGCGGCTGACCTCGGGGCCCGGCCGCATCAGCCGGGTCGCGGTCGCCACCGCGAGATTCCAGTCGACCATCCCAGGAGTTGCGGCACCACCGATGCTCGTCATGCGTCAACCGTACGTGAGCGCTGCGGCTGTGGGCAGAGCGTCGAGTTCGGCCGGGGCCGGGGCGAGTTCACGCCGGTTCAGCCGCATCCGCACCCCGCCAGGGCCGTCGCCGCCTTGTCCAGCGCCGACTGGGCCTCTGCCGCGTTGGTGGTGTCGGTGGCGAGGAAGGCGAAGGCCAGTAGGTGGCCGTCCTGGTCGACGACGGTGCCCGCCAGGGCGTTCACGCCGGTCAGGGTGCCGGTCTTGGCCCGTACGACGCCGGCCGCGCCGTCCGCGTAGCGGCTGGTCAGGGTGCCGGTGAAGCCCGCGACGGGCAGGCCGGTGAGGATCGGGCGGAGTTCGGGGTGGGCGGGGTCGCCGGACTGCGCGAGCAGGGCCGTGAGCAGGTCGGCCGTGAGGCGGTTGTCGCGGTTCAGGCCGCTGCCGTCCTTGAATTCGGTGCCCTTCACGGGCAGTCCGAGCTTGCCGAGTTCGGCGCGGATCGCGCGGCCCGCGCCGGTGAGGTCGGGGCGCTCGCCGGTGGCGAGGGCGGTGTGCCGGGCGAGGGCCTCGGCGATGTCGTTGTCGCTGTTGGTGAGCATGCGCTCGACCAGGGCCGCCAGCGGCGGCGAGGAGACCTCGGCGAGGGTCTCCGCGCGGGCGGTCGCCTTGGAGGGGCCCGGCGAGGTCGTGGTGATGCCGTGGTCCTCGATCAGGTCGGCGAAGGTACGGGCCGCCTCCGCCGCCGGTTCGGCCACCCGCGGCACGGGTCCGCTCGTCGAGTCGTCGGTACGGGCCTCGTCCGCCATCAGGGCGCTGACCCGCGCGAGGTTGTCGTTGACCCCGATCGGGTGGAGCTCCTCGCCCGCGTAGAGCGTGGTGTCGTACGACAGGGTCACCTCGCGCACGCCGTCCTTCTTCAGGGCGGCGGCGGTGTCCTCGGCGAGGGTGCGCAGGCTCGCGAGGCCCTCGGTGTCCTTGCGGGCGGTGAGGGTGGGGTCGCCGCCCCCGACGAGGACGAGTTCCTTGGTGTCCGGTTCCAGGGCGGTGCGGGTGGTGAGGCGGTGGTCGGGGCCGAGGGCGTTCAGGGCCGCGGCTGCGGTGGCGATCTTCGTGGTGGAGGCGGGGGTGAGCGCGGTGCCGGATCCGGCACCGTACAGGCGCTTGCCGGTGGTCACGTCGACGACGGCCGCGGAGTGGCGGGCGCCGAGCGCGGGGACGCCCAGGAGCGGGTCGAGGAGGGTGGACAGGGCCTTGGTGCCGGGCGCCGATTTCACCCTCCCGGTGGCTCCGCCGAGGCCGGTGAGGACGGATGCGGCACTCGGCGCAGGGCCGGGTGCCTTGGCCGCCGTACCGGAACTACGGCCGTGATCTGCGCCACCCGTGCCCTCCTGGGCGACTGCCCGGTCGCGCTCGGCCTTACGCTGACCCGAGGAGTCCCAGGGACCGGCGGCGGTCACCACCCCGACGGCCAGCGCGAGGCCCGCGGTGGCGGCGCCGGCGGTGTACTGCCAGGTCTTCGGCCTTGTGACCTGCGCCGAGACGGTTCGGCCGAGCCTTGCCAGGCGCGGTCGTCCGGCCGTGGCCGCCCGTGCGAGACGCGGTCGTACGGCGCCCGCGATCCGTGCCAGCCGCGGTCTCGCGGCTCGCCAAGGCCTCAGCTCTGGCACGACCACCAGCCCCTTTCGCGATCACACACCTGCGTGAGGGACACTTAACCACCAGAACTATGTGCTGATCATGGAGGAGCCACCGGTGGAGTTCGACGTCACGATCGAGATTCCGAAGGGTTCGCGGAACAAGTACGAGGTGGACCACGAGACCGGTCGGATCCGCCTGGACCGTCGCCTCTTCACCTCGACCGCCTACCCGACCGACTACGGCTTCGTCGAGAACACCCTCGGCGAGGACGGCGACCCGCTGGACGCGCTGGTCATCCTGGACGAGCCGACCTTCCCGGGCTGCCTCATCAAGTGCCGCGCGATCGGCATGTTCCGGATGACGGACGAGGCCGGCGGCGACGACAAGCTGCTGTGCGTTCCGGCGACGGACCCGCGCCAGGAGCACCTGCGGGACATCCACCACGTGTCGGAGTTCGACCGCCTGGAGATCCAGCACTTCTTCGAGGTCTACAAGGACCTGGAGCCCGGCAAGTCCGTCGAGGGCGCCGACTGGGTCGGCCGCACCGAGGCCGAGGCCGAGATCGAGCGTTCCTACAAGCGCTTCAAGGACCAGGGCGGCCACTGAGCCTGAAGTTCACCGGAGCGGGCTGCACGCACACGCGTGCAGCCCGTTCTGTTTTGTGTGCGCATACTGAGGCTTGGCCTTGAGGTGTCGTACAGGGAGCGCTGCGCAAGTGACGGAGGCGGAGGACCGCAAGCCGCAGTCGGACGAGGCGACCGGCACGTTCGACCCCGAGATCACATCCGAGTTCGCCCTTCCCGAGGGGCTCGCCGTCTCCAGGAGCGAGTCGGAGACCTCGTCGGAGTTCGCGCTCCCGGACGGTCTCCACACACCACCGGGAGCGGGCGTCGAGCCGGAGGGGTCGGCGTTCAGCGCGCCGAGCACCTTTCACGCCAGCGACGCGCCGGCCGCGTTCACCCCGGCGACCGGGATACCTGCGGTCAGTCTGACCAAGAACGTGCCCTGGCAGGACCGGATGCGCACGATGCTGCGGATGCCGGTGGCCGAGCGGCCGGCGCCGGAGCGGGTCCACAAGGCCGAGGAGGAGGGCCCGGCCGTCCCGCGCGTGCTCGACCTGACGCTGCGTATCGGCGAGCTGCTGCTCGCGGGCGGTGAGGGCGCGGAGGACGTCGAGGCGGCGATGTTCGCGGTCTGCCGGTCCTACGGCCTGGACCGCTGCGAGCCGAATGTCACCTTCACGCTGTTGTCGATCTCCTACCAGCCGTCCCTGGTGGATGATCCGGTGTCGGCGGCGCGGACGGTACGGCGGCGCGGGACCGACTACACGCGGCTCGCGGCGGTGTTCCGGCTGGTGGACGACCTCAGCGACGCGGAGAGCCATATCTCCCTGGAGGAGGCCTACCGGCGGCTCGCGGAGATCCGCCGCAACCGGCATCCGTATCCGACCTGGGTGCTGACCTCGGCGAGCGGGCTGCTGGCGGGTGCGGCCTCGGTGCTGGTCGGTGGTGATCTGATCGTGTTCATCGCCGCCGCGTTGGGCGCGATGCTCGGTGACCGGCTGGCGTGGCTGTGCGCGGGGCGGGGGCTGCCGGAGTTCTACCAGTTCACGGTGGCCGCGATGCCGCCGGCCGCGATAGGGGTCGCACTGACCCTGGCGCATGTGGACGCCAAGGCGTCCGCCGTGATCACCGGTGGGCTGTTCGCGCTGCTTCCCGGGCGGGCGCTGGTGGCGGGGGTGCAGGACGGTCTGACCGGGTTCTACATCACCGCATCCGCGCGGCTGCTGGAGGTCATGTACTTCTTCGTCGGGATCGTCGTCGGGGTGCTGATCATCCTGTACTTCGGCGTGAACCTCGGCGCCAAGCTGAACCCGGACGCGGCGCTGAACATCTCCGAGCGGCCTTATTGGCAGATCGGGGCGTCGATGCTGCTGTCGCTGACGTTCGCGGTGCTGTTGCAGCAGGAACGGTCCACCGTGCTGGCCGTCACGCTGAACGGCGGGGTCGCCTGGTCGGTGTACGGCGCGCTGCACTACACCGCCGGGCTGTCGCCGGTCGCCTCCACGGCCGTGGCGGCGGGGCTGGTGGGGCTGTTCGGGCAGCTGCTGTCGCGGTATCGGTTCGCGTCGGCGCTGCCGTACACGACCGCGGCGATCGGGCCCCTGTTGCCGGGGTCCGCCACCTACTTCGGGTTGTTGTCCATCGCGCAGAACGAGGTGGACAAGGGGTTGGTGTCGCTGGCCACGGCGGCGTCGTTGGCCATGGCCATTGCCATCGGGGTGAACCTCGGGTCGGAGATCTCGCGGCTGTTCCTGCGGCTGCCGGGTGGGGCTGAGGCGGGGCGCAGGGCTGCGAAGCGGACTCGGGGGTTCTGAGCGCCTATTGGGGCGGGGGTTTTGGAGCCCGACGGCGGCTGCTGGTCCGCTGTGGTTTCTCGCGCAGTTCCCCGCGCCCCTTTAGGGAGTTCTAGTAACCCTGGTTGTAGGGGTACTGGTCGTTCTGCTGGTTGTTGTACGGCTGCGGGTACTGCTGGGCGTACGGCTGCTGCTGGCCGTAGTACTGCTGCTGGGGGGGCTGGTCCGTCGGGTCGATGCGGCGGAGCTGGGTGGTCGCGTCGTCCATCATCTGGGGGTGCTGCTGCACAGCCGGGGTCGCGGGCGCCTCGGCCGCCGCGCGCTTCTTCTTGGAGCGCTCGCGGAGGTACTCGATGATGATCGGGACGACCGAGATGAAGACGATCAGGATGAGGATCGACTCGACGTTCTTCTTGATGACGTCGATCTGGCCGAGCCAGTAACCCGCGAGGGTGACGCCGGTGCCCCAGGCGACACCGCCGATGATGTTGTACGTCAGGAAGGTGCGGTACTTCATCCGGCCGGCGCCGGCCACGATGGGTGCGAAGGTGCGGACGATCGGCACGAAGCGGGCCAGGACGATCGCCTTCGGGCCGTACTTCTCCATGAACTCGTGGGCCTTCTCCAGGTTCTCCTGTTTGAAGAGCTTGGAGTTGGGGCGGCTGAAGAGCTTCGGGCCGAAGAACTTGCCGATCATGTAGCCGACCTGGTCGCCGAGGACGGCGGCGAGCACGATCAGGGTGCAGACCAGCCACAGGGGCTGGCTGATGAAGTTCCCCTCGGCCACGAACAGGCCCGCCGTGAACAGCAGCGAGTCACCGGGCAGGAACGCGAAGAGGCCCGATTCGGCGAAGACGATGAGCAGGATGCCGGGCAGGCTGAAGGTCTCGATCAGGTAGTCCGGGCTGAGCCACTCGGGGGCGAGCGCAAGCGTGGTCACGGGTTCGTGGCTCCTGCGGGGTGGGACGGGACGGGCGGGGGCTGATGCTCAAACGTACCAACGCGGCACTACTGCCAACGCACCGCTGGAGGCCCAGGTTCCATGGGCGCCCACAGGATGCCCTTTGCTCCGGCTCGGGCAAAGCTGTGAACCATGGGTATCGAAGAGTACGGCGGTGGACAGGGCCCCCAGCCCGATGTCCTGGTGGTCACCACGAACGACGTACCCGGCTACCGGGTGCAGGAGGTCATCGGCGAGATCTTCGGGTTGACGGTGCGCTCCCGGCATCTGGGCAGCCAGATCGGCGCGGGGCTGAAGTCGATGGTCGGCGGTGAGCTCAAGGGGCTCACCAAGACGCTGGTGCAGACCCGCAACCAGGCCATGGAACGGCTGGTGGAACAGGCACGCGCGCGTGGCGCCAACGCGGTGCTGGCGTTCCGGTTCGATGTGACGGAAGCCGCCGATGTCGGCACCGAGGTGTGCGCGTACGGGACGGCCGTGGTCGTGGCCCGGGAGTGAGCCCCCGGGCCACGACGGTCACGACGTGTGGCGGTCGGCGTTGGCGAGGATCGCGTCGCGCAGGTGCTCGGCGAGCCCCGGGCCCATGGAGTCGTAGAACGCCTTGAAGCGCTCGTCGGAGACGTACATCTCGCCGAAGCACTGGTGCATCTCGTACGGGACCTCGAAGTAGTACCTGCTGATGTGTCCGCGGTGTTCCTCGGCGAGGTCCATGGCCGCCTCGCCGGACGGCTGCTCGCCGGCCGCCACGAGGGCCGCGTACCGCCGTCCCCAGTCGTCGACCTCGGCCTGGATGCGCTTCCAGTCCTCCTTGGTGTACGTGGCGGCCCGGCGCTGCGACTCGGCGTACGCCTCGGTGTTGCCCCAGCGCTGCTCGGCCTCCTCGGCGTACTGGTCCGGGTCCTTGTCGCCGAAGACCTCGAACCGCTCCTCAGGCGTGAGATTGATCCCCATCTTGCGTGCCTCCATGGCCTGCTCCACGGCCGTCGCCATCTTCTGGAGCTTCTCGATCCGGGCGGTCAGCAGTTCGTGCTGGCGGCGCAGATGCGCGCGCGGGTCGGCGTCCGGATCGTCGAGCAGGGCGGCGACCTCGTCGAGCGGGAAGCCGAGCTCCCGGTAGAACAGGATCTGCTGAAGCCGGTCGAGGTCGCCGTCGCTGTAGCGCCGGTGGCCCGCGTGGCTGCGCTCGCTCGGGGCGAGCAGGCCGATGTCGTCGTAGTGGTGCAAGGTGCGCACCGTCACTCCGGCGAAGCCCGCGACCTGTCCCACGGAGTAGCTCACTTCATCCGCTCCCTTCTCGGTACGCACTCCACGGTGAATCCTCACGCCACGTGAGGTGCAAGCCCATTCGGCATGCCCGCATTGCACTATTTGCGCGCTTAGGGTGTCCTCCGTGGCCCAGGACCCCGCGCCGCAGGCGCCCGCCGCCCCGGCGACACCGGCGACCCCGGCACGCACCCTGCTGCCGCTGATCCTCCCCGCCCTGGTCGTGGGCGTGGGAGCGAGCCTGCTGTTCCTCGGGGTGAGCGAGGCGGCCGAGGCCTTCCAGGACGTGCTGTGGCAGAACCTGCCGGACGCGCTGGGCGTCGGCCGCTACTCGGTGCTGTGGATGCTGGTCATGCTCACCGCCACCGGGGTCGCCGTCGGTCTGGTGGTGTGGAAGGTCCCCGGACATGCCGGGCCCGACCCCGCCACCACCGGTCTGGACGCCCCCGTCCTGCCACCCGCCGTGCTGCCGGGTCTGCTGCTGGCGACCGCCCTGATGCTCGCGGGCGGGCCGAGCCTCGGCCCGGAGAACCCGATCATCGCCGCCAATGTGGGCCTCACCTTCTGGATCGGGCACCGCTTCCTGCCCAAGGTGCCCGGCGGGCTGTGGGCGGCGCTAGCGGAGGCGGCGACCATCGGCGCGCTGTTCGGCACGCCGGTGGCGGCGGCGCTGGTGATCTCCGAGGCGCTGGCCGGGCGCAAGATCCAGGGGGCGCTGTGGGACAACGTCTTCGCCCCGCTCGTGGCCGCCGCGGTCGGCGCGACGACCACCACGCTGATCGCCCATCCGACCTTCGACCTGGATCTGCCCCCCTTCGACCACCCCGGCTGGGACGATCTGCTGGCGGCGCTGGTGATCGCCTCGGCGGGCGCGCTGCTCGGCATGGCGGCCGTGTACGCCTTCCCGTATGTCCACGCCGCTTTCAGCCGGCTGCGGCACCCGATGCTGATGCTTCCGGTGGGCGGGCTCGTCCTGGGGCTGCTGGGGGCCCTGGGCGGCCATCTGACGCTCTTCAAGGGGCTGGAGGAGATCGGGGAGCTGGCGGCCGATCCCGACGGCTGGTCGGCGGGCGAGTTCGCCACGATGTCGTTGGTGAAGCTGGCCGCGATGGTGGTCGCCGCCTGCTGCGGCTTCCGGGGCGGGCGGATCTTCCCGTCCGTCTTCGTGGGCGTGGCCCTCGGACTGTGCGCCCACGCACTGGTGCCCGAGGTGCATCCCGCGCTCGCGGTCTCGACCGGCGTGCTCGGTGTACTGCTCGCGGTCACCCGGCAGGGCTGGGTGAGTCTGTTCACCGCCGCTGTCCTGGTCGCCTCCCCCACCATCCTCGCCCTTCTCTGCATCGCCTCGCTGCCCGCCTGGCTGCTGGTGACCGGCCGCCCCCAGATGCAACTGCGCGAGGACGGCACGCCCGTCCGTTGAACTCCCCCACCCGCAAGGAGACCCCGATGGCGCTGCACAAAGGGCCCGAACGGCCCGACGACCGTCCCCTGTCCGTCAACCCCTTCTACGGCGAGGCCAATCCGGTCAGCCGGATGACCGAGGCGCCGCCCCAGCACCGGCTCCCGGACAGCCCGCTGCCGCCGACGACGGCGTACCAGCTCGTCCATGACGAACTGATGCTGGACGGCAACTCCCGGCTGAACCTGGCCACCTTCGTCACCACCTGGATGGAGCCGCAGGCCGGGGTGCTGATGGCGGAGTGCCGGGACAAGAACATGATCGACAAGGACGAGTACCCGCGCACCGCCGAACTGGAGCGACGCTGTGTGGCGATGCTCGCCGACCTGTGGCACGCGCCCGACCCGGCGGCGGCCGTGGGCTGTTCGACCACCGGGTCCAGCGAGGCCTGCATGCTCGCCGGGATGGCGCTCAAGCGCCGCTGGAGCAGCCGGAACACGGGCGGTCGTCCGAACCTGGTCATGGGCGTCAACGTCCAGGTCTGCTGGGACAAGTTCTGCAACTTCTGGGAGGTGGAGCCCCGGCTGGTGCCCATGGAGGGCGACCGCTTCCACCTCGACCCCCAGGCCGCGGCCGAGCTGTGCGACGAGAACACCATCGGCGTCGTGGGCATCCTCGGCTCCACCTTCGACGGGTCCTACGAACCCATCGCCGATCTGTGCGCCGCCCTTGACGCCCTCCAGGAACGCACCGGCCTCGACATCCCGGTCCATGTCGACGGCGCCTCCGGGGCGATGGTCGCGCCCTTCCTCGACGAGGACCTGGCGTGGGACTTCCGCCTCCCGCGCGTGGCGTCCATCAACACTTCCGGGCACAAGTACGGGCTCGTCTACCCGGGCGTCGGCTGGGCGTTGTGGCGGGACAAGGCGGCACTGCCCGAGGAACTGGTGTTCCGCGTGAACTACCTGGGCGGCGACATGCCGACCTTCGCGCTGAACTTCTCCCGGCCCGGCGCCCAGGTCGTCGCGCAGTACTACACCTTCCTGCGGCTGGGCCGGGAGGGCTACCGGGCCGTCCAGCAGACCGCCCGGGACGTCGCGAGCGGACTCGCCGGGCGCATCGAGGCCCTCGGCGACTTCCGACTGCTCACCCGGGGCGACCAGTTGCCGGTCTTCGCCTTCACCACGGCGCCCGATGTGACGGCGTACGACGTCTTCGACGTCTCCCGCAGGCTTCGCGAGCAGGGCTGGCTGGTGCCCGCGTACACCTTCCCGCCGAACCGGGAAGACCTGTCCGTGCTCCGGGTGGTGTGCCGCAACGGCTTCTCCACGGACCTCGCGGCGCTGCTCCTGGAGGACCTCCAGCGGCTGCTGCCGGAACTGCGGCGGCAACCGCATCCCTTGGGGCGTGACGCCGGCCAGGCGACCGCGTTCCATCACTAGGCTCATTCGGCTCGCTCCCCCACCGTGAACCCGTGCCAGCGCACCCCGTCGGCCGAGATGCGGTACTGGCCGTTGCCGTAGCTGTCGGTCCACAGCCAGCCGAGGGGGGTGTGGGTGACGGAGCCTGCGGGGGCGCGGGTGCCGCTGGTGGAGCGGAAGGTGTGGGCGCCGTCGGTGCTGTGCCAGACGCCGGACTCGCCGTACACCGTGACGCGACCGTCGGTGGCCGCGACGAGGTCGCCGAGGATCGACAGGGGTTCGACGCCCTTGCGGTAGGCCCAGACGCGGGTCCAGGTCCGGCCGCCGTCGGTGCTGGTGTGGATCGCGTGCAGGCCGTTCTTCACGCCCTCCTCCTCGGGGAGCTGGCCCGGCTGGGCGGCGAAGAGGCGGTCCGGCCCGGCTTCGACCACGCGAAAACCCCAACTGCCCTTCCCGGGCTCGGTCAGCCGGGTCACCTGCCAGGTGCGGCCCCGGTCCTCGCTCTTCGCCAGCGCCGGGCGTCCGGAGGCGTCCAGGCCGGAGACGAAGAGCGCGTCCCTGGCCACGTCTCCGGCCGGGACGAGGATGCCCTTCAAGGGCGGTTGCCGCTCCAGGACGCGGTGTTCGCCGGTGCCGGGCAGGACCACGAGCAGGCGGTTGCGGGCGCAGTAGCTGAGATCGGGCTCCAGCTTCAGACACTCGTCGGTGAGCAGCGCGCCCTCGGGGACGGTTGCCGTGCGCCCCTTCGGCTCGGTCGAACCACGCGTCCAGGTACGGCCGTTGTCGCGCGTGAACCACGTCCGGGCGGGACGCGTCCACTCCTCGCTCTGGTCGATGATGACGGCGCGGCCAGGCCCGAGCACCGTGAGCCCGACGGTGATGCCGAGGTCGCCGGTGACGTCCGGCAACGGCGACTTGACCGGGCGCCAGCGCCGGGCGCCCTTGTCCAGGACGGCCACGCCCTGCTCGCACCGCGTCTCCGTGCACTGCGCGAGCAGGGCGAAGCCCGAGCCGTCGGCGGCGAAGCCGAGGCTGTGGGACCAGCCGGGGAGGCCAGAAGCGGACGGTATCCGCGGGGGCCGCGCCCCAGCCGTAGAAGTGGCGGTGGACGGCGCAGCCACACTCCCCGCGCGCCCACCCGCCGACCCCGGGTCGCACGCCGCCAACGGCAAGAGCAGAGGCAAAGCAAGGAGCGGGAACAGCAGCGCCCTCGGCAGTCGACATCCCATGGAATCCCCCGATCTGCGGTGATCAGCAGCCGATTGCTACTTCTGATACACCGCGGACCGGGCTCGGGTTCCGCTCCTCGCCCAGCTATTTACCTCGCCCAGCTATTTACCGAGCCGTCCGAACCGCCGCACCGCCAGCGGGAAGAACACCGCCAGCAACACCAGCGGCCACAGGATGGCCGGCCAGATGTGGCCCGGCTCGCCGCCCGGAGTGGCGAACAGGTCCCGTACGGCGGTCGCGGTCTGGGACAGGGGGTTCCACTCGACCACCGTGCCCAGCCAGTCGGGCATCGAGTCGGAGGGGGCGAAGGCGTTGGAGAGGAATCCGACCGGCCAGACCAGGATCTGGACGGCCTGCACCATCTCCGGCTTCCCCGCCACCATCGCGAGATGGATGCCGATCCACAGCATCGCGAACCGGAACAGCAGCAACAGCCCGATCGCGCCCAGGAAGGCACCCAGGGAGCCGTTCGCCCGCCAGCCCAAGGCGCACCCGACGCCGATCATCACCGCCAGGCCGACCGCCGACTGAAGCATGTCGGCCGTCGAACGGCCCACCAGGACCGCCCCGTTGGCCATCGGCATCGAGCGGAAGCGGTCGATGACGCCCTTGTTGAGGTCCTGGGTGACGGCGATCATCGTGCCCTCCAGGCCGAAGGCCATGGTCAGCGCGAGCATGCCGGGCACCAGGTAGTCGATGTAGTCGCCCCGGACGTCCCGGCCGCCGCCGACGAGGTAACCGAACATCACGAGCAGCATGACCGGGAAAACAAGCCCGACGATCAACTGGACCGGCTGCCGCGCCCAGTGGGCGAGTTCGCGCCGGGTCATGGTCCAGGAGTCGGTCAGTGCGTACGTGGTCATACGGCCTCCTTCGTGCGGTCCGCCGTCAGATGCAGGAACACCTCGTCCAGCGTCGGGCGCCGCAGGGCGACGTCCTCCGCCTCGATCCCAGCGCGCTGAAGCGCCTGTACGACCCCGGTGAGCGCCGTCATCCGGTCGGTCACCGGGGCGCTCAGCAGCCGGCGGTCGGTGTCGACGGAGACGCCCGCCGGGTCGAAGGGCAACAGGGCGACGGCTGCGCCCAGTTGACCGGCGTCGCGCAGGACGACGTCGATGCGGTCGCCGCCGAGGTCGGCCTTCAGTTCGTCGGCCGTGCCGTCGGCGATGACACGGCCCGCGTCGACGACCGAGATCCGGTCGGCGAGCTGGTCGGCCTCCTCCAGGTACTGCGTGGTGAGGAGGACCGTCGTACCGCCGCCGACCAGCGAGCGGACCGAGTTCCACACCTCGGCGCGGCCGCGCGGGTCGAGGCCGGTCGTGGGTTCGTCCAGGAACAGCACCTCCGGATCGGTGATCAGGGAGGCCGCGAGGTCAAGGCGGCGCCGCATGCCGCCGCTGTACTGCCGTACCGCCTTGCGGCCGGTGTCGGCGAGACCGAAGCGCTCCAGGAGTTCGTCGGCCCGCACGCGCGCGTGGCGGGCGCCCAGGTGGTACAGGCGGCCGAACATCTCCAGGTTCTGGTGGCCGCCGAGCTCCTCGTCGAGCGCCGCGTGCTGGCCCAGCAGGCCGATGCGGGTGCGCACCGCGCGGGCGTCGGTGACCACGTCGTACCCCGCGACCTCGATCCGCCCCGCGTCGGGCCTCAGCAGGGTGGACAGGACGCGGACCAAGGTGGTCTTGCCCGCGCCGTTCGGCCCGAGCACGCCGTGCACGGTCCCCCGCGCGACGCTCAGGTCGAGCCCGTCCAGTGCCCTCTTCTCGCCGTACTTCTTCTCTGCGCCTTCGACGGTGATCGCCGTATCGGCCACGAACTCTCCCTCGCTAGCCCGTCAGCTCAATAATCAAACTTGACTACTCGATCGAGGGTAATACCCCGGACCTCACTCGTCAAACTTGATTAGCAGAGATCTCCCGGAGATCTAGCCGAGATCTCCGGGATGCCGCTCCCTCGTGGCGTACGGGTTCTCCTCGCCCTCCGCGAGGACACCCACGAACGGCTCACCCTCCCCCGCGAAGGTGTACGCGCCACCCTCGATCCGCTCGATCAGCCCCTGGGTCCACGCGGCCTCGGCGTCGGCCGTGTGGACCCAGAGGTTCATGATCTCGCCGATATGCCCCAGCTGACCTGGGCCTTCCTCGGGGACGTAGTGCTCGGTGACGGCGGAGCGCCACTCCTCGCTGCGCCGGATCCGCTCCTTGAGCAGGGACACGGTCTCGGCGCGCGGCAGGTCGACCATGAAGCCGATGGCCGCCGACTTCACGTCCATCTTCTGGTCGTAGGACACCAGCGCCTCGCGGACCAGCCGGAGGAACTCCTCGGTGCCCTGCTCCGTGATCTCGTACTCGGTGCGGGGCGGGCCCCCGGCCGTGGACGGCGCGATCTCGTGCGCGTGCAGCAGGCCCTGTTTCGCCATCTGCTTCAGGGCGTGGTAGATCGAGCCGGGCTTGGCGTTGGACCACTCGTGCGCGCCCCAGTACTCCAGGTCGTTGCGCACCTGGTAGCCGTGGGCCCGCCCGTGCTGGCGGACCGCGCCGAGCACCAGGAGACGGATCGCTGACATGGGCCCCAGGTTATGACGTCACCCGGAGGCACAGGTCATGGCCTCAGCTTCCGGCGAGCTCGACCAGCTCGAAGGCCGTCCTGCCGTCCAGCGACTCCCGGATGATGTCGGCGTGCCCGGCATGCCGGGCGGTCTCCCGGATCAGGTGCAGCACCAGCCAGCGCAGCGACACCCGGCCCTCCGGCGGGAACCAGGGCTGGTTCGGAAGAGCGAAGGTGTCGTCCAGGCTCGGCGCGGACCGGATGAGCGCCTCGGTGTCGGCGGCGACCTTCTCCCAGTAGGCGAGCTGCGACTCGACGGTCTCGCCCTCGACCAGGACGAAGCACTCGTGCCAGTTCGACTGGTCACGCGCTACGGCCGGCTCCTCGCCCTTGGCTCGCGCGACCCAGCCCTGTTCGACCTCGGCCACATGCTTGACCAGACCGGCCAGGGACAGCTCGCCGGCGCTCGGCCGGGAGGAGGCCTGCTCGCCCGTCAGCCCGAACACGGCACGACGGATGCCGCCGCGCTGTTCCGCGAGGAAGCTCAGCAGCGCTCCGCGCTCGTCGCCCTGCGCCTCTGCGGGAACGTGAGTGACCATGACCGGCCGCCTTTCGTCGGGGTGGCTCCTTGCCTGACACCGACGAAGCTACGGGCCATTGAGGACAGATTCCGTCCTCAATGGCCCGCAGTGAAGAAATACGTCAGAACGGGAATCCGCTGCGCCCGTGCTGCACCGAGATCCACTTCAGCGTGGTGAACGCGTCCAGCATCGTCTCGCCGTTGAGGCGGCCGAGGCCGGAGTGCTTCTCGCCGCCGAAGGGGACGATCGGCTCGTCGTGGACGGTGCCGTCGTTCACGTGGAACATGCCGGTGTCGATCTGCTTGGCGAAGGCCACGCCCCGCTCGATGTCACCGGTGTGGACGGCGCCGCTCAGCCCGTACGGCGTGTCATTGACGAGGCGTACGGCCTCCTCCTCGCCGTCGAACGGGACGAGGAAGACGACGGGCCCGAAGACCTCCTGCCGCAGCAGCGCGGAGTCGGCCGGCACCCCGGTCAGCACGGACGGCTCGACCAGGTTGTCGGTGGTCGCACCGTGCACCAGGGCGGTGGCGCCCTCGGCGACGGCCTGCTCGACGACGCCGGAAATGGCGTCCGCCTGCGAGGAGTTGATGACCGGGCCGATCACGGTCTCCGGGTCGCGCGGGTCGCCCGCCTTGAGCGTCTTGACCTTGGCGACGAACTTCTCGGTGAACTCGTCGGCGACCGACCGGTCGACCAGGACCCGGTTGGCGGCCATGCAGACCTGGCCCTGGTGGACGTACCGGCTGAAGACCGCGGCGTCGACGGCGTAGTCGAGGTCCGCGTCGTCGAGGACCACCAGGGCGCTGTTGCCGCCGAGTTCGAGGACCGAGCGCTTGAAGTGCGAGGCGCAGACGGTGGCGACGTGGCGGCCGACCTTGTCGGAGCCGGTGAAGGAGATGACCTTCGGGATCGGGTGCTCGATGAAGGCGTCGCCGATCTCCGCTATGTCGGTGACGACGACATTGAGCAGTCCGGCGGGCAGGCCCGCGTCCTCGAAGAGCTTGGCGACCAGGGTGCCGCCGACGATCGGCGTGTTCTGGTGCGGCTTGAGGACCACACCGTTGCCGAGCGCGAGGGCCGGGGCGACCGACTTCAGCGACAGCAGGAAGGGGAAGTTGAAGGGGCTGATCACACCGACCACGCCGACCGGGACGCGGTAGACGCGGTTCTCCTTGCCGTCCACCGGCGAGGGGATGATCCGACCCTCGGGGCGCAGTGCGAGATGGATCGCCTCGCGCAGGAACTCCTTGGCGAGGTGGAGTTCGAAGCCCGCCTTCAGACGCGTGCCGCCCAGCTCGGCGATGATCATCTCACTGATCTCCGCCTCGCGGTCCTCGATCAGCCTGAGGGCCTTCTCGAAAACGGCGCGCCGCGCGTAGGCGTTGGTCGCCGCCCATTCCTTCTGGGCCCGGGCGGCAGCCTGGTAGGCCTGATCCACCTCGTCGACCGTGGCTATGGTGATCGAGGCGAGCTTCTCACCGTCGTACGGGTTGAAGTCGATGATGTCCCAGGAGCCAGTGCCCGGGCGCCACTCGCCGTCGATGTACTGCTGGGCCAGGTCGGTGAAGTAGGACGACATGTGATCCCTCGAATCCCCTTAGCGGACATCCCTGCGGACACCTGATCAGTTTCTGATCGTCTCCACGGTCTGATCACACGTCATCGTACTTGTGTTTCAAGACAGTTGAAGGAGTCCTCGAAGAAGGTCGCGGCTCTCGTCGGGGCCGGGGCTGTCGTGCTGGAGTTCCTTCAGCGCCTTCTCGTACTGGGTGACGTCCTCGTGCTTGTCCAGATACAGCGCACTGGTGAGCTGCTCCAGATAGACCACGTCCGACAGATCCGACTCGGGGAAGCTGAGGATGGTGAAGGCGCCGGACTCGCCGGAGTGCCCGCCGAAGCCGAACGGCATGATCTGGAGCCGCACATTGGGGCGTTCGGAGATGTCGATCAGATGCTGGAGCTGACCGCGCATCACCTCACGGTCGCCGTAGGGGCGGCGCAGGGCGGCCTCGTCGAGGACGATGTGGAACTCCGGGGCGTTCTCGCCCACGAGGTACTTCTGCCGCTCCAGACGCAGCGCCACCCGCCGCTCGACGTCGGCCTCACTCGCGCCCTTCATCCCGCGCCGGACGACCGCGCGGGCGTAGGCCTCGGTCTGGAGCAGACCGTGCACGAACTGCACCTCGTACGCCCGGATCAGCGCGGCGGCGCCCTCCAGGCCGACGTAGGTGGGGAACCAGCTGGGCAGCACGTCGGAGTAACTGTGCCACCAGCCCGCGACGTTGGCCTCCTTGGCGAGGGAGAGCAGGGAGTTGCGCTCCACCTCGTCGGTGATGCCGTACAGCGTCAACAGGTCTTCTACGTCCCTGGTCTTGAAGCTCACCCGGCCCAACTCCATCCGGCTGATCTTCGACTCGGACGCGCGGATCGAGTAACCCGCGGCCTCACGCGTGATCCCGCGTGCCTCACGCAGTCGCCTGAGTTGCGAGCCGAGCAGCATGCGCCGCACCACCGATCCGGGCTCTCCCGCGCTCACGTTCGCCAGCCTCCCCAACCTCTTCAGGGCCCGAAGTCTGCCACTAAAACACTCCGAGCTGTACTCGTCCGATTACGCAGACGGAAAGAAGCCAAAGATTTCCTTCAGGAAGGAGCGAGCAGAACACAAGCGGGGAGCGCAAAGATGGCGGAAAAAATGGCCAACAAGCGGTACGGGAGGGTCCAATTCGGTCACGTGCACGTGCATCTGCCCTTGCATCTGCTGTACGCATCCGAAACCATGGTCCCGCGCAACCGCTGCATCGCAACGACCGCGAATTCCCGGGAGTGCCTCGCATGGGGACGAATGGATCGACCATGCTCGAGCCGTTACGGCAGGGCCTTCCGCCGCTGGATCCCGCGGCCGTGTCCAACGCCGCCTCCTGCGCACTCCCCGCCCGCTACGAAGCGGTGCGCGAGGCACGCCAGTTCACCCGCAGAACACTCGACCAGTGGGACATAGGCGAGCGCTTCGACGATGTGTGCCTGGTGGTGTCCGAACTCGTCACCAACGCCCTGCGCCACGCCCTTCCGGCCGGCCACGCGCGTGTGCCCGAGCAGACACCCCCGGTACGGCTGCATCTGATGCGGTGGACCGAGCGGTTGGTGTGCGCGGTGCGCGACCCCAGTCACGACAGCCCGGTGGCGCGCGACTCGGACGACTTCTCGGCGGAGTCCGGGCGCGGGCTGTTCCTGGTGGACTCCTTCGCGGACGGCTGGGGCTGGCATCCGCTGGCCGGCACGCTCAACGGCAAGGTGGTCTGGGCGCTGTTCCGGCTGCCGCACAAGCCGCAGCCCGGCTCCGCCGAGTGAAGAACCACGGCGCTTTGCGGCGCCGTGGTTCTACGCGCGTAACCGACCGGTCACGGCGTGTATCGATCGCTGACTGACCGTTGATTGCCCACCGATTGCCCGCTGATTGCCCTAAATGTTCTGCGAGTTGCCCGCTCGGGCATCAGCCCGCTATCAAGTGGTCGAACTCGCCGTCCTTGATGCCCAGGAGCATCGCCTCGATCTCGGCGCGGGTGTAGACGAGCGCCGGACCGTCCGGGAAACGCGAATTGCGTACGGCGACGTCACCACCGGGAAGCCTGGCGAACTCCACGCATGAGCCCTGCGAGTTGCTGTGCCGGCTCTTCTGCCAGGCGACACCGCTGAGCTGGGTCGCGGCCATGCCGTTGTACACGCCGGACGCGTCGTCAACGTCGTACACGTCGTGGTCCACAGGTCGCTCCCAGGTGGTGCACTGGCTGGTGAGGCCATTGATGCATTGGTCAACTGACCCGGATCATAGCCCTGTTCATGTGCAGACGCATGGGAGGATGCACGGGCAGATGCACGTGCACGCGGGGTGTTCCTGCGGTTACAGGTCCCACGCCTTCCTCATCCATGATCTTCCACGCCATGAACTGAGCCGGATCGTCCGGATCGAATCCCTCGCGTATGTAAGAACAGACGCATGCGACGCCGTTCCTGTTCCAATGTGCGTGCGTTGTTCGGCCGGTGGGATCGCCCGGAATGGCGTCGTCCCAGTGGACGCCCGGCATCCGCTCTTTGCCGTGGGAGAAGTCGGCAGGAAGCGCGGTACTGAGGCCGTGCGGCGGGCGACGGGGGTGACGCCGGGGTCGTCACCGGGTGCGGTGCCCAGATGGGGTCATGGTCGGACCGGAGGGTGGGCGGGACGCCGGGCTCGTGCAGACGCACGTGCCGGAACCACTCGTACGGATGAATGTGGTGCCGTACCTCGAACAGGCGAGTGGGTTCCGGGCACTGGGTGCGGTGTCGGCCAGTGGGCGGTGCTTTTCGGCTCAGCGGGTCGCGTACGGCAGCAGGGCCATCTCGCGCGCGTTCTTGACGGCCCGGGCCAGTTGGCGCTGCTGCTGGGCGGAGATGCGGGTCACCCGGCGGCTGCGGATCTTGCCGCGGTCGGAGATGAACTTCCGCAGCAGTTCGGTGTCCTTGTAGTCGATGTACTCGATTCCGGCTCGGTCCAGCGGGTTGGGCCGATTCTTTGCGGGCTTGCCGCGGTCGGGCTTGCGGGGCATGGGTCAGACCTCCAGGAGGGTGTCGAAGGCGGGCGGGAGTCGCTTCCAGGCGGCGCGGCCCGCGGCGTACTCGGCATCGGTCAACAGGCAGGACTCCAGCAGCCGTTCGAGGCCGTCGCGGTCCAGTCCTGGCGAGGTGAAGACGAGATGCTGGCAGCAGTCGCCGTGCTCGGGGTGCCAGTCCAGCGCGGCCGCCGCCCGGCGCACCGGCGGAACCAGCTCCCAGGCCGCGTCGGGGAGCGAGGCCAGCCAGGGGCCCGCGCTCTCCACGCACAGGGCGCCGCCCGCCGCGTCCCAGTGCAGCAGGGCGTCCGGCTTGTCCGCCAGCCAGAAGCGGCCCCGGCTGCGAGCGGCGGCGCAGGTCAGGTCCTCCAGGGCCGCGTACAGCCGCTCCGGGTGGAAGGGGCGGCGGCGGTGCCAGACGAGCGTGGAGACGCCGTGCGCGTCCGCCTCGGCGGGCAGCAGCGCGCACGCCGGGTGCTGGGCGGCCGCGGCGGCCTCGACGTCGAATCCGGCGCGTACGGCGCCCGCCAGGTCGCCGTGGCCGATCAGCACCTGGCGGGCCGTCGGGTGCAGCTGCGCGAGCAGTTCGCGGTCCTCGTCGTCCGCATCCGCCGACTCCGCGAGGGCCAGCACGGGCGCGTACTCCAGCTGGCGCGCGAAGGTGTCGGCGACCGTGCGCTGATCGGTGGGAGCCGCCGCCAGGCCCCGCTCGGCCAGGTCGTCGCCGTTGCCGAGGTAGGGCAGCAGCAGTGCCGGGTCGACGGCGGTGACCACGCCGGTCAGGTCGAGGCCGCCGGAGGTGATCACCTCCGCCATCGCCTTGGGCTCGACGGAGTCCCACAGCTCGACGACGGCGAGCGGCGTGCCGCCCGCCTCCTCGATGCGCTTCAGCTCCGGCACCAGGTCCTCGCGCAGGGCGCAGCAGGCGCAGTCGTTGACGAGGGGCGTCTCGGCGGCGGAGCGCGTGCCATGGGCGTCGCGGATCGTCCGTACGACGGTGCCGGCGACGGCCGTGGCGAGGTCGTGGTGGAGCACGACGCTGCCGGGCACCTCCACGAGCAGCCGGTCCACGGCGGCCCTGCGGGCGTCGGCGTGCAGTCCGCCGACGATCACGACGGGGAGCATCAGCCCTGCCTTCCGTACCGGCGCTCGAAGCGCTCGACGCGTCCGGCGGTGTCCAGCACGCGCGCGGTGCCGGTGTAGAAGGGGTGGCTGACGTCGGAGATCTCGACGTCCACGACCGGGTAGGTGCGGCCGTCCTCCCACTCGATCGTCTTCTCACTGGTCATCGTCGAGCGGGTGAGAAAGGCGTGGCCGGCGGCCCGGTCACGGAAGACGACGGGGCCGTAGGCGGGGTGGATTCCCTTGCGCACGGCGTCAGCGCTCCTCTCGGAAGTCGACGTGGCGGCCGGCGACCGGGTCGTACTTGCGCAGGGTCATACGGTCCGGGTCGTTGCGGCGGTTCTTGCGGGTGACGTAGGTGAAGCCGGTCCCCGCGGTGGAGCGGAGTTTGATGACCGGGCGGAGTTCGTTGCGAGCCATACTGGTACCTTACTGAAAATGAATTCCATTTACACACTCGCTTCGAGAGAGGTGCGTCACCTGTGTCCGCCCACTGCATGCTGACCGGCGCCACGCCCGGCTTCGGCAACCGGATCTCCCACTCCCATCGGCGGACCTCCCGCCGCTTCGACCCCAACATCCAGGCCAAGCGCTACTGGCTGCCGAGCGAGAGCAGGTATGTGCGGCTCCGGCTGAGCGCCAAGGGCATCAAGACCGTCGACGCGATCGGCGTCGAGGCCGCCGTGGCGCGTATCCGCGCGCGTGGGGTGCGTGTCTGATGGCCAAGAAGAGCAAGATCGCCAAGAACGGGCGACGGCAGGCGGTGGTCGCGCAGTACGCCCGGCGGCGGGCCGAGCTGAAGGAGATCATCCGGCGGCCGTCGTCGACGGAGGCCGAACGGCTGGCCGCCCAGCGGGAGCTGCGTCGCCAGCCGCGCGACGCGAGCGCCACGCGCGTGCGCAACCGGGACCAGGTGGACGGGCGCCCGCGCGGGTACTTCCGGGCGTTCGGGCTGTCCCGGGTGTCGCTGCGGGAACAGGCGCACGCGGGGTACCTGCCAGGGGTGCGCAAGTCGTCCTGGTAGCCGGGGTTCGGCAGGGGCCGCTCACCTCCCGCCGGGCGCCTCTCGGCGGGAGCCGTTCTGATCCTGGTTACGTGCTGGTAGCTTGCTGCGGTCTTGTCGTCCAACCGGCTCATCCTGGGGGCTTGCAGTGACTTCGGCGACGTACGCGCGCGTGGCGCGCAGGCGGATGCGGATCGCGGCCGCGGCCGCGGGGCTGGCCGGTGTGCTCGCGCTGAGCGGGTGCAGCGACGACTCCTCCGACGAGGGCTCGCCCAGCGCGAGCGCGACACCGTCCACCACGGAGACCGCCGACACCGGCGGGGGCAGCGGGGACGACGGGGGTACGGCCGCCCCCGCCGGCGAGTTGGAGGGCAGCTGGCTCGCCACGACCGACGGCAAGGCGGTGGCGCTGGTCGTCACCGGCAGCCAGGCGGGGCTGTTCGCGACCGGCGGGACCGTGTGCAGCGGTACGGCCGGCGAGACGATTCGCCTGAAGTGCACGGACGGCAGCGAGGACCGGGCGACGGGCACGGTGGACTCCGTCGACAAGGACACGCTCAAGGTGACCTGGGACGGCGAACTGGGCGCCGAGACGTACCGGAAGGCCGAGGGCGCGACGCTGCCGACCGGGCTGCCCACGGAGGGCCTGGGGTCCTGAACCGCCACCGGCTGCATGGGGGGCGCGGCAACCGGATCACAGCCGTATGCGTGATGATCGATGCACGCGATCCGTCACGCATCACGCACGTCTCAGAGGACACCACATGCGCGCCACCGCCCTCCCCCTCGCCGCACTCGCCGCGGCGCTTCTGCTGACCTCCTGCGGCGACGGGGGAGACGGTGACGGCGGCGCGGACGAGAAGCCGGGCGGGGGCGCCACGGCCGCCTGCGCGATCGGTGACCTGGAGGTGCAGGTCGGTCCCGCCAACGCCGCCCCGGCCGCCGGGGACACCGGCAACGTGCCCGTCACGCTCACCAACAACGACGCCGACTGCACCCTGGAGGGCCTGCCCTCGCTGACCCTGACGGCGGGCGACACCTCGGCGGAGGTCGCCCCGGACGCGGCGGCGACCGGGGAGAAGCGGACGCTCGCCAAGGGAGGCACGGTGTCCGTCATCGTCACCTATGTGCGCGGTGGCGGGGACGGCAGCCTCGCCGCGAAGACGGCCGAGTTCAAGCTGCCCGGTGCGGACACGGCACACAGCTTCCCTTGGTCGTACGGCGACGTCGCCCTCAAGGGAGAGCAGCCGGACGCCACGGTGAGCGGGTTCCAGCAGGGCGACTGAGTCAGCCCCGCTCGACCGGGCGGCGGGCTCTCACCTGGGCCTGGTCGGCGGCTTCGGCGCCCTCGGTCCAGCCTGCCGCGTCGGTGACGCCACGCAGGCGGGACGTGGTGGTCTCGGGGAACATCCGGTCGAGCCGGGCGGTCACCGCGACCTCCCGGGAGGCCAGGACCGGCAGCAGGTCGTCGCTGACCTGGGTTTCGGCGGCCCGCGTGAGGCGGGTGCCGATGCGGTGGGCGTAGGCGGCGAGGAAGGACTGCCGGAAGGTCTTGGTCCGCTTGCGACCGCCCGCCCGCTGGGCCGCCTCCGCCTTCGTCAGCGCCGTCTGGGCCTGGACGAGGAGCGAGGTGTGGAGCAACTCGACCACCTCCAGATCGGCCTCGAAGCCGACCACGGTGGAGAAGCCGAGGGGTTCGTTCCACACCGCGCGGCAGTGGTTCGCGGCGGCCACCGCGTCCAGCAGGACCGCCTTGGCCTGCTCGTACGGCGCCTCGACACCGATCCGGCAGGCGCCGGGGGTGTCGGGCGCGGGCGCCTGGGCCGACAGCAGCGCCTCGTCCACGCTGTGCCGCGCCATCAACTCCTGCGCTTTGGCGGTCAACGCCTCCGCCTCCTCCGGGAACCCCGTGCCCTCCGCCTTGGCGAGCAGCGCACGGATCCGGGTCAGCATGCGGGACTCGGGCCTGCGGGAGCGCTGAGGCTCGTCGAGGGGCTCCAGGGGCGGCAGTCGCAGCAGCAGGCGGTACAGCTCCAGGACGGCTGTCGCGTGCGAGAAACGGTCGCCCACGCGCGCGGGCGCCGCATCCAGCTCATCGAGCTGCGCACGCCACCGCGGACCGCGCGGGATGTCGTCCGGCGCCTGCGCGTGGACAAGCGCGGCCAGCAGTCGCAGATGTACGTCGTCCAGCTCACGGCGGACCATCCGCGCGACGTCCGCGGGCTGCCAGCCCCGCCGCCAGGCCGCCGCGACGAACTCCGTTCCCCGACGCTCCAGTTCCCCGTCCGCGTCCGGATCCGCGGCGAGAAGGGAGGCACCGGTGTCCAGAGCCGTGTCGGAGGCGGTGTGGAGGGCGGCCTGAAAGGCGAGATCGACGGTACGGGGCTTGCTGCTCACGTGAGGATCGTGCCATGGGGCCCGGACGGGGTCGTTGCCCGATCCGTCGCGAGGGGCCATTGTCAGACCCCCCTGTCACACTCGCGAGCATGACCGACCGGTGGGCTCTCGCGCCGGCCGAGGACGGTGGCGTGGAGGTGGCCCCCCTCGGCCCGGACGGGCTGCCCGTCGGATCGGTCGTGCGGGAACCGGATCTTGCCGCTGCGGTGCGCGGCAGGCCGGAGGTCGCGCGCTGGGTCTGGCGTTCCACCGCCGAGGTCTACCCGCGTCTGCTCGCCACGGGGGTGCGAGTGGAGCGGTGCTACGACATCGAGGACGCCGAGACCCTCCTGCTCGGCCACGAGGGGCGGTACGGCGAACCCCGTTCCGCGGCAGCCGCCCTGGCCCGGCTGCGCGGCGGCCCCGTACCGCCCGACCCGCCCCAGCGGGCGGCCGAACCGGGGGCGCAGTCCTCACTGTTCGAGCCGCAGGCCGTCCATCTTCCGCTGGCCGACCTCCTGGAGGTCTACGCCGAGCAGCAGCGGCGGCACGACAAGGCGGGGCACCCGGAGCGGATGCGGCTGCTGACGGCCGCCGAGTCGGCGGGGATGCTGGTCGCCGCCGAGATGAACCAGGCCGGGCTGCCGTGGAGCGCCGACGTGCACCGGCAGGTGCTGCACGAACTGCTCGGCGAGCGGTACGCGGGCGGTGGCGAGCCGCGTCGCCTCGCCCAGCTGGCCGACGAGGTGTCCGCCGCCTTCGGCCACCGGGTCCGGCCCGATCTGCCCGCCGATGTCGTCAAGGCCTTCGCGCGGGCGGGCATCAAGGTCAAGTCGACCCGGCGCTGGGAGATCGAGTCCGTCGACCATCCGGCCGTGGCGCCGCTGATCGAGTACAAGAAGCTGTACCGGATCTGGGTGGCCCATGGCTGGTCCTGGCTCCAGGACTGGGTGCGCGAGGGGCGGTTCCGGCCGGAGTTCCTCGCGGGCGGCACCGTCACCGGCCGCTGGGTGACCAACGGCGGGGGCGGACTCCAGATCCCCAAGGTGATCCGGCGGGCGGTCGTCGCCGACCCCGGCTGGCGGCTCGTCGTCGCCGACGCCGACCAGATGGAGCCGCGGGTGCTCGCCGCCATCTCCCGCGACCCCGGTCTGATGGAGGTGGCTGGCCGCGAGAGCGACCTGTACCAGTCGGTGTCGGACCGGGCCTTCTCCGGCGACCGCGACCAGGCCAAGCTCGCGGTGCTCGGCGCGGTCTACGGCCAGACCTCCGGCGACGGCCTGAAGAACCTCGCCGCGCTCAGGCGCCGCTTCCCGCAGGCCGTGTCCTACGTCGACGAGGCGGCACGGGCCGGCGAGGAGGGGCGGCTGGTGCGCACCTGGCTGGGCCGCACCTGCCCGCCCGCGGCGGGTGGGGGTGAGGCGGAGGAGGCGGGCATCCCCATGGGCGAGGACGACTCCGACGACCGTCAGCAGTGGACTCCGGGGTACGCCTCCACCGACGCCCGCGCGCGGGGCCGCTTCGCCCGTAACTTCGTCGTCCAGGGCAGCGCGGCCGACTGGGCGCTGCTGCTGCTCGCCGCCCTGCGCCAGTCCTGCGCGGACCTGGCGGCCGAGCTGGTCTTCTTCCAGCACGACGAGGTCATCGTGCACTGTCCCGAGGAGGAGGCGGAGACGGTCGTCGCGGCGATCCGGGAGGCGGCGGAGCTGGCGGGACGGCTGACGTTCGGGGAGACGCCGGTGCGGTTTCCGTTCACCACGGCGGTGGTGGAGTGCTACGCGGAGGCGAAATGAGTGGGGGATGGCGGGCGGCCGTCGTCCGCCAGCAGCGTCATCAGTTCGGCGACGACCGCCTTCTCGTCCGTGCCGGTCAGGGCGTCGAGGGCCGCCCGCCAGGAGGTGCGGGCCTCCTCGGTCCGGCCCGACCCGCTGAGCAGGAGTCCGTGCTGGTGGCGGGCGAGGCCGCCGATGTAGCGGTCGGCTCGGGCGTCGGCGCGGCGCAGCAGTTCGGCGCACTCCTGGTCGGCCCGTTCGGCGCGGCCGGACAGCCGCAGCGAGCGGACCAGGCCGAGCCGGGTCTGCGACTCGCCGTGCCAGTCGCCCTGGTCGACAAGATCCCGCAGGCTCTCCTCGAAGTGCCGGGCCGCCGCGGCCGGTTCACCGAGGGTGAGATGGGCGTAGCCGATGTTGCAGCGCGCGTAGAGCTGGATGAGGACGTTGCCGATCATCTCCCCGATCGCCAGCGAGAGACGGTGCTGCTCGATGGCGGCGCGGGGGTCGGTGTGCTCGAAGAGGTTGCCGAGGTGCTGGTGGGTCACGGCCTCGCCGTAGGGATCGTTCAACTGCCGCGAATAGGCGAGGCTCTGGCGTAGCGCGCGCCCCGACTCCTCGTAGCGGCCGAGTCCTTCGAGCAGCAGGCCCCGGTTGTTGAGGCTGCGGCGCATCCAGGACAGGACGCCGAGCCGCTCCCAGATGGTCAGGGCCTCGTCGTTGAGGGTGAGGGCCTCGGTGTGGCGGCCCGCCAGGAAGTGCACCCCGGCCAGGTCACCGAGGGCGTACGCCTCGGCCGCCTCGTCCCCGAGCCGCCGGGCGACCCGGAGCGCGGCCCGCCCGAGGACCTCCATCTCGGCGACCCGGCCGCTGCGTTGGACGTACGGGAAGAGCAGCCGCAGCAGCGTGCACAGGCGGGCGGCGATGCGGTGGTCGGAGGCGTCGGCGTACCGCTCGGCGAGCGCGGCGATGTTCTCCAGCTCCGCGTCGCCCCAGGCGAAGGCGGCCTCGGGGCCGTCGAAGGGGTGGGTGTCGGCGACGTGGGCCGCGTGCTCGGACGGCTGGCAGGACGTGGGGCGGCGCCGGTCGTCCTGGTCGAGGCCGGGTTCGACGATGGCGGTGAGGGTGCGTTCGGCGAGGGCGGCGTACCAGCTCAGGGCGGACTCGGCGACGGCGGTGCCGCCCGCCGTTCCGGCCAGCTCGCGGGCGAAGTCGCGGACCAGGTCATGGGGCACGTAGCGGCCGAGGGCGGTCTCCTCAAGGAGGGCCACGTCGACGAGCCGGTCGAGGGCGTCCTCGGCGCGCCGGACTCCCGTGCCGCTGAGGCGGGCCAGCAGGGGTGCGCCGTACTCGGGCAGGTCGAGGGCGCCGATCCGGCGCAGCACGAGGGCCGCGTCCCGGTCGGCCTCGCGATCGGAGGCGGCGAGCGCGTCGTGCGCCACGGCGAGGGAGCGGCGGACGCTGAGGTCGTCGTACTCCAGGTGGTGCAACCGGCGGTCGGTCGCGGTCAGTTGACCGGCCAGCACGTCCGGGGTGAGGGCCCGGCGCGCGGCGAGCCGGGCGGCGACGACCCGCAGGGCCAGCGGGAGGCGGCCGGTCAGTTCCACGAGGGGGTGGCCGGCGTCGATCCCGTCGTCCCGTCCGGACACCGCCCGCAGCAGCGCGGCACTGTCCTCGTCGGACAGCGGCGCGAGCGGGAAACGCCGGACGCCGTCGAGGGCGGCGAGTGACGAACGGCTGGTGATGATCACGGCGCAGCCGGGGCCCGCGGGCAGCAGCGACCGTACCTGCGCGGCGTTCGCGGCGTCGTCCAGGACCAGGAGGGTGCGGGTGGGCGCGAGCATCGACCGCAGCAACGCCGCTGCCGCGTCCGGGTGTTCGGGGACGGCACGGGGGTCGGCACCGACGTCCCGCAGCAGGGCGGCGAGGGCCTGCGCGGAGGTGAGGGGGAGCATGCCCGGGGTGGCGCCGTGCAGGTTGACGTAGAGCTGACCGTCGGGGAAGCGGTCGGTGAGGGCGTGGGCGACGTGGAGGGCGAGGGCGCTCTTTCCGATACCGGCCATGCCGGTCAGGACGGCGACGGTGGGGCCGGGGGTGGTGAGGGTGCGGTGGAGGGTTTCGGTGAGCGGGGCTCGGCCGGTGAAGTGGGCCGGAGGTGGGGGGAGTTGGGCGGGGCGGGGTGGGGAAGCCTGGGGGGTGGTTGTCGGGGCGGGTGTGGCCGGGGCCGGGCGATCGCCGCCCGCACCGCTCTTGTCGTCCCCCGTCGCCTCCCCTCCCCCACGGAGCACCTCCAGGTGTGCCCCGCGCACGGCAGGCCCCGGCTCCACGCCGAGTTCCTCCAACAGCCGGTGTCTCAGATCGCGGTGGACGGCGAGGGCCTCGGCCTGGCGGCCGCTGCGGTGCAGGGCGAGCATGAGCTGGCGGTGGTAGGCCTCGCGCAAGGGGTGCTCGGCGGCGAGGGCGGCCAACTCGGGCAGGAGAGCGTCGAGTCGGCCGTCGGCGACGGCCAACTCTGCGTCGTAGCGCCACTCCAGGAGCAGCAGTCGCGCTTCTTTCAGGCGCTGGACGAGGGCGTAGCCGCCCAGTTCGGCGGGGAGTCCGCTGAGGGGCGTGCCGCGCCAGAGGGCGAGGGCGGCGGCGCATTCGCCGAGGGTGCGGCACCAGTCCCGGTCGGCGTGGGCGGCGCGCGCGGCGGCGGTGTGGGCGTCGAAGGCGTGAATGTCGAGTTCGCCGTCGTCGACGCGGAGGAGGTAGCCGGGGGACACGGCCCGCAGCCGGGAAGGGTCGTCGAGGAGTCGGCGGAGCCGGGTGACGTGGTTGTGGAGGGAGGCGTGGGCGGAGGCGGGCGGGGCGCCGCCCCAGAGCGCGTCCTTGAGCGCCTCGACGGAGACGGTACGGCCGGCTTCGAGCAGCAGGGCGGCGAGGAGCAGGCGCACCTTGGGGCTGCCCACGGGACGGACGACGGTGCCGTCACTGCCGCAGTCGTAGAGAATCGGCGGTCCCAGCAGGCCGAACCGCAGCTCGCACCGCTTCACGCCGCCCACTGCCTTCCCGCGCACAGGTCCGTGCGCGCACCCTGGCGCAACTCGGCCGTCGCTGGCGGAATACCGCCGGTCGACGACGGGATTCCGCCACCTGTTCCCGACGGGCTGCCCGCCGGGATCCGCTACTGTTCCGGCCACCCGGCAAGATCGCCTCGACGACTTCACGCCAATCGGCCGACGACGGTCCGGAGAACCGTTGGCCACATGTTAGCGATCCGTTGGTGCGGCCTGATGGGATCACCTCATCGGATCCGGCCCGACGGTGCGCGCGTAAGACGCGTTGCTCGGGGGAGTGTTACCGCCTTGCCGGATCCGCGGACGCAACGGGTCCCGGCCGGCCGAGGTGACCGACCGGGACCCGCGTCCACCTCTCCTCGGCCGCGGAAGGCCGACTCCCCGGGGTCGCTCAGTCCTGGATGTACCGGACGATGACCTGCATGCGGGTACCCCACTCCGTCTGCCAGCTCACCTCGTCCCCGACCTCTCGCCACATGAGCGCCTTCCCCAGGGAGGTGTCGGGGCTCAACCGCTCCGCCTCGTCACCGGCGAGCATCGCGATCTCGTACGTCATGATGCCGGGGTCGTCCGGGTCCTCGACCCCGACGAGGCATCCAGGGACCACCATCGCCCCGCCGGTCAGGGAGGAGTCCGGGATCACCCGGTCGAGCACGGCACGCAGCTGGCTGCGCCGCTCCTGAAGGGCCTCGCGCCGCCGGTCGTGGTCGGCCAGCTGGGCCTTCCGCGACGACGAGTCCACGGCCACGATCTCCGGAAGCGGCTGATCCAGTTCGTCCTGCACCCGCTGAAGCTCGCGCTGCACGCGCCGATGGGCGGCGACGCTGAGCCGGTCGACCCGCAGACGCGGGGCGGACCCGGCGCTCCGGGTCGGGGTCGGCTGAGCCGGTACCGCCGGAAGACTCCGCGCCGGGGCTGCCGCTTCAGCCGCCGGCCGCGCCCGCAGCAGTTCCGTCGTACGGCCGTCCGCGGCACCGGAGCTGCCGGGGGCATGGTGTCGCGCCAGACCCACCCGACCGCTGTCTCCCAGGACCGGTACGTCGACATGGGCAATGGCGGCGCGGATCATGGCCTGCACCTCGGCGTGGGCGACCCGCACGACAGCGTGCCCCTCGCGCAGGATGTCCACGGCATCGACCTCGGGGAAGCCCGGCGCACCGGCTCCCGCCAGAAACCGTGCGGCCTTGGGCAGCGTGGCCCGCATGCTGAACGCGTGCTGGGCCGCATTGACCTCGTCGCGGTGCAGCCGCGCGACAGTCACGAACTGAGGCTGTTCTTCGTCCGTGCCGTGCACGGGCTGGGGCGGGACCACGGGTCGGGGCTGAGACACGGGCCGGGGCTCAGGCCGGGGCCGGGTGTCGTCTCGCTCGGCGTCCGGGGCAGCAGAGGCAACGGGTACGGCGCTTTCGGCACCGGTCGGCTCCGCGCGACCGTCCTCCGCGCCCCCACCCGCCGGCGAGTGCGCCGCCGACTCGATGCCGAGTCGCTCCAGCTCCGCCCACAACGGCTCAAGTGCCCGCTCCGGATCGAGGAAGAAGCGGCTGCCCCGGATCCGGACGAACGTCCAGCCCACCCGCTCCAGTTCGCGCTGGCGTGCCGCGTCCGCGTCGGCGTTCTCCTCGGTGTGGAAGGCGTCGCCGTCGCACTCCACGGCAAGACGTCGCGTGCCGCCCTCCACGACGAGGTCGATGCGGTAGCGGCCGGCCGGATACTGCGGCCGCACCCGGTAGCCACGGGCCCGCAGGGCCAGATACACGCGCTGCTCGAAGAGGCTGTCGAAGGATTCGTGCGGAACGTCCGGCCGGACCTCACCGAGTCCGAGCCCGTCCTGCTCCTCGGCCGGGCGGGAGAACCAGTCCAGATAGGCGCGCCGCAGATCGGTCTCGCCCAGTTCGGTGCGGGTGAAGCTGTGGAACAGCCACACCTGGTCGCGGGCGCGGGATGCGGCCACATTGAGGTGCTGCCGGTTCAGGGAACTGCTGAAGTGGCCGCTCCGGCGCGGCCCGTCGGGGCCGGTGAGCGACACGACCGTACTGATGAAGACGATGTCGCGCTCGTCGCCCTGGAACTCCTCGGCGTTGCCCACCCGCAGGTGCCGGCGCTGTCGCTCGTCCAGCGGGATCCGGTCGGCCAGCAGGTCCTCGACGAGGTACTTCTGGCCCGTCCCGAGCAAGGTGATCACCCCCATGGTGCGCCCCGCGTAGGCGGGATCGGCGATGCACCGGGCGACCTCCGCCACCAGCCGCTCCGCCTCGGGCCGGTTGATCTGTTTCTGTCCGCTGCCCTCGACATAGCCGTCGGCCACGTGGACCGGGCGCAGCGGCGGCAGCCGGTGGGCGCCGTACTGCCGCAGCGGCTGGAGCCGGCCGCCGTAGCAGTGCTCGTTGGAGAAGCCGATGATCTCCGGCATGCACCGGAAGTGCTCCTGAAGCATCAGCTTGCCGCGGCCTCCGGCCAGACCGGAGGCGATGTCGAAGAGGCTGGCGGTCGGATTGAACAAGTTACGTCGGGCAGCGGGCAGTTCGGCCAGGAGGCGGCTCTGGAGCGCGAACTGCTCGTCGTGGTCCACGCCCACCTGCGCGGGGCTGACCTGCTGGTCGTCACCGACCACGATGACCTTCACACCCAGCCAGGCGAGCAGCAGCGCCTCGGGGCCTGACTGGCTGGCCTCGTCGACGATCACCACGTCGAAGCGCCCGGACCGGTCCATCGGCACGGTCTCGGTCACCTGGTGCAGCGGCATGATCCACGCGGGCACCGCCGCCTGGCTGGCCTGGAGGCTCTCCCGGGCTTGCCTGCGGTACTTGGCCGCGTACTTCCCGGTGCCCTTGCCCAGCCTGCGCACGTTCTGCTGATACGAGTTCAGGGCCACGGCCTGGTCGTCCGTGAGCCGGGACAGACAGCTGAACCAGGCTTTGTCGGCCGCCAGCCGTTCCAGGCCGATCCGGATCTCGGCGTCCGCCTCGGCGAGCAGTCGCAGCTGCCGGACCTCTGCCTCCGGGTCGGTCAGCTCCTTCATACGGTCGTGCCAGACCGACCAGGCCCACGCGCCCTCGAAGTCCGCGAGGCGGGTGTCCCAGGCGTCGTCCTCGGGCCTGGACTCCAAGCCGTCCGCGAGGTCCGGGAGTTCGGCCGCGACCAGCCGGTAGGCGTCATCGCAGGCCTTCTTGCGCGACAGTGCCTCCCGCAGGTCGTCCAGGTCGTTGACCGCCGCGCCGTAGGCCGCCGGATCGCGGGACTCGACCGCGGCGCGGGCCTGCTCCAGGGCCGGCGAGGCACCCCTGCGGTGGGCTGCGGCGCGCAGTACCCGCAGGGTGTCGTCGATCAGGGCGCGGGCGGGGTCGGCGGCCCGGCGTGCCGCTCGGGCTCGCAGCACACTTCGGACCGTGTCGGCCTGGTCCTGGTCGCCCCAGTCGACCCCGGCAAGACCCGGCACGGTGCGACCGGCGTCGGCGATGGCGTGCCGCGAGTCCGCCAGGGCGGTCAGGGCGGTGAGGGTGGCGACGTCCTGGCGCAGGCGGGCGGTGCGGCGGGTGGTGGCCTGCCATGCGTCGTCGGGGCCTGCTCCCCACTCCCGCTCGATGTCCTGGAGATGCCGTTCCAGGGTGACGCGGTGCAGTACGGCGGACGCGGCGGCCGCCGTCTCCACGGCACGCCCGTCGACCCGCACGGTCTCGGGGAAGGCGCCGACCGCCTTCCGCAGCTTGGTCTTCATGCCCAGGGCCCCGCGCAGCTTCTCGCCGGACGCCAGCCCGTCCCGGAGGGTGCCGGCCAGGCCGAGCGCCGTCGGCACGTCGTACGCCTCGAGGCCGGTGACCAACGCCGAGCCCAGGGCCCGCTCCGCCTCCTCGATCGCGGTCAGGGCCGCGGCGGTGCGCTCGTGCCGACTGCGCGCCCCGAAGTCCTGCCCCGCGAGGATCTCGGCGCGCAGCCCGGCCCAGACCGTCGGCATCGAGGCGGCCGTACGGGCCGCGGCGGTGAAGTCGTCGAGCACGGCGGCAAGTCGGTCCTGCTGCACCGCGGTGAGCACGGACACGGCGTCGTCGGCACGGGAGGCGAAGCCGCCCTGCCGGAGCGCGGCGAGGTCGGCCTCCGCCGCCTCGATGGTCCCGACCGCCTCGGCGAAAGCGGGTGCCGTCGGCAGCTGTCCCGCATCGGGCAGCGCGGCACTGACCGACGCCGCGAGAGCACGGTGCCGTTCGGTGAAGGCGAGCGCGGCCCGGCGCAGGCCTGTGAGAGCCTCGGCGTCCAGCGTCGGGGCGTCGGCGGGGACCGAGCCGATCCAGGCGAACCGCGGCTGCCCCTCGGCGAGTTGCTGGGCGATCCGGGTCAGCGTCCCCTCGTAATCGCCGATCTCGGCCGGATGGTGGTACGTCTCCTGTTCCCGCAGCGCACGCAGCGCCTTCAAGGCGAGTGCCTGCGCGGACCGGGCGGACCTGAGGCGCTCCTCGTGTTCCTGGATGCGCCGCCGGTGCGCCCGCGCGGAGAAGGTTCCCTGCCGGTCGAGGATGGCCTTGACGGAGTGCTCAAGCTCCAGTTGCCCGGCCCCGTCGTCGGTACGGCTCACGCACAACTCACGGATGCCGACGGGGAGTTTGCCCTTCAGGACCTTCAGAGCGCGCGCGGTGTGACTGGTGATCAGCACCCGGTTGCCGCGCGCGAGAAGGTCGGTGACCAGGTTGGCGATGGTGTGCGTCTTGCCCGTGCCCGGCGGTCCCTGGACCACCACGAGGTCCCGGTCCCGCAGCCGCTCGGCGATGGTGCGCTGCTCGTCGTTGGAGGGCAGCGCGAAGTACAGCTCCGGCTGCGGGCCGACGGTGTCCTTGCCGCCCGGCTCCCCCAGCGGCCGGTCGCCGCCCGCACCGGCGATCGCCCGCAACAGGGTGGTGGGCTCGGCCCCCTGCTCGATGGACAGGGCAACGGCGCGCAGCGCTTCGAGCATGCTGCGCCGGGTGCGCTCCCTGAGCAGCAGCACCGGCGCGAAGCCGACGATCGGTACGGCGGGGTCCCCCGCTGCCCGGTGCGGCTTCGGCGCGGGGTCGTAACGGCCCGCCTCGTGGGCCGCGATGGTCCAGGTGGTGAGGGCCCGGTGCAGCTGGTCGGCGAGCTCCGGAACGGTGGTGTCGCCGGCGGCTTCCAGCTCCTGGCGGATGCGGGCGCGGATGTCCGCCCGCGCCTTCTGTCCGGCGTCGAGCATGGACTCCTCCAGCACCGGGCTGCCGTGCTCGGGGTCCGGGCCGACGGTGATGGCACCGGTCTCGGGGTCGATGGTGATGACGGCCCGGCAGGTGACGAGATGACGGCGGATCGGCTCGCCCTGCGCCGACCAGGTCAGGTAGCCGAAGCCGACGACCAGTTCAAAGCTCTCGCCGAGTTCGGAGGCGTCCACGCACAGGCGATACAGGCGGTCGTAGGCCCGTACGACCGGCTTCATGGCACGGTCGCGTCGTGCCCACCCGTCCCATTCGCGGCACCATGCGCGGTACTGGGCGTACACGGTGTCCCGCTGGGGCGAGTCGGCCAGGGACACGGTGAGGTGCCCGGTGTGCGCGCTTCCCCCGGCGGAGATCTCGTCCGCCGGTATGTCTGCCTCGGCCCGCAGTTCGGGGTGCGCTTCCCTGGCCGAGTCGTGGATCTCCCGGCCGTCCAGCCAGTGGGCGAGCGGCAGCGGCGGAGCGGGCGGTTCGTGCCGTACGGGACGGTCGGCGCGCAGCCACAGGGGCGTTTCGCCGGGGACGGCTTCCGTGAGGAAGGAGCCGAACTGCGCGGGCAGGTCGGCGAACCACACGCGATGCCGGGCATCGTCGTGCGTCCGCACCGGCTTGGTGCGGCTCTCACCCACCTCCGCGAGATAGCGGAAGATGTGGCGTACGACATCGTCGGGCGTCACGGCGGATGCGGGCACGGGCCACCTCGCTGAACCGGTGTAACCAAATCATGGAGATATTGTGCGCATTGTATGTGCGACATCATCGTCCGGGAGGGGGAGCCATGGCGTTGGTCATGTGTCCGCTGTGCAGTGACGACGAGGACATCGAGGTGGTCCGGCCGCTCGACGGTGGACGCCGGACGGTGCGGCACCGGTGCGGGTACGAGTGGGAGCACCGGGAGCCCGTCGCCCCGCAGCGGAGTCAGGTCCACTCCTTCAGCGACCTCAAGGCCCGATTCCCGAAGCCCGAGGACGTCGATCCGGCGCGCCTGGCACGGGTGGCCAGGTTGAAGGCGCAGTACCTCGCGGACAAGCCGGGCTTCGACCCCGACGTGGCCGCCTACTGGTCGAAGTACCAGCAGGTGTTCTCGCCCGAGGGGCTGTGGACGTGCGACCCCCGAGTCCTCAAGGACTTCGCCAACTCCGAGGTCGGAGCGCGCCCCGGCAATCAGGCCACGTTCAACTCCGCGTGGAACGACATGGGCGACGCCGCGGCCGCGGAGGCGACCCGCAGAACGATCGAGTACCTGCTCCACGGACCTGCCGACGTTCCCCTCGAGGACCGGCTCCAGCAACTGCTCGCCGGCACCAAGCCGTTCGCCATGACCGGCTTCAAGGAAGCCCTTCTGACCAGGGCCCTGTGCGTGATGCACCCCGGCCGGTTCCTGACGATCCTCAAGTACACGACGGAGGCGGGCGGCAAGCGCGAGATCGCGCGGCTGGTCTACGGCCTGGAACTGCCGGCTCCCGAGTCGGTGAACTGGACCCTCGGCCGGCTCATCCTGTGGAGCAACGACCTCCTGCACACCCTCGTCGGCGACGGCTTCGCCAACCAGCAGCACTCCGCGGCGTTCCTGTGGTGGGCCAAGGACCGAGCCGAGGAGCTTCGGTAAGGACTCAGCGGACCGCGCGCTCCGCCTCGACGTCGACCGCCGCGTCCGGCACCACGACCGGCCGCGGCGCCGGGCGAGGCGCACCGTGCGCCGCCATGATCCCGGCGATGACCAGCACCGCCCCGAGCGGCTGTGTCCACGTCAGCCGCTCACCCAGCAGGACCACACCCGCCGTGACACCGACGACCGGGGTGAGATAGGTGACCGCGGAGGCGTTCACCGCGCCCCACGCCTGCACGATGTTGTTGTTCCACAGGTAGGCCAGGCCGGTACTCAAAGCGCCCAGAGCCAGCATGCTGAGCGCGATCGGCGCGTCGACGCGGGGCGTGGGCTCCGCGAGCCAGGGAGTGGCCGCCAGCATGATGACCGCGCCGATGGTGACCTGTACGAAGGCGACGCTGACCGCCGGCAGTCCGCGCGGGGCGATGAAACGGCGCAGGTAGACGAAGGCGACGCCGTAGCAGGCGGTTGCGCCGAGACAGGCGAACTCGGCCAGGAGATGGCCACCGCCGCCGGCCAGGCTCCCTGAGCCGATCAGCACCAGGACCCCGGCGAACCCCGCGAGCAGGCCCGCCGTACGGCGCCGGTCGAGCCGCTCGTCCGCCAGGGCCACCGTACCGACCGCGAGGGTCAGCAGCGGGGTGGTGGCGTTGAGGATGCTCGCCATGCCGGAGTCGAGGTGCTGCTCGGCCCAGGAGAAGAGCAGGAAGGGGACTACGCACAGCAGGACGGACACGACGGACAGCCGCAGCCAGAGCCCGGGATCCCGGGGGATCCTGCTGCGGGTCACCGCCATGACCGCGCAGAGCGCCAGCGCGCCCAGCACCAGTCGGCCCCAGACCACCTGAGCGGGTGTCAGCCCGTCCAGCGCGACCTTGATGAACAGGAAGCTCGAGCCCCACGCGCACGCCAGCGCGACGAACTGTGCCCCGATTCGCCCTCGCAAGCCGACGCACCCCCTTTTTTTCTTGTGTCGGTCCTGCTCCGTGTCGGTCCTGCTCCGTGTCGGTCCTGCTCCGTGTCGGTCCTGCTCCGTGTCGGTCCTGCTCCGTGTCGGTCCCTACTCCGCCGCGGCCGGAACCACCGGCACCGCGATGGGCGCCACCGCGGGCGCCACGATCCGTACGTAGTCCTCCGTGGCCATGACCACCGACCGGTCCAGCCGCCCCGCGTTGAAGGCGATCTCCTCGTGGGCCGCGAGGAACTCCGCGTCCACGACGACGGGGAGCGTGCCGGACAGCGACAGCGGCGGGATGGCGCCGACCACGCAGCCGGTGAGCTGCTCGGCCAGTTCCGACGGGGCGAACCCGCCCTTCTTGCCCTCGACCGCGGCGACGACCTTCTTCAGGTCCGCGCGCCGGTCGCCCGCGAGCACGGCCAGCACCGCCGGGGACTCGATCCCCTTCACCCGGCACACGAGCGCCTTCGCGCCCTGCGACACGGTCGTGCCGCGCACCGCGGACACCTCCTCGGAGCGTCCTTCGGCCGGGTGCTCGACCACGCGGTACCTGGCCTTCTCCCGGTCGAGAAGGTCGACGATCTGCTCAAAGGGACTCAACTGCGGCCTCCCTGGGCCTGTGCGGGCGTGCGGCCACGGAGCGGGGCCGCGTAGCACCGCTCCAGCCGGCTGACGAAGGTGTCGACGAAGGACGGCGGCGCATCGGTCCACGACCGCCAGTCACGTGTCGCCTCCGCAAGGTACGACATGCGCCGGACATGCTTCCAAGTCCCCTCACCCGTCGGCGAATTGACGTCACCGGCGAGATCCACGGCGAGATCCACGGGCAGTTGGGCGCGCAGCGCCTCCAGATAGTCGGCGTAGACACCGCTGCCGAAGTTCACGCGGGCAACCCCGTGCGCCGGCAGGGACGCGAGGTCGACCCTCGAGAGCGAGGTGCCACCGTGCACGACCAGAGCACGGCCGGTGCCCTCCAGGACGCCGGTGAGGGCCTGGACGAGCCCGTGGTCGATCGCCGCGTACCGGTGCTCGCGCGCGGGCTCGGTGGCGAAGACCTCGTCCCACAGTTCGGTCTTGCGCCGCGCCTTGGCCAGCCGCTGCTCCAGCCACTCCTTCTCCAAGGCGTCGAGCAGCGGCCGCTGGAAGACCGGGACACGGGTCCGCGCCTCGCGGAACACGGCGTCGAGCCGCGGCCCGGCGTCCGGCCCGTCCCCTTCCGTCGCGGCCCGGCGGGCCAACTCCGCCACCAGCCGGTGCTCGGCCGAGTAGCCGGGCAGCCCGGCGTCGTTGAGGTCCTGCTCGACGCGCGCGCAGGCCTCGGCGAAGGCGTGCAGGTCGTCGCCGGTGGCACGGTCGTCCAGCAGACCGACCTTGGCCAGCGACCGGCGGGTGGCGGCGAAGCCGTAGTCGAAACTGTGGAACTGGCCCACGTGCGCCCCGACCAGATCGAGATCCGTGTTCTCGACGAACCTGGTGAAGTCGCTCAGGGTCGTCTTGTTCCATTTGCGCAGCCCGGCCCCGTCGATGGAGCCGATCTCGCCCTCGACGAGGACGCCGTAGCGCCGGGCCAGTTCCGTGGCCGCGTTGGTGAACAGCACGTTCTGGTGGAGCGTACGGCCGGATCCGTCGACCATGACCGAGTCGAACCCGGCCTCGCAGGCGGCCTGGACCACCTCGTAGTCGTCCGCGTGGTCGAGGTGCAGCCGCAGCCGCGAGCCGAGCGCGGTGTTGAGCCGGTCGACGTCCTGCCGGAGCGTGCCGAAGACCTCGGCGACGGCGGCGACCGGACCCCGGCCCGCGCTGTCCGCGACGAACAGCAGGGCTTCCTGCGGCGAGATCTCGCAGTAGACCTCCCGCCGCGTGCGCGCCGAGAGCAGGGCGTACGGCAGCAGCATGGACGGGTGCTTCACGTTGAAGTTCGGCACGGTCCCCGTCCACCGGGCGGGGGGCGCCGCCGCTTCCCCGGCCGGCCGTGTGCCGGGCCGCCGGTTGCGCAGTTCCCAGTGGTATTCGCGCCGCACGCCCTGCACTTCGGCAAGGAAGTCGGGCAGGTCCGTGTCGCCGGGCGACAGGGTGCGCACCAACGGGCCGAGGGCGCGGGGGTCCAGAGCCCGGTGGTCCTCGACCATGAAGACCACGCCGAGCAGCGGGTCGTCGCGGCGCAGCGCCTCGGTGCGGCGAGCCGCCCAGGTCATCGCGGCCAGGCCGCTGACCGGGAGTTCCTCGCACACGAACGCCACCGACTGGGCGGCGAGCGTGTCGAGCACCCGCTCGCACGACAGCCGCTCGTCGGCGATGACGGTCCGCAGTCCGAGCCGCTCCAGCAGTGGCCGGGCCCACTCGGTGTGCCAGACCTCCGCACCGATCACGGCGTGCGGTGCGTCGGCGCGACGCGGCCGTACGGCGGCGCCCAGCACGCCGGGCGGCAGGGGAGGCCGGGGGATCAGGCGGGTCATCGGGCTCGCCGGGGCCGCAGCGCTCTTCCGGATCGCCGTACGCCCCGCGTCCGCAGCGCCCGCCGTGACCAACGCGCCCGCCGTGTCCGACGCGTTCGCCGTGTCCGACGCGTTCGCCGGAGTCGCCGTGCTCACCGGAACACCTCCCCCAGGAGACGGGCCGCGGCCGGCGAGTCGACGTAGGCGTCGAAGGAGTAGGCGAGCCGGTCCAAGGCGTGGTCCTGGAGGAGGTCGGCGACCTCGGCGCGGACCGTCGTGGGTTCGGCGCGGCGCAGCACCACCTTCGCCACCAGCCGGGCCACCTCGCGCATCTCCGCCTCGCGCAGCCCGCGCCTGGTCATCGCCTGGACGCCGAGCCTGAGGCCGTGCAGCCCATTGGCGCCCGGTACCTCGATGTTGGTGGTGCGGATACCGGCGTGCGCCAGGTCACCCAGGGACAGCCGCAGCGCGTCGGCGGCCGACCCGGTGATGACGTGCACCTGGTGGGTCTCGGTGAACCCGAAGGACTCCCCGGAGACCCGCACCCCCTCCTCGTGCAGGGCGTGCGCGAGGGCCTTGGAGTTGGCGAGGATCTGACGCGCGTAGTCGTGGCCGTAGAGGGCGATCTCGGACAGGGCCACGTACATGGGTGCGATCAGCTCGGCGTGCGAATTGCTCTGCATCTGTGGGCAGACCCAGTCCGACACCGCCCTGAGCTTCGGGTGGTCCGCGTCCCGGAAGGCGATGTACGCCTTCTGCGGCCCCGCGATGGTCTTGTGGGTGTTGCCGTGCACGGCGTCCGCGCCGAGCAACGTCGGCTGCGGCAGCGCCCCGCCGGCGATCAGGGCGCCGTCGTGGCTGGCGTCGTAGGCGAGGAAGACACCCTCGGGCAGCGCGGCCCTGATCTGGGCGAGCGGCTGCCAGCGCAGTTTGAACGACTGGTCGAGGATGACGAGCTTGATCTCCGGGTGCTCGGCGCACAGCGTGGCCAACCGGTCCACGTCGACGAGCAGGGTTCGGTCGACCATCGGCAGGTGGTAGGTGTTGACGCCGGCCGCGCCGGCCAGCGCCTCCAGGGCGAAGTGGCCACCGTCCTTGTGCGCGAAGTGCACGAAGCCGTCGCCGCGCCCGCAGGTACCCAGCAGCACGGCCTGCTCGGCGACCGAGCCGCCGTTGGGCCGCCAGTCGAAGGTGGCCGCCTCGAAGAGCTGCCGGCCGATCCCGGTCAGCTTCCCCACCAAGGACGCGTTCGCGCCGGAGTCCGGGAAGGCCCACTCGCCCGCCTCGGCCGGGTACGGCGGGGCGAACTCGTAGAAGCCGCCCTGTAGTCCGCTGCCGAGCATCCGTACCAGCTTGCTCGGGTAGTTCTCGCTGGCCGTGAGGCTCAGGTGCTGCTCACGGTAGGTGTTGTCGAGCACGAAGTCCGAGGCGAGCCGCTCCAGCAGGTGCGCCACCCGGTCGTCCGACCACACCGGGCCGAACTCGCCGCCGCTGTCACCCCCCGAGGCCTTTTCGATGATCCCCTCGGCCGCCACGACGGCCGCCTGTGCTTCGTCGTCGACGAGGCCGATACCACTGTCTTGTTCTGCCGCGCGCATGAATCAACCCCCGTTGCATGTCGGAGAGAACCGAAAAGAAAAGAATAGAGACGCCGGAAAAAGGGCGAAGCGAAGAGTTGGCACCCGCGCACGACACTGTGCGGGGCGATGCGCCGAGACGAGCCGAACGCCGCCATCAATGCTCTTCAGCGAGCCTCGCCGATTCCTCGGCCTCCTGAGGCAGCCACACGCCGATGGCGCCGAATGTACACGAGAAAGATCAACATCGGTCATCGAAATCCAGCCACCCCGAGCGTCGAATTCCGGCCTCCGTCACACCGCCGCCGGAGACGGCGCTGCTGGTCAAGCGGGCATCGGCACCAAATCCTCACGCTCACCGGCTTCAAACATCGAAATTCAGTCATCGCAGGGCTCAAATTGAATCAGCAACCACCCGCAAGATCACCGAACGCACGACATACCCGACTCGCCCCTTTCTGCAATTCACCTGCTCGCATACTGGAATGTCATTGCGGATTCCCCGGGACTTCATGCAAGATCCGCTCGGTCGGGGGGCACGGAGACGCTCCTCGTCGGGCGTGATCACGTCCGTGTTTCAAATAAGAAAGGTCATACGTGCTGCCTGAATCTTCGTCGGCGGCAGGACCCGGGACCAAAGTCGCAGAAACCTTGCTGAACGCCTTCGTAACCCGCGGGCATTCACACTTCACCGGCGTACCGTGTTCCCTGTTGAAGGGGTTCTTCCGACTACTCGAGGACCCCGACTGTCCGGCCGCGTACATACCCGCGCCGCGTGAGGACAGCGCCCTGGGAGTGGCCTCCGGCCTCGCTGTGGCGGGGGCCAGGCCCGTCGTTCTCATGCAGAACTCCGGCCTCGGCTACTCGCTCAACGTCCTCACCTCGTTCAACCTCATCTACGACGTCCACCTCCCGATCGTGGTCAGCTGGCGCGGTCACGACGGCAAGGACGCCGTCGAGCACGACGTCATCGGACGCGAACTCACCCGGCTGCTCGACGTGTTCGGGCTTCCCTGGACCGTGCTGGACAACGAGCACCCCGAGGACTCCGTGGCGGCGTTCCTCAAGCAGTACGACGCCGGGCGCAGCACCGCCGTTCTGATCGTCCGGGAAGGGATCTAGCGTTGCTGGACATCCGTGACGCCCTGGGCGCACTGCTGGAGCGCGAGTCCGCCGCCCTGACGGTGAGCACCTGCGGCTACATCACGCGCGACGTGTACAACATCCGCGATCGCGCCAACCACTTCTATCTCGTCGGCTCCATGGGCATGGCCGCGCCGATCGGGCTCGGCATCGCGCTGGCCCACCCGGACCGCCGGGTGCTGGTGCTGGACGGCGACGGCTCGTTCGCCATGAACCCGGGCTGTCTGCCGATGATCGCCGAGCACCGGCCGAATCTGATCCATGTCGTCCTCGACAACGGCGCCCACGAGAGCACCGGCGGCCAGCGCACCGCCGCCCTCGGCGACCCGGCGGCCATGGCTCTCGCGGCCGGTTACGCCGCCGCGCACACCGTGGACGATCTCGACCAGCTGGCCGCCCTGGACCTGACCGGCACGCCCACGCTGGTGCGGATCCGGTGCAGGCTGCGCAGCCACCCCGCGGGAAAGCGCGTGGAGCACACGCCCCAGGAGCTGGTGAAACGATTCCGCGCCCAACTGGCCGATCCGGCGGCGCATCTGGAAGGAGCCGTGTGAAACCCACCCTGCTCGACTGCACCCTGCGCGACGGCGGGAATCAGAACGACTGGCAGTTCACCGCCACCGACGTCCACACCATCGTGAGCACCCTGGACGCCGCCCGCATCGACGTCATCGAGGTCGGCTACCGCGGCGGCTCCGGGAGCAGGGCCAGCGCCACCGCGGGGCCCTCGGCGCACTGCACGCCCGAGTACCTCGCCGCGCTGCCGACCGTCTCGCACGCCGAGCTGGCCGTGATGGTCGTACCCACCGTGTGCCCGGTACGGGCCATGGACGACCTGCCCGACAGCCCGGTGTCCATGGTGCGCGTCGCCGCCTACCCGTGGAACATCGACGGGGTCCCGGAGTACGTCCGTGCCGTGCGGGCCCTCGGCCTCAAGGTCGGGGTCAACCTGATGGCCGTCAGCTACACCAACCAGGAGCAGCTGGCCGAGGTCGCCGCGGTCGTGGCATCGGAGGCACCGGACGTCTTCTACATCGCCGACTCCTTCGGCGCGCTCACTCCGGACGACGTACGCCGGCGGGTCGAGCTGCTGGCCGAGCGGCTGCCGACACCGCTCGGCATCCACGCCCACAACAACCTCGGCCTGGCCGCGGCCAACGCGGTCGCCGGCCTGGACGCGGGCGTGAGCTGGCTGGACGCCTCGCTCTGCGCCATGGCGCGGGGCGCCGGCAACCTCGCCACCGAGCAGGCCGCGGCCTTCCTCACCGCGTGGCCCAAGTACGACACCCACGCCGATCTGCCCCTGGTCTGCGAAGCCGCCGAGTACGTGGCCGAGCAGGTGCTGCCACGCCCCATGACGGTGCGCCGGGCCGAGATCGCGGCCGGCATCAACGACCACCACTTCTACTTCCAGGACCGCATCGAGAAGATCAGCGCCCACCACGGACTCGATCCCTGGGAGGTCGGGCGCAGGATCGGTGCGGCACGGCCGCGCAAGGTCCTCGACGAGACGGTCGAGGACGTGTGCCGAGAACTGGCCGGACAGACCGCCGACCAGACCGAACAGACAAACGGAGGGGACGCATGACCGGGAGCCGACCGCCCCAGCAGGAACCGAACGACCCGCCGACCGGCGCGGCACAGCGGCTGCGCTCGGCGCTCGCCGCACCGCGACTGACACGTGCCATGGGCTCGCACAGCCCGCTCAGCGCACGGCTCGCCGAGGAGGCCGGCTTCGACGTCGTCTGGTCCAGCGGGCTGGAGATCTCGGCCACGGCCGGCGTGCCCGACGCCAACATCCTCGCCCTGGGCGAATGCCTCGACGCGGCCGCCGGCCTCGCGGCCGCCGTGGACATCCCGGTCCTCGCGGACTGCGACTCCGGGTTCGGCAACGTCAACAACGTCATCCACATGGTGCGCTCCTACGAGGCGCGCGGCGTGGCCGGCGTGTGCATCGAGGACAAGCAGTTCCCCAAGCTCAACAGCTTCATCGAGGGCAACCAGGACCTCGCCCCGCTGGACGACTTCGCGGGCAAGATCCGGGCCGCCACGGAGACGCGTACCGACATGGTCGTGGTCGCCCGGCTGGAGGCGCTGATCTCCGGGCAGGGCATGGCGGAGGCACTGCGCCGGGCCGACGTGTACGAGCGGGCCGGGGCGGACGCCCTGCTCATCCACTCCAAGCGCAAGGACCCCGAGGAGGTCTTCGCCTTCCGCGAGGCCTACCACGGCGGACTCCCGGTGATCGTCGTGCCGACCACGTACAACCAGGTCACCGTCGAGGAACTGGAGCAGCGCGGCTTCGCCATGGCGATCTACGCCAACCAGGCGCTGCGCAGCTCGATCCGGGCCATGCGGGAGACCCTCACCAAGATCATGCGGGACGGCACCACGCTGAACGTGGAGCCCGAACTCGCCCCGCTCAAGGAGATCTTCGACCTGCAGCGCATGCCCCAGATGCTTCAGCAGCAGGAGCGCTACGAGTCCCTGGGACGCGAACTCGCGGAGGCCGCACAGTGACCAGCCCGACCGACTCCACCGCCCTGCGGCTGGACTTCCACGGCACCCACCTCGACCTGGAGGTGGCGCCCGGCGCCGACATCGACGACGCGCTCGCCTTCCTCGCCACCCATCTGGTCGCCGAGGAGGCCAAGCCCGGCGAGTACGACCGCGAGCCGGTCGCGACCCTGCGCGTCCACGCCCCTGACCCGGAGCGCCTCGCGCCGGTGGCCGGGACCGTGACGGAGGACATCTACCTCCGCAAGAGCGCCAGCGAGTTCTTCACCGTGCCGGCCCTGCGGGCCGTCGTGGACGGCCGCGAGTACCTGGAGTGCACCAAGACGGGCAGCCGCTTCGTCTTCGACCCCGCCACCCGCGTGATCGACGTGACGCTCGGGGCCGGCGGGCACATGGACCTCGTCGAGCTGGTGCGCGACCTGGTGCTGAAGCACCAGGAGAACACCGGCGCCGCGGTGCTGCACGCCACCGCCGCCTACCGGGACGGCGAGGTCGTACTGGTCACCGGCGCGAAGGGGGCCGGCAAGAGCACCGTGCTCCTGGAGCTGGTGGAGCACTTCGGCTATCAGGTGCTCAGCGGCGACAAGACCGTGCTGCACGAGCTGCCGGACGGCTCGGTCGTCGCGGCCGGCTGGCCCGACTACCCGCACCTCGGCTACGGCACCGTCGCCAAGTACCGGGGCCTGAAGGAGATCGCGGGCATCGGGGACGACTACGTGCCCGCCGAGGGCCACGCGTTCTCGCCCGTGGGGAAGTTCGCGGTGGACCCGCTGCCGTTCCGGGACCGCTTCCCGAGCGCCCCGGTCGGGGTGCGCGTGCCCGTCGCGGCGATCCTGCACCCGGCGATCGGCCCCGGCGAGCGCACCGTCGTCGAGCCGCTGACCGGCAGCCGCCAGGAGCACGCCGACGTCCTGCGCGCCAACGTGGAGTCGGCGTTCGACGGCGCCAACGCCGGCTGGCACCACTACCTCGAGGACGGCCGCGCCGCCCACGCCGCGCAGCGCGACCGCATCACCGACGCCCTGGCCGAACTGTCCGCCTGGACGCTGACCGGCCCGGGCGACCTGACGGCCGAGAACGTGCCGCCGACGATCGGCGGGCCCGCGGAGGCGGCCCGGTGATCGAACTGACGGTGGAGAGCACCGGCCTCAACTCGCACTACGACCTCACCGACCGGATCGCCGCCGCTCTCCAGGAGCACGGCACCGGCGACGGTCTGGCCGGAGTGTTCGCGCACGGCAGCACCATCGGGCTCACCGTGATGCGCTACGAACCGGGCGCCGTGCAGGACCTGTTGCGGACCCTGGAGCGGATCGCGCCGGAGTCCCCCGCCGACGGCAGCCGCTATCTGCACGAGCTGACCACCGCCGACCCCAACGGCTTCTCGCACCTGAAGTCGTCGCTGCTCGGCACCAGTCTCCTCGTCCCCTTCCGGGACGGCCGCCTCGCCATGTCGCCGAGCCACCGCGTGGTGCTCTTCGACTTCGATCTGAAGCCCGCCACCCGCCGCGTCTTCGTCGACGCTCCCCGGCCCGCGGCGACCGCCCCCCACACCGACGAGATCAAGGAGAACAGCCGGTGAAGCTGCGGCTGGCCACACCCGGCCCCACCGAGGTTCCGCAGCGCCTGCTGCTGGCCGGGGCCCGCGAGATCATCCACCACCGCTCCACCGAGATGGAGCAGCTGATCCACGAAATCAGCGGTGCCCTGCCCCCGCTGTTCGGCACCAGCTCCCCCGTGTACACCATCGCCTCCTCCGGGACCGGGGCGATGGAGGCCGCGGTCGCGGGCTGCTTCTCGGCCGGCGACGAGGTCCTGGTCGTCTCCAACGGCTACTTCGGCGAGCGCTTCCAGGCGATCTGCACGTCCTACGGACTCGTCGTACACGTCGTCGAGAGCGACTGGGGCACCAGCGCCGACCCCGAGCGGGTGGCCGCCGCCTACCGCGAACACCCGGAAATCAAGGGCGCGTTCGTCGTCTACAGCGAGACGTCCACCGGGGCGCTCAACGACGTCGAGGCGATCGGGCGGATCTTCCGCGACACCGACGTGGTCGTGGTCGTCGACGCCATCAGCGGACTGCTGGTGCACCCGCTGGAGATGGACGCGTGGGGCCTGGACGTGGTCCTCGCCGCGTCCCACAAGGGCTTCATGCTGCCGCCGGGGCTCGCCTTCGTCGCCCTCTCCGACAAGGCGTGGACGGCCGTGGAACGGTCCACCGGGCCGAACTACTACTGGTCGTTCAAGCGGCTGCGCCAGTTCTACCCGATGTCGTCCTCGTCTCCCGCGGTGTCCCTGCTGCTCGCTCTGCACGAGTCGCTGAAGATGCTGGACGAGGAGGGCATGGAGGCCTTCCGCAGGCGCCATGCCGTCCTCGGCAAGGCGGCCGAACGCGGCCTGCTGAAGCTCGGGTTCAGCACCTTCGTCCAGGCCCCGAACCGGCGCAGCCACGTCATCACCTCGGCCCTCGCGCCCGAGGGCATCGACACCGGTCAGCTGCTGAAGACGCTGTCCACCTCGTACGGCGTCACCATGACCGGCGGTCAGGCGCACCTCAAGGGCAAGCTCATCCGGGTCGGACACGTGGGCGCGGCCGACGCCCTCGACCTGAGCGGGATCTTCGGCGCCCTGGAAATGGCCCTGCTCGACCTGGGCCACACGTTCACGCCGGGCTCCGGCGTCGGCGAGATCATCCGTACGTTCCACGAGGAGGGCCGCTGATGCTCGTCCTGTTCCAGCGGGAGACCTGCCCCGACTGCAAGCCGGTGCGCGAGCTGCTCACCAAGCTCCAGATCTCCTACCTCAACATCAACGTGCCCAAGCCGCGCGAGGAGCGGCACGAGCTGATCCGCACCACGGGCAGCAAGTTCATCCCGGCCCTGGTCGACGGCGCCACCGTCATCCCGGGCAAGCTGCGGGAGAACGCGGACATCATCGCGTATCTCAAGGAGCGCTTCGGCGACCCGGACGAAGTGGCGCCTCGGGCGGACACCGCCGTGGACACCCAGCCGGAGCCCGTGGCATGACCTTCGGGCAGCAGGTGCCCGCGACACCGCGTATCGCGGTGCTCGCGGGCACCCCGCAACTGGTGCGCGCGGCCCGCACGTTGGGCATCGACACCGTCTTCGTGCACGACGCCGCGCGGCCGGCGCCGCCTGTCGCCGCGGAGGCCGACACGGCCCTCGCCGTGGACCTGGCGGACACCGACGCGCTGCACGCGGCCCTGGCGCCGCTGCACGCCGAACGCCCCTTCGGGCGGGTGCTGTCGCTCACCGAGCGCGGCCTGCTGCCCACGGCCGCGCTCGCCGAACGGCTCGGCCTGCCCGGGAACTCGCTGCACACCGTGGGCCTGCTCCAGGACAAGCAGCGTATGCGGGAGATCCTCAACGCCCGTGGCATCGGCCCGGTGCACACCGCCGCGCCGCGCGACGCGGCCGACCTCGCCGCGTTCTGCCGTACGACAGGCGGTCCGGTCATCCTCAAACCCGCGGCCGGCACCAGCAGTCAGGCCGTCTTCCGGGTGGCCGGGCCGCAGGCCGCCGAGGACGTCTGGCGGGCGTTCGAAGCGGCGGGCGGCACGCAGCCGATCGCCGAGGAGTACCTCGACGGCCCCGAAATCAGCGTGGAGAGCTTCTCCTACGACGGGAAGCACACCGTGCTCGCGGTGACCGACAAGCTGGTCGGTCCCGCGTTCGTGGAGACCGGGCACACCCAGCCGAGCGCCCTGCCCGCGCCCGTCCTGGCGGAGGTCGCCGCCCTCGTCCACGCCTTCCTGGACACCGTGGGACTGACGGAGGGACCGGCCCACACCGAGGTCAAGGTCACCGGGAAGGGCCCGCGCGTCCTGGAGTCGCACAACCGCATCGGCGGCGACAAGATCCGTGAACTGCTGCGCCGGGCCCATGGCCTGGACGTGGTGAGCCTCACCGCGGGCTGCCCGTTCGGTCTGCTGCGCCCGCCCGCCGGCCCACCCGTCGCCCGCCGGGGAGCGGCCATCCGCTTCCTGACTCCACCGCCCGGAACGGTCCGGCACATCGCCCTGCCCGACACCGGGGGCACCACCGCGGAGATCCAGCTGGACGTCGCGGTCGGCGACCTGGTCCGCCCGGTGCGCAGCTCGCAGGACCGCGCCGGACACATCATCACCGACGGCACGGACGCGGCCGACGCCGCCCGTGTCTGCGAGGAGTTGGCGGCCCGGGTGCGGATCGAAACGAGCGGGTGAGCGCGGTGCGCCATGCCGTGGTGACCGACATCCACGGGGACACAGCGCGGCTGCGAGCCGTTCTCGAGGGGATCCGTGCGCAGCGGGTGGAACGGGTGGTCTGCCTCGGCGACGTGTTCGAGTGCCGGGTCGGGAAACGGGAGGTGGCCGGGTACGAGTTCGGCGGCCGCCTGACCGACGTCTTCGACCCGGACCCCGAACTCGCCCGGCTCCTGCACGGGGTACGGCTGGTGCGGGGCAACCAGGAGGAGCGGATCCGCGCCCTGGTGCCCGACCACCACCTGCCCGACTGGACCCGCCCGCTGCTCGACGCCCCCTTGGAGCACCGCACCGACTTCGCCCTGTACTGCCACGGCCACCCGTTGCCGTGGCGTGAACTGGAACCGGGGCTGTGGTGCCCCGCCGAGGCGGACTTTCCCGGCCGGGCGCTGGTGCACGGACACCATCACCGCAGTGCCGTGTACCGCCTGCGGCCGGGCCCCAACGGCCGCCCGGTGCGGGTGGAACGCCTGCCCGTGCGGTTCGGGGAGCCGATCCCGCTCGCGCCGGACGGCCGCTACGTCGTCAACGTGGGCTCCGTCACCCGCTGCGCCCCGGACCGCGGCCCCTCCCCCGTCTGGGCCGTCGTCGACGAGGCCGCCGCCACCGTCACCTACCACCACGCACCGCATCCCACGGCCCCATGACCCACGGCCCCTCAACCCACGGAGAAGCAGTGACCCGGCAGGTACTCCTGCTCAACTCGGACAAGCCCGAGGTCCTCGAGGCCCTGGCCCGTCGCCCCGACGTGACCGTCCGCGTCATCACCCGCAAGGTGTACGCCGACCTGTACCGCAATCATGAGGTGGCGTACGTCGACAACTTCGCCGACCTGACACAGGTCGAGCAGGCGGCGTACGAACTCGCCGCACACGGCCCCGTCGACCACGTCATCGCAGCCACCGAGAAGAGCGTGCCGGCGGCCGGGCTGGTCCGCGTTCTGCTCGGCGTGCCCGGTCCGGGCTTCGACCAGTCCCTGTGGGGCGCCCACAAGCGGGCCATGAAGGACAGGCTGCGTGCCGCCGGCCTCCCGGTGACGGACTACGCCCAGGCCGCCACGGTCGACGAAGTGCCCCGGGCGGCGGAGCGGACCGGCTGGCCCGTCATGATCAAGCCGGTGTTCGGCGCCGCCTCGAAATGCACCTACCGCGTCGACTCCCCCGAGGAGTTCGCCGAGCGGCACCGGGCCGGCGACTTCGCCGACCTCGCGGGCAAGCGGCTGCCGGTCCAGGTGGAGCGCCTGGTGCGGTTCACGCACGAGTACCACTGCGACGGCGTCGTCCACGACGGCGAGGTGGCCCGCGCGGCCGTCTCCCGCTACTTCCTCCCGCCGCTTCGCGTCTCGCCGAACCTGAACAGCGGGTACGTCGCCGACCAGGCCGACCCGTTCTCGCGGGAGGTCCTGGACCTGCACCGCCGGGTGGTCGCCGCGCTCGGCCTGTCGGCCGGGGTCACACACCTGGAGGTGTTCCGAACCCAGGCGGGACCGGTCATCGGCGAAGTGGCCGTACGGCCGGGCGGCATGGGCATCTCCCGGATGTGGTGGCACGCCTTCGGGCTGGATTTGTGGGAGGAGTTCGTCCGGGTCTCGGCCGGTGAACAGCCCAGCCGCCCGGCCCGCGAACCGCACCCCGAGACGATCGGCCGTACCCGGCTGCCCGCGCTGCCCGGCCTGCGCGAGCGCGTACTGGCCCTGCCCGGCGTGCTGGAGGTGCTGACGCCCGAGGAGTGCGCCAGCCCGGGGCATCTGGAGGCGTACTTCAAGGCCGCGGACGAGACGGCAGCGGAGACGTTCATCGCGGGGCTGCACGAGTTGGCCGGGCCCGCGGCATGACCACCTCCGCCCCGGGCCGGGCGCGCGCCCTGCTCGACGCCGCTCTGCCCGCTCCCGGCGAACCCCGACTGCTCGCCCTGTCATGGCTGATCAAGACGGTCGGCAGCGGGCTCTATCTGACCACCAGCACCCTGTTCTTCACGCGGGTCGTCGGACTGCCCGTGCACCAGGTCGCCTCCGCGCTCACCGTCGCCGGGATCGCGGCGCTGGCCGGTGCCGTACCGCTGGGGAAGATGGCGGACCGGTTCGGCCCCCGGCCGACGTACACCGGCCTGCTCGGCGTCCAGTTCGCCACGATGGCCGCGCTGGCCTTCGCCCGTACGTTCCCGGTGTTCCTGGCACTGATCCTGGTCTTCCTCCTCGCCGAGCAGGGCAGCACCGCGGCCCGCGGCGCGCTGGTCGCCACGGTCGGGGAGGGCGTCGAACGGGTGCGGCTGCGGGCCTATCTGCGGGTGGTGACCAACGTCGGCGTCACGATCGGCGCGGCGGCCTCGGCGCTGGTCATCCAGGCCGACACCACGGCCGGGTACATGGCCTTGCTGTGGTGCACCGCGCTGACCTACCCGGCAGCGGCGGTGCCACTGCGGTGGCTGCGTGCACGGGAGTCCCGGCCCGCCGAGAAGGCGCCGCCCACCGGTTCCGGCTGGCAGGTCCTGCGCGACCGGCGCTACGCCGCCGTCACCCTGATCTGCGGTGTTCTGTCGCTCCAGGCGCAGGTGC